>NZ_JAVRCC020000116.1:0-537 GCF_034530975.2 Nostoc sp. DedQUE07 | reverse complement strand
CAAGGTTCTGGCTGAGAACTAACTCAGCAGTCTGACACCAAAGTCATGTTGCTGAACTCTCTATCGCTTTTTTTGGCAATCACCATCAGGTGGAGGTTAGCGGACTCGAACCGCTGACATCCTGCTTGCAAAGCAGGCGCTCTACCAACTGAGCTAAACCCCCAGATACAATTAAAAATTGATAATTAAAAATGAAATAAATTTTTAATTTCTAATTTTACATTTTTAATTGATTCAGGTGGGCCATCCTGGACTCGAACCAGGGACCTCACCCTTATCAGGGGTAGATCGGAAGAGCACACGTCTGAACTCCCCCTTATCAGGGGTGCGCTCTAACCACCTGAGCTAATAGCCCATAAACGAACCAAATCATAGTTTGAAAGCTTTTTACATTTTGCAAATGTCTGCGACCGACCTAAGGAATGACCAACTTACTATCTATTTAACTGTTTGCTTTTCGATATGTAAGGGGTGTAGGTCTCCTTTAAAGGAGGTGATCCAGCCACACCTTCCGGTACGGCTACCTTGTTACGACTT
>NZ_JAVRCC020000115.1:0-548 GCF_034530975.2 Nostoc sp. DedQUE07 | reverse complement strand
GGAAAGGAAATTCGCAGCCTCACTGGTCATTCTTCCTCGGTTCAATCCGTCGCCATCAGTAGTGATGGGCAAATTCTTGCCAGTGGTAGTGGGGACAAGACGATCAAACTGTGGTTGGTAAAAACTGGAAAGGAAATTCGCAGCCTCACTGGTCATTCTTCCTCGGTTCAATCCGTCGCCATCAGTAGTGATGGGCAAATTCTTGCCAGTGGTAGTGGGGACAAGACGATCAAACTGTGGTTGGTAAAAACTGGAAAGGAAATTCGCAGCCTCACTGGTCATTCTTCCTCGGTTCAATCCGTCGCCATCAGTAGTGATGGGCAAATTCTTGCCAGTGGTAGTGGGGACAAGACGATCAAACTGTGGTTGGTAAAAACTGGAAAGGAAATTCGCAGCCTCACTGGTCATTCTTCCTCGGTTCAATCCGTCGCCATCAGTAGTGATGGGCAAATTCTCGCCAGTAGTAGTGGAGACAACACTATCAAACTGTGGTCGGTGGCGACAGGAAGGGTTCGCACCCTGACTGGTCATTCTTACTCGGTTCAATC
>NZ_JAVRCC020000114.1:0-584 GCF_034530975.2 Nostoc sp. DedQUE07 | reverse complement strand
TGCTTTTGATTGTTGCTGTCAACGGCTTACTGGTCGCGGATGTAGCTTAGAACCCAGTATTCTTCCTATCATTTAGAGACGTGAATTTAACACGTCTCTTTCTTGTTTGGAGCTTTTGATCAACAAAACTATTATCAAAAAAGTGTTATTAATTTAATTCGGTTGCTTATAAAGCTCATTTTCTAGAGCTGCTTGTACTCTTTGTGAGCAATTTTCTCGTAGCGCAGCCAGTCTAATCACCTTCCAAGGCTGAATTTCTTCTCCGCAATCATCAAGCCGCTGAATTGCCCACTTAATACGCCGAATCTGAAAATCCTCTACAGTTTCTGTCACTGATTCTAAATAAACCTTAGTCACTGGCATTTCTGACAAATGTTTTTCGAGTAGTGCCAGTAACCCAATAGCTTTGCCTATCTTGCCAAGAGTTATTCTCGCGGGTTTTTCTGCACTCAGAAGCGATCGCACAGCATTTTTTACCTTTTCGAGAACTTGCTTGTCTCTTTCTACCCAGTCAACTTTACCGACGAACCTATCCCACTAATACCAAAATGTGATAATCTACTTTCTGAGTGTATCACTTTATG
>NZ_JAVRCC020000113.1:0-676 GCF_034530975.2 Nostoc sp. DedQUE07 | reverse complement strand
CGCGCGCCCAGCAGACATCAGAACCCGGCCGCGCTGTCTCGCCAGCGATCCTCCGGCCACGCTCTGCGAGCGATGTCTGCTAACAGATTGCTTTTGGATGCCATAGGATGGTGTGTCTATTTTTATTAACTTTAAGCAACACCGTATTTGGTATAAGGACGTTTGTATGGGGGATGCAAGCCTAAAACAATATCTGAAGCTGGAACTCCTCTTTCCACTAACTCTTGAGCAATATCGGCTTCTGTCATGTTGTGCTGAATCCAAATTTTATTATCTTTAATGTCTAAATGAATGTAACAGGCATAAATACGATTAAACTCTTGCCAACCAATATCTAGAATTTGATAGCGATCGTGTTCTGTATCAAAAATGAGTTGACATTCAATATTTGGTTCGTTTGGGGGGTTTGGGGTGGCGTGGGCGATTAATAATTCGCGCACAATTTGGCGATATTTGGCTAGTTTTTCCATTCGATTATTTCCTCTGTATTCGGTTTATATACTATTATTTTTAGGGCATAATATGATATTGCCGCTTGAGTAAAACGCTCCTGAAAAAAAGTATTAAAAATATCAATAGGAACAGCTAAATAGAGGATGCGATCGGGTTCAGTCATTTCTAAGGCAAGGCGATAGTTGAGAAACTGACCTAATGCATTATGAAAGTCACTAATAAC
>NZ_JAVRCC020000112.1:0-1074 GCF_034530975.2 Nostoc sp. DedQUE07 | reverse complement strand
TTCAAACGATTGATTGGCAATCGGTTCGTCTACGATTGTGGACAATCGTAGACGAACCGATTGCCAATAAATCATTGAGGGTTTCAAACGATTGATTGGCAATCGGTTCGTCTACGATTGTCCACAATCTCTCCGCAGGTTGTAATTCGGGTGAGTGAGAGGGTAAAAATGTTAAATGTAACCCTTCGGGAATTTCCAAATTATGGCTAATATGCCACCCAGCTCGGTCAACGGCTAGAATAATCTGTTTTTTAGCACCTAATTCAAATTCACGAGCAAAGTCTGCTAAAACCTGACTAAAAAGTTCGGTATTGACGTATGGGAGAATCCACCAATAAGTTTCTCCACTTTTGGGATGTACAAATGCATACAACCATAACCATTTAAATCTCCAGTTGACATTGGCAATTGGCGTTTCTCCCTCAGGTACATATACTCGTCGCAGAACTGGCTTGAGTCCCAAGCGGTGTTCGTCTTCACACCAAAGTTGAATTTCAGCCTCTGGATGCCTAGTTTGTAGTTCCTCAACCTCTGTGGCTAGTTTTTTTTCCAGGCTTCTTGCTCTGAAAAATCACTTTCAGTATGGCATGGGCGAGGTACTCGCAGTCTAAAAGTCATCTGCCGTAATATCTCCCATCCTCTTTGTCGGCTAACCTTTGTCCCTGTAACTTCACTCAACCAATCCGCCACTTTCCGACCATTCCATAATCCTCCATCTGGGGCATTTCCATGCAAAACTTGCCACAGATGTGCTTGCTCAACATCCTCAATTAGTGGCGAAGCTCCTTGATTTTGATTTCGGCGATCGCATAGCCCAGAAATGCCCAACTCGTTATACCTTTTTACCAATGCGTAAATCCATGTTCTGCTATAGCCCGTTATTTCCTCTACCTCCTCTGTTTTCTTTCCTTGCGCTAGTAACCATATAATCTGATACTGACGACTTTCTATTCCATCTTTAGCATGTTTATAAACTTGCTCTAGTTCAGAGCTATTTAAATGCTCCAGATAGATGAGAATATTTAAAACTTCAACAGCAATTTTTTTGGCTCGCTTTTCACTAAACCTTTTGCC
>NZ_JAVRCC020000111.1:0-1465 GCF_034530975.2 Nostoc sp. DedQUE07 | reverse complement strand
TTGCGAGAAACTCCCACGTTAACTGGTGAGTTTTTACAATGGCTGCGTACTTCTTCTGAAAATGGTGGTAAAAGTCTACTAGATTTAAGTTGACAAAACTCGTTCCAGCGACTATTGACCTTTGACTTCTGCTGTAGGATGGAAGTGTGAGATTTTAATAGCTTGAAGAGAGAGACCGCGCCCATGTCCTATCCCACTCTCGACGACGAAGAAATTGCTCGACGTGGCAAAGAGGTTTACGAGACTCAAATCCGCGCCCAAGTGGAAACAGCAGAAAACATTGGAAAAATCATTTCAATCGATATTGAATCAGGTGATTACGAGATTAATGACGATCTGCTTACAACCTGTCGTCGTTTGCAGATGCGGCACAATAATCCAATTCTCTGGACAGAAAGGATTGGATTTAACGCGGTTTATGCAGTCGGGGGAACGTTGACAAGGACTGCATCGTGATAAATGGGTTTGTCGTTGGGCTTCAAGCTAGAGTTAATATTGTTCTTTGCCTTGCAGGGCGACCGGATGTAGAAATAGAGTGTGTCGTCGATACAGGGTTTGAAGGGACTTTAACCTTGCCTCTTGATATTGTTGATGCTCTCGATTTACCGTATATCACTCGCATCAGAGCTAATCTCGCTGATGACTCCAATGTAATGACGCGAATTCATCTTGCAAGAATAATTTGGCATGGAATCGAGCGTGAGGTTGTGGTGCTGGCGATGGGTCGTCGTCCACTACTTGGAACTGCACTAATCGAAGATTATCACCTCAGTGTAGATTTCTATGAAGGTGGTTCAGTTGTGATTGATGAGATTGTGTAAGTTCACTAACGTTAAATTTTCACAAGCTTGTTTAATTCTCTACGTAGTCTTTTCCTGTCAGCTTGAGGACTGGTTTTCGTAGAGCTTTGACTACTCTAAATCTTGATTCTCTTTGGCAGCAAAGTATTTATTGGGCGATCGGTGTTGCCTTTGTCATAGGCAACACTAAAATAATAAAGACTTCGATAAATCATCTCTAAAGAAATGCTGCTCAAGTACCATCAATTCCATATATTGGAGCGAGAACTAGAAGCTCTTGCGCCTATGCATCGAGTAGCATTTGCGGCAGCTTGTTGCGAGAGATTGTATCCACACTATGATATTTACTTGCGAGCAGCTAGAGAAGATGATTGGGATGGAGAAGATTTATTTAGAGTAGCACTCGATGAAATCTGGCAATTTTTGGCAGGAAAAAAGGTTGATGTGGCAAGATTTCGTCAACTTTATTATGATTGCGACCAAAGCTACCCCGACTATGAAAACGTAGAAACTCCAGAAGCACAGAGAGCCGCAAGTGCAATTCTTAATACTTTAGAACTTTGTTTAGAGCCAAGTGTACGACAGACTATTTCAGTAGTAAAACAAATACATGAAACTCTTTTTGAGTATATAGATTATTTATGCCAGTGTGAAGACGAATACTC
>NZ_JAVRCC020000110.1:0-1830 GCF_034530975.2 Nostoc sp. DedQUE07 | reverse complement strand
GGATACCAGAAAACGAGGGGAGTTGGGCATTACCCTTAAGGCATGAAAGAATTGCTGTTTAATACCTAAGATTATTCATACTTTTGCTAAGTCTCTGATTAACTCAGCCTTGCTGGGTCATTTTGCATGGCTTAGTCTAAACTCCAGTCTTAAATTACGAATTACGAATTGCTTTGCAAGATGCAGGCTTCAACCAAAGACTATGGGGCGTAGTGCTGGGAAGATTTGCTGTCAGAACAACTTCCCCTTTTTCGTTTAGCACCAAACTAGTAGCTTCTATGATCGGTTCTGGTGCAGGGGTAGTTATTTTGTTGGGAACAAAGGAGCGATCGGGGTTATCACTGTTTGGATTGAGAGTAATCAAATTAACCTGCACTGCATCAGTTTTAAGAGCTTCACCTGGATTAGGTGGCAAGCCGCCGCGTCCAGTGATTGTAAAACTGCTTTTAGCTAAATTTCCACCAGCTTGACAAGTCTGTGCTACTTGGGTATCAACTGGTACGATTGGCAAGTTAACTAAGCCACTGTTAGGGTCAATATCAGGTGTGTTAAGTTCTACAGTGCCACTTACACCAAACTCAGAACTAGCGGTGATATCCGAAAGAGAGGTTGGGTTAGAGCGCGGTTGAATGCCATAAATACCAAAGGCTTGAATATCTACTCTCCCACCACTGCCTGTGTAAGCATTGGCAGTGATGTCGCTATTTTCGCTTGGGACAGCAACAATGAAGCCGGACGGGGCATTGATGGTGATGTTGCCACCATTACCACCAGCTTTTTCTGTTGTGCCTGCGGTGGTGGAAATGGAAGCGCCACGACGCAGAAGCAGTAAATTAGTTTGTAAATTGATGTCGCCACCGTTACCCGATGCAGATTCGGCGATGAGTACGCCTTGGTTATCTAAGGTAACTCTAGGTGAGGTGATGATAATATCTCCAGCAGTACCCGTCGGACTTTGGGAGTTAACGAACAAGCCACTGTTAAAGTTAGAACTAGTGCTAGAAATGGTGAAAAAATCAGCAGCATTCACTTTAATTGTGCCTGCATTCCCTTGTCCAAATGTTGAGGCTACAAGTTGAGCGCCATTTTGTAATGAGAAAGAACTAGAATCGATAGTAATGTTACCCCCATTGCCAACTGTCCCCGTATTCACCCGGCTGGAAATCGCACTCTTAATACCGTTTTTCTCCCCAGCAATATTAACTGACCCAGTAACATTAACATTCACATTCCCTGCATTCCCCCGTCCTGCTAGCGCTGTTGCAGATGCACCACGAGTAACGGTTTGCAGTTGAGCGCCATCAATTAGTGATAGTGTTGCCGCATTGATGTTGATATTGCCACCTTTACCTACACCTCCTGATGACACTGTGCTGAGGATGTAACCGTTTGCAAGTTCAACAGCATTTTTGGCACTCACTGTCACATTCCCTGCATTCCCTTGTCCACGGGTTGAGGCTTCAAGGATAGCGCGATCGCGTAACGAGAAGTCACCAGAATCGATAGTAATGTTACCCCCATCGCCAACTGTCCCCCTATCCACAAAGCTGGCAATCCCACTAAAAAGACCGTTTTTCTCCCCAGCAATATTAACTGACTCAGTAACATTAACATTCACATTCCCCGCATCGCCCCGTCCTGCTGGCGCTGTTGCAGATGCACCACGAGTAATGGTTGCCAGTTGAGCGCCATCAATTAGTGATAGTGTTGCCGCATTGATGTTGATATTGCCACCTTTACCTACACCTCCTGCTGACACTGTGCTGAGGATGTAACCGTTTGCAAGTTCAACAGCATTTTTGGCACTCACTGTCACATTCCCTGCATTCC
>NZ_JAVRCC020000109.1:0-2023 GCF_034530975.2 Nostoc sp. DedQUE07 | reverse complement strand
ACAGCATTGCCCTGCAAGATGATGGCAAGATTCTGTTAGCGGGAGTGAGTACTAATAACTTTGCTGTAGTACGTTACAACAGCAATGGTAGTCTCGACACCAGCTTTGGTACTGCTGGCAAGGTAATTACTAACTTGGGCGGTACTGACATAGCCTACAGCATTGCCCTGCAAGACGATGGCAAGATTCTGTTAGCGGGAGTGAGTAGTAGTAACTTTGCTGTAGTACGTTACGACAGCAATGGAAGTCTTGACACCAGCTTTGGTACTGCTGGCAAGGTCATTACTGATATTGGTACTAATACCACAGACACCGCCTACAGCATTGCCCTGCAAGATGATGGCAAGATTCTGTTAGCGGGAGTGAGTACTAATAACTTTGCTGTAGTACGTTACGACAGCAATGGAAGTCTCGACACCAGCTTTGGTACTGCTGGCAAGGTCATTACTAACTTGGGCGGTACTGACATAGCTTACAGCGTTAGCGTGCAAGCTAATGGCAAAATTATTGTGGCGGGTTCGAGTAACAATAACTTTGCTTTAGTACGTTACAACAGCAATGGTACTCTTGACACTGATTTCAATACTACTGGCATTATCACTACTGATATCGGCACAAAGACTACTGATAATGCCTATGCTCTCACCCAACACGATGGTACGATAATAGTCGCGGGAATAAGCGCCAATAACTTTGCTGTGGCACGTTACAGGGTTAACCAAAATCCAGTACTAGTGAAGGAAATCGCAGACAAAGAGACTCCAGAAGACATAAATTTCAACTTCACAATCTCAGATAGCTTCCAAGATCAAGATCCTGAAGACACTCTCGCTTACACTGCCACTCTCGAAAACGGTGACTCTCTACCGAGTTGGTTGAGTTTTAATGCTGCAACCAAAACCTTCAGTGGCACTCCCTTAAATGCAAACGTGGGTAGCCTAAACATTAAAGTTACTGCCACAGATACTTATCTTGCTCAAATCAGTGATGTGTTCACACTCACTGTTAACAACACCAACGATGCGCCAGAGGTGGCGAATGAAATTGCAAACCAACAAGCAACAGAAGATACAGTTTTCACCTTCATTATCCCAGACAACACCTTCATTGATGTCGATGCTGGCGACACTCTCACCTACACTGCCACTCTCGAAAACGGCGACTCTCTACCGAGTTGGTTAACCTTCAATGCTGCAACCAAAACCTTCAGTGGTACTCCCTTAAATGCAAATGTCGGCAGCCTCAACATTAAAGTTACTGCTAAAGATACTGCTGGCGCCCAAGCGAATGATGTTTTTGTACTCACCGTTAACAACGTCAACGATGCGCCAGAGGTATTTCAGGCGATCGCTCCTCAACAAGCAACAGAAGATACAGTTTTCACCTTCATTATCCCAGACAACACCTTCATTGATGTCGATGCTGGCGACACTCTCACCTACACTGCCACTCTCGAAAACGGCGACTCTCTACCGAGTTGGTTAACCTTCAATGCTGCAACCAAAACCTTCAGTGGCACTCCCTTAAATGCAAACGTGGGTAGCTTAAACATTAAAGTTACTGCCACAGATACTTATCTTGCTCAAGTCAGTGATGTGTTTACGCTCACTGTTAATAACACCAACGATGCGCCAGAGGTGGCGAATGAAATTGCTAACCAACAAGCAACAGAAGACACACTTTTCAACTTCATTATCCCAGACAACACCTTTAAGGATGTCGATGCTGGCGACACTCTCACCTACACTGCCACTCTCGAAAACGGCGACTCTCTACCGAGTTGGTTAACCTTCAATGCTGCAACCAAAACCTTCAGTGGCACTCCCTTAAATGCAAACGTGGGTAGCTTAAACATTAAAGTTACTGCCACAGATACTTATCTTGCTCAAGTCAGTGATGTGTTTACGCTCACTGTTAATAACACCAACGATGCGCCAGAGGTGGCGAATGAAATTGCTAACCAACAAGCAACAGAAGACACACTTTTCAACTTCATTATCCCAGACAACACCTTTAAGGATGT
>NZ_JAVRCC020000108.1:0-3282 GCF_034530975.2 Nostoc sp. DedQUE07 | reverse complement strand
GGTACTTCTTCTGGAGGTGGTACTTCTTCTGGAGGTGGTACTTCTTCTGGAGGTATTAACGACATACCAACCCTGATAAAGAATGCTAATAACGATATCTTTACTATTAAAGGTAAAGGTAATAGCGAAAAAGCAACACTTTCAGTCCAACTGACAGGACAAAGTTCTAATCATGTTTATGAATTGGGAGTATTTGCTGTAGATGATGAACAAGGGAGAATTCAAGGTATTGCCTCTAGCGATCCTGGTTACGTGGAAGCAGCTTTGAAACGATCCAAGGTGATTCTCTCCTCACTTACCAAGTATCCAATTGGATTCAATGCTGATTTAGCTAGTTTGTCGGAATTTACTTCTGGCGAACAGCTAAAATTTTACTTAGTACGCGATAATACCATAGATAATATCTTGGCTGGACAAGCTGCTGTTACAGATGTACTGATTTCCGATCCGACAAATCTTAAAGTTACAAGCTCAGGTAATAATAACTTCTCCTTGTCTTGGAAAGCTAGCAACAGCAGTGAATTCAAGGATTTGATGTTCAACATTCAGGCAACAGATAAAAATTTGCCTTTGGGTACAGGTTTACAAGGAAACCAACAAGGAGAACTCCTTGATTTACGTGGTGTGACACAACAGGTAAAAGCTGATTTTGTAGTCAATAGAGAAGCTGCATACGATGATGTTATCGGTTTCTATAAAGTGGCTGATACAAATGGTGGTATCGACACCAACGGGGATGGTACAGCAGATATTCTCGTAGGGCAAGCTGGTTATGCCGAAGCTGCTATCCGTGGAAGTGTTGCAGGTATAGACTTGACGGGGAATAACCAAGGTACAGCAAGTTACTCTGGGAATATCGCACCTGATTCTCTGTATGCACCGTTTATTATTGTTAATGGTAGACCTGATGCCATTCTTGATAGCAATGCGAATAACAATCCAGCAATATACTTCGCATTTTTGGGTGCTAACTCAGACAAGACAGATCACATTCGTCTGCTAGAAAATAACACCTTTGGTTTTGAGGATTTAGCAAATGGTGGTGACAAAGATTTCAACGATATGATTGTGCATGTCAATTTGAATATTCAGTAGACCGAAAACTTTTGCGATCGCTCTTGGGTCATCCGTGAGAGGTTAAGCTGAACTTCCCTCTGTACGAATGTACTAAATAGACCTCAAAAGCCTGTGTTGAGAGCAATACAGGCTTTTATATTTGCATAAATGTACCCATGTAACCCATTCGTGAGAGGTTAAGTAATTGCACATTTGTCAAGAGGGTGCAGGAAAAGGGGATAAATCCAGCCTGGAGACTTGTTTTCGTAAGGCTTTGACAACTCCTAAATCTTGATTTTCAGGAGCAGCAAAGTCAGTAGACCGAAAAGTTTTCCAGAAGCCTTACCAGTTCTTGATTTTTGCTTGGGAATACCAGAAGCCAAAATTCAGTAGACCGAAAAGTTTGGCGCTCGCTAAAACATGGTAGCCTGTGATACCGTTTTCGGGGGAAATATACAAAAGCTGATTGCTTGGCTAAATGATAAGATTAAATTATCAATAAACCCCAAAATCAACCAAAATCAGCCAGATGGCAAGTAAATTTCACAGGCAACTCCATAATTGCGGTCTACTGCTTGACCTAAAAACTCAAGCATTTGTTTAAGGGTAAATAGATGGGAGAAAACTTGTCTTGAACTTTTTTTTAAACGGCTGAGATAATGCCAGACTAGATAAATCCAAACATTAATAATTAAAAAAGCTAAAGCTACAAATAGAAATCTAATTGTTGGATTTTTGATAGTTGTTTTAATCCGACATTGATTTTTCATCCGATAGCTACTTTCAATTCCAAAACGGAGACGATAGTCGTCATGTATTGAATGTAATGACAACTTAACTTTATAAACAGCATAAATAAAAAATTATCGCCCGTGCGCTCGTCTTTTACCGTTTTTATATGTACAAACTATCCAAACTGGGAAAGTACATGAGCCATATTTATCACTGTTTAAAGTGTAAGTTGTTTTATAACTGCGCCGACCTCTAATTAATTGTCTAGTACCTCCATTTTTACCTCGAATAATCACTGGTATTTCAAAAGCAATATCCAAAACTAGCAACCATCTGATGACTGACACACAGAAAAATCCCCGGTCTAAATACAATCTTTCGATTTGAAGATTCAAAGGCTCAATCAGTGATAAAAGATAAGTGATAATTGCTGCCTTCGTATTTTGTTGTTGAAGAGCTTTGATAGCTAAAGTTACTCGTTTATTCCTCTTAATTACATAGACAGTAGCGTAGGCGTAAAAAGAACAAGTTCCACTTGTAGCTTGACTTCTATAAATATATGGTGCTTCGGTTGGTGAGGGTTCACCATAATATGGAATTAAGTTAAAATCGATAGCAATTTTTTGTTTACCTTGTCGGATTCCATCTGGTAAGCGGCTTTGAATTGCTGTATTTAAGTCTGATTCTAAAGATTTAATGTTTGAATATTTATCTAAATGGTAACGAATATCGTTACTGGTAGGAACATTCTTTAAGACTTTCGTTGTGTTTTCGATACTATCGCTTTGGGTGGCTGCTCGAATTAAAATCTCAAAGATATTTTTTTTTCACACTTTCCTTGAGTTTGAATTGGAATATGTTCTGTTAAACAGTTAACTACTTCGTTTAAGGTTTTACTATCAGTTAGAACTGGCTCCGTTGCATTCATAACCCAACTAAATAATTCTCAATTTTGCTTCTTTACCTCCATACTTTACTTTACACAAATTGCATACTACATATCCAGAACTATCTTTTGGTAGGCGCGTTACCTTAACTTTTTCGGTTATTAATTAGTTTTACTTATTTATAGTTGCTGAAGGAGTATTCTAAAAAATGTATTTTAGAATACGGTTTTTTGACAACAGTCGGTTTTATAGGTATCGCTCTGTGCGCGATCGCAGAAGGAGTTGCAGCGTTACTGTGGAATGAAAACTTTGCTTATGCCACAGGCTGGGATGAATCCAAAGGACGTTATCTTGGTTTGAAAGCAGCTGAACACATTACCGTAACCCTTAGCAGTCAAAATCTGATAGTTAAGCCAGAAGTAGCGCAACGCCAGTTTGAGGCAGATGCTGCTGCTAAAGTAACTCCACCAGGATTTAAAGAAAAAACAGGAAGCTACAAGATTGAAAAAGAAAAAACTATTGACATTGTAATAACAGATAATGCTTCCTCTGCTGTCATAGTTCCACCAAAACGTTTCTATGGTTCAGTCAAATTGGACGCATTACG
>NZ_JAVRCC020000107.1:0-3928 GCF_034530975.2 Nostoc sp. DedQUE07 | reverse complement strand
GTGACTTCTCAGGCTGGTCTGTCAGTAATGCCGGAGACATCAACGGCGACGGCATCGACGATGTGATTATTGGTGCAAGCTCTGCTGACCCGAACGGCTCCAATTCAGGGCAGAGCTACGTGGTGTTTGGCAGCAAGTCTGGTTTTGATGCCCAATTTAACCTCTCTACCCTCAACGGAACTAATGGCTTTACTATCAACGGCATCGAAGAAAGTGACTTCTCAGGCTGGTCTGTCAGCAGTGCCGGAGACATCAACGGCGACGGCATCGACGACCTGATTATCGGGGCAGGCTATGCTGACCCTAACGGCTCTAATTCAGGGCAGAGCTACGTGGTGTTTGGCAGCAAGAACAGTTTTGATGCCCAATTCAACCTCTCAACCCTCAATGGCACTAATGGCTTTGCCATCAACGGCATCGAAGAAAGTGACTTCTCAGGCTGGTCTGTCAGCAGTGCCGGAGATATCAACGGTGACGGCATCGACGACCTGATTATCGGGGCATTCCTTGCTCACCCCAACGGCTTCGGTTCAGGGCAGAGCTACGTGGTGTTTGGCAGCAAGAACGGTTTTGATGCCCAATTTAACCTCTCCACGCTCAACGGCACTAATGGCTTTATTATCAACGGCATCAATCAAGAAGACCGTTTAGGCTCGTCTGTCAGTAGTGCGGGAGATATCAACGGCGACGGCATCGACGACTTGATTATCGGGGCACCAGATGCCAGGCCCAACAGCAATTACTCAGGGCAGAGCTACGTGGTGTTTGGTAGCAAGGGCGGTTTTGATGCTCAATTCAACCTCTCTACCCTCAACGGCATTAATGGCTTTACTATCAACGGCACTAATATAACTTACTACTCAGGCTCGTCTGTCAGCAGCGCGGGAGACATCAACGGCGACGGCATCGACGACCTGATTATCGGGGGAGGATTGGGTTTAGGGGAGAGCTACGTAGTGTTTGGTAGCAAGGACGGTTTTCGTCCCCAACTCGACCTCTCCACGCTCAACGGCACTAATGGCTTTACCATCAAAAGCGCCACAGGTAGCTTATTTAGCTCCGCTGTCAGCAGCAGTGCGGGAGATATCAACAGTGACGGCATCGACGACCTGATTGTCAGCACACTATATGGCGACTTCAGCGGACCTTTTTATAGCTCATTGCAGAACACCTACGTGGCGTTTGGCAACCGCGCTCCCGTTCTTGACCTCAACGGCAATTCAGAGGGAATTGATTTTAGCACTACCTTTAGCGGTACTCCCGTTTCTATCCTCGATCGCAATTTCACCCTAAGTGACAATAATACCACTACCTTAGCTGCTGTCACCATTACCATTACTAATCTTTTTAATGGCGCAGCCGAAAGTCTTAATGCCACTGCTATTGGTAACATCACTTCTACCTACAACCCCACCACGGGCACTCTCACCCTGAGCGGCACAGATACCATTGCCAATTACCGACAAGTTCTTAACAGCCTTACCTACAATAATACTGCTGCCGCTACTGCTAACACTACAATTGAGTTTGTCGTTAATGACGGGCAAGGTTTTAGTAATACCAGTGCAGTAGCAACTACCACCTTGGGTATTGTCCAGAAATTCATCACGGGAACTAAGAGTGCAGATATCCTTATCGGCACACTCAACAATAACATTATCGATGGAAAAGCTAGTAACGATATCCTCACAGGTAACGGTGGTCAAGATAAATTTATCTTTCTCCCTGGCGATGGTATCGACACCATCACCGACTTTGGCGGCATTGGCAAAGGCACAAATCCTTCATCAGGGGTGATTTCTCAAGTTGACACGCTGAACTTTACAGGATTGGGATTGACTGCTAAAAATCTGCAATTAACTCAAAATGGTAACAATCTAGAAGTCACTTTTGAAGATATCGCCAACACCAAAGTCATCCTGCAAGACTTTCAACTAGAATACTTGGATAATTTACCAGTATTAGGTAGCAGAGCTGCGATCGGCAATATCCTGTTTGATGGACAGACTAACATCGCTGACAGTTTTGATGTCTTCGATGCCAACTCCACTCAAACTAACTTGTTTAATAAGAACACGGTGACATTCCTCAATGACCTTAACAATAACATCACAGGTTTTTACGATTCCAATGATGTGATTAATGGTCAGGGAGGTGATGATATCATCAACGGCAAGAGTGGCAACGATTTGCTACGAGGCGGCGCTGGTAATGATACCCTCATTGGTAATGATGATACCCTCATTAGTGGTGAAGACTATGATACTCTCGTTGGCGGTGCAGGTGCTGATAGATTTGTGTACAAAAAGGATTTTTCCCAACTTTCTCCTTCTACTCTTGTAGTAAATACCATTAGTGACTTTAATAGTTCTGAAGGTGACAAGATTGTACTGGATATAACTTTCTTTAATGCCATTACCTCTGTTGCGGGAAATGGTTTTAGTAATACCAGTGATTTTCAAGTCACTAATTTAGCAGGCACTAGCACGGCGAAAATTGTCTATGACGCTGTGAGTGGGCAGTTGTTTTACAACGAAAATGGCAGTGCGGCTGGTTTTGGCAGTGGTGGTCTATTTGCAACTCTAACTGGTGCGCCAACTCTTACTGCATCAGATTTTGTCTTGCAAGTGTAGTTTGTCCAAAAGACGAAACTACTAGCTCGGAATTTTGAAATTGAATCCTTTACTAATACCAATTCAATTAATGATTGCAACACATTTTTGGGTAAAGTAAAGACGCGACGCCAGTCGCTACAACGGGGAGCCACTGTGTTGGGCGGCTTTGCCGACTTGAAGCAAGTGGCGTGGGAACCCCCGCAACGCGCTGGCTCATGAATCGCGTCTCTACAAATGGTCTATTTGTTGCATTCTTTTTTCCAATTGGTATAACAACTCTCGGCTATTTAGATAGACGAGTCATTTCAAACAATTGTTGGGCATTACTTCCTAAAAAAGCATCAAAAAGCTGCTGCTTTCCAGATTCCACTTCTACTAGATAGCGTTGGGCAATTTCATAATAAGCATAAGTCCAAGGAATCTGAATTTCTGCACCACTGTTATCATCTAATACCGTCACCATTTCTGTTATTGCTTGAGTTGCAGTTTGCCGCAAACCACAAGCAACATTTCCCTCTATCTCTGCTTTCATTGGTACACCCAGGTTAGTCAAAGCACTAGCAGTAGTATCAATGTCTGGATATTCTGGGGTATTCTGTCCATTAACGTAACCTGTAAAGTGGTTGACAGCATATCCGTGCAGCAACACCCAAGCACCATACTGAGTAACCTGATTCACTTCTTCGACAACAGAACGCTGGGGAGGTAGCCAAGGACGGGTAAAAACTTGCTGGAGTTGTTTGGCGATGGTTTCAAAGTCCGCGTCTTTTTGTAGAAGAATAAGGGGTGAGGTCAGTTCGTATGGAATTGAAGATACTGTTTTAAAGATGAGTTGGGCAATATTAGCAGGCAATTCCTCGACAATCAACTCGCTGATAAACAGCTTGGGTAAATTAAATTCCTCTTGCTGCGGATGACGATAATGACGGGCGTACAAATGAGTTTGAGCAAAAGTATACTCTCCAGCCGCCACGTAACCCAAAGCTTCTGCAAGTTGTCCGAGGTAGTCAATTCCTAAGTTAAGTTTACCTTCTGGAGTATCTACTAATAAACGCAATGATCGAAAGGCGATGTGGTCGTTGGCGACAGTCCCACCCGCAGCAGTAATCATTTGCTGGTAGGTACGGGCATGATTTACCCTAGCGCTGTATTCTTGCCAAAGTAATTTCCATAAATTAAGGGCTATTTTATTTGTCATTTGTCATTGGTCATTTGTCATTGGTCATTTGTCATTTGTCATATCATGTCCGCTTGATTGCTTATTAAACCCGAAGAACCCCACCCCGCCAAAGCTACGCCTTGTCTCCCCTCCC
>NZ_JAVRCC020000106.1:0-5123 GCF_034530975.2 Nostoc sp. DedQUE07 | reverse complement strand
GTCACCTTGTCCCCTTGTCCCCTTGTCCCCTTGCTTCCCCTGCTCCCCTGCTCCCCTTCCCCCCTGCTCCCCTTCCCCGTGTAAGAGTGTCCAATTTATTGTTCAATTAGCAGTAATTGCTAGAATCTAAAGCTAGGGCCGCCCTCTGCTTGCCAGTCCTAACTATATTTATGATGATCTTGAACAAAGGCTAAATATCGATGATCGTCTGCCCTAATTGCAATCATCCCAACCCTGATGGCGCTGTCCAATGTGAAGCTTGTTATACACCATTACCTGCGACTACTAATTGTCCCAGTTGTGGGGCAACTGTGCAGGCAGATGCTGCATTCTGTGGTCAATGTGGCTATAACCTTCACTCCGCAGGTGTTCCACACGTTCATCCCGCAGTAGCTACAACAGTTACTCCCGATATTCCTGTGGAAGTACCACCGTTAGTTCCACCCGATCCACTGTTAGAACTTTTACAACCAGATGCCTTGGGAGTGGGTGGTTCGACTAACTCTCATCCTCCCGAATCATCTTTACCACCAACAGAGATGGCAATTCCCCCAGAACCTGTGCCACACATACCTGTTGCAAAAAGCAGTCCTCCAGAGCCAGCGTCATCCGTTGTAGCTCAACCCGTAGTCTCTGGACAAAGTAGTATTCCGACTCCACCACCAGTGGAACCAGTACCAACCTCCCAAGCCGAAGTACCCCCGCCAGCAGCACCAGCACCAACTGCAACTGCTGCCAGAACGCAATTGCAGCAGGTTACAGCGCGGTTACTCCACGTTCAAAGCGATCGCTTAATTGAATTGCCGCAAAATTTCTCTGTGATTCATATCGGCAAGCCTAATGACCGGATTCCTCCAGATATAGATGTTTCAGGATTTCCTAATTCCGAAATTGTCTCGCGGATTCATGCAGATATTCGTGTCGAAGGAGATGCCCACTATGTAGAGGATGTAGGAAGTTCTAATGGCACTTACATTAATAATTTGCCACTTTTACCAGGGAACCGTCATCGCTTGCGACCAGGCGATCGCATCAGCTTGGGTAAAGGAGACTTAATGACATTCCTGTTTCAACTTGCTTAACTGATTAGCACTCAATTGTGACATCCGGTCTAAGTATTTTCTGCCCATCCTCCGATATCTATTTTGGAGGATAAACACTTGAATTGTATCATACAAGCGACGGATGGCTATGTTGTTCTTGATAGCGCCATAGTTTACAGCCGTCGCTTTGAAGTGCGAATTGTTGCATTCCTCAGTAACCCTAATACCTCAATAATTACATTAGGATAGATGAAAATATACTGTCAATATTAAATTGAAGGAATAATCTATAATCTAAAACCCCAAATTGAATGCCCCATGAATTAATCGGGATAATCTTAATTCCAAAATCTAAAATCTAAAATCTAAAATTGAGTAACTTATGAGCAAATCAAATAAAAATTTTGAACCCTTGCTGACTAAAGAAGCCCCGTTAGTTGTTGAGCGTATGGGGCTAACCTGGCTAGTTGCAGCAGCGATCGCAACTGCTTTGTTGTGGCAAGTACCAGGAGGAGATTATATCTTATACCCATTTACAATTTTGGCAACTTGGTTTCATGAAATGGGTCACGGCTTAATGGCACTGCTATTAGGGGGACAGTTTCAGAAGTTGCAGATTTTTAGCAATGGTTCTGGTGTCGCAACTTATGGTCTCCGGTCGTCATTGGGGCCAATTGGCCCAGCAATCATCGCCGCAGCTGGGCCAATGGGGCCGCCTCTTGCCGGTGCAGCTTTGATTCTGGCTTCCCGCAGTTTTACAGCAGCAACCCTGTGTTTAAAAATTTTAGGCAGTTTTTTGCTGTTGTCCACATTAATTTGGGTGCGTTCCTGGTTTGGATTGGTTGCAATTCCCTTACTAGGTTTAATAATCTTGGGTATTTCCCTGAAAGCACCTCGCTGGGCGCAAGGGTTTGTCATTCAATTTCTGGGCGTACAAGCTTGTGTAAGTACGTACCATCAACTTGATTATCTATTTAGTAGTTCTGCTGGCCCCCTTGGAATTTCTGATACAGGGCAAATGCAGCGATATTTGCTTTTACCTTACTGGTTTTGGGGCGGGTTAATGGCGATCGCATCTCTGGTGATTTTAATCCAAAGTCTCCGCGTTGCTTATCGTTCGGAGTAACGAGTTAGAAGCACCATCAAAAGGCGATTGAATCTTTAACTCAAAGAATTACCGAACATCAAGAACATATTAGACTGGAATCAGAAAAGAGTTTTGCTGACGAAGGTCTAATTAAGCATTTGGAAAAAGAGATTCGTGCTTTTGACAAGGCAATCCAACAAGCACGTAAAAGATTGGGACAATAACTAAAATATGCAGATTAGCGATCGCCCTCTTGCAGTCACCAATTCAACCTTCAGTACCTTAATTGCTGAATTAGGTACAGAATGCCTAAAAGTACAAGCCTTGATTAACCAGTTACAGTTAACTAGTTTAACTGCTAACCAACAAGCTGAAATTCTAGCAGAACTCCTAGCTGCTGCGGTTCATCTGTATAATCATTGTGACGAAGATTTTCAGACGCTAATTACTGAAGAAATGGAAAATTTGCCTGATGATGAGGATTAAAGAAGAATTCCGAAGTTAGGAGTCAGAATTAAGAGTTTTTATCAGTATAATAGCCTGGATATTGTTAAAAAATTCGCCGCTAATAACTTTTGCCTTCGCGGTTCGAGACTCTAAACATGTCCACCCAACCCATAATTCAAAGTATATACACTGATGGTGCTTGCACCGGTAATCCTGGCCCTGGCGGTTGGGGTGTTGTCGTCTACTTCAGCGATGGCTCAATCCACGAAATGGGCGATGCATCCCCTCATACCACTAATAATAAAATGGAGATGCAAGCTGCGATCGCCGCCCTTCAATTTCTGCAAACATCTCAACAAGCCCAACCCATCACCCTTCATACCGATAGCGAATACCTGATTAACTGTGTTACCAAGTGGGTGAAAGGCTGGAAAAACAAAGGCTGGAAAAAGTCAGATGGTAAACCCGTCCAAAACCAAGACCTTTTAGAAACCTTAGATGAACTCAATACCCAACAAGTAAAATGGCAATACGTTCGGGGACATTCTGGTAACATAGGTAACGAACGTTGTGATGCGATCGCTCGCAGTTATGCCAGTGGCAAAATCCCTTCGCTACAACAATTATCTTTCACAGATTTTCATAAATCTTTACCTTCCCAAAATCAACTAAATGTAGCAAAAGTAGCTGATTATGAAAAAAACTCTCGAATAATTAACCAAAATCCCCAACAAATCAGTACTTTTGCACCAGAAATAACCTTTATGGAACCATTAACTGGGCCAACTGCGGCCGTGACCAATGAAAAACCGCCAGAAATGAGGGTTTCGCAACTCCGCAGCTTGGTCGAAACTCTGCGTATAGCTGACGAAATTTCTGAAAAAGGCTACTTAATCACCAGTTCTGAGTTAGCAGACTTGATGGATGTCCACGCCAGCGCTGTCACCAGTCGTGGAGATCAATGGCGCTGGCGAAATTGGATAGTGTCACGGGTACGCCGTGAAGGAAATCAAATTCTTTGGGAATTGGAACGCGGGGATCAAGTAGGAGGTGAAGAGGAGTAGGGAGTGAGCAGGGGAAGCAGGGGAAGCAAGGGGACAAGGGGACAAGGGGACAAGGTGACAAGGTGACAAAAGTTTAGAACTTACAACAAGTCTTTCCCCTTGTCCCCAATTCTCCTTGTCTCCAAGTCCTCTTTCCAATGCCCAAAGCCCAATGCCCAATGCCCCACTATATATACTTGCGTCCTCGCCACTCGCGCGGGGTGCGGAATGCAGATAAAAAGATTCGTAGCACAGCTAAGGGATCGGCTAAAGGGGAAAGCCAAAATAACCACCTACCTTTAGCGTTTGTGCGATCGTAAGAAGGTGCGATCGCTATTAGCATCGCAAAGCGAATCACCAGCAGGAATAAATTCAGTCCCAGCAGCAGGAGTGGGGGAATAGGTACAGACGCGATTAATCGCGTCTGTAGCAAGTAGGAGAGAGTAGGAGAAATCAACAAAAAAGTCAGGACAATTAAAAAGGGTAGACCTTGAACAGATGCGAGTAGCCATAAATCTCCCCACAACTGAGAGCGAGAAGTTGCATCTTTAAGATCGAGACTCCGCCCCCATTCTTTCCACGTCTCCATCGCCCCTTCATACATCCTTACCTTTAATACCTTTGCGCCATCTAAAAAGCCGACCTTATAACCTTGGATAGCAATATTGCGTGCCAACGTGACATCATCACAAAAAGAACTCTTCGCACTGCTATAACCACCTATAGCAGCTAAAACGGAGCGACGACACAAAAAACACTGCCCATTTGCCATTACCCGTTCTGGTTGCTCTGTATTGATCCCCGCTGGATCAAATCGGTAAAGCAAAGTCATCAACAAAGCCGGTTGTAGCCAGCACTCCCCAGGATATTTGAGGATGAATTGGGGTGAAAGAGAAACCAAATCGTAGCCCTGTGCTTCGGCCGTCTTTAACAACCCAGCAACTAAACCAGGATGCGGTTGGATATCAGCATCCAGCCCCAAGAACCACTGACTAGCCTCTGAACTATATAGAAAACCGTTATGCAACGCCCAAGGACGCCCCACCCAACCAGAGGGTAAGGGATCATCTGTCATCAGGCGAAAGCGGGGATCTTTCTGCTGTGAGGCTTTAACTAAATCGGGGGTGCCATCACTGGATTTACTGTCTACAACCATAATTTCCCGAACTTCATAGCTTTGCTGACTTAAACCAGCCAACAGAGGGCTAATGCGAAGCGCCTCGTTCAGTGTGGGAACAACGACGCTAACCTTACCCAAAAGCTCAGGTGTCGGTTGTTGGGGTTTTATTGGAGGATGGCGTCTTGGCCCTTTTAATAGGCGCGAAAACAGAATCGCCGTTGCTGGTACTTGGATAAGTAGCAATAAAAGAGAGATAGCGCTTTCTGCTATCAAAGCGTTGTCATTAGTCATTAGTCATTAGTCATTAGTCATTAGTCATTGGGCATTGGAAAGAGGACTTGGAGACAAGGAGAATTGGGGACAAGGGGAAAGACTTGTTGTAA
>NZ_JAVRCC020000105.1:654-7258 GCF_034530975.2 Nostoc sp. DedQUE07 | reverse complement strand
TGACACTGTGCTGAGGATGTAACCGTTTGCAAGGTCAACAGCATTTTTGGCACTCACTGTCACATTCCCTGCGTTTCCTTGCCCAGAAGTTGAGGCAGTAAGTACAGCGCCATCTCGTAACGAGAAGTCACCAGAATCGATAGTAATATTACCCCCATTGCCAACTGTCCCCGTTTCCACCCGACTGGAAATTGCACTGGGATAACCGTTTTTCTCCCCAGCAATATCAACAATACCTGTAACATTTATATTGACATTCCCCGCATCCCCCTGTCCTGCTGGCTGGGTATCAGATGCTTCACGAGCAATAGTTAGCAGTTGAGCGCCATCAATTAATGATAGTGTTGCAGCATTGGTGTTGATATTGCCACCTTTACCTATACCCCCTGGTTGCACCGTGCTGAAGATGCGAGCATTATCTGCAAGAGAAACAGTATCAAGTGCCCGTACTGTCACATTCCCCGCATTTCCTTGTCCAAATGTTGAGGCTACAAGTTGAGCGCCATTTTGTAACGAGAAAGAACCAGAATCGATAGTAATGTTACCCCCATCGCCAACTGTCCCCCTATCCACAAGGCTGGCAATCCCACTAAAACGACCGTTTTTCTCCCCAGCAATATTAACTGACCCAGTAACATTAACATTGACATTCCCTGCATCCCCCCGTCCTGCTGGCGCTGTTGCAGATACACCACGAGTAAGGGTTTGCAGTTGAGCGCCATCAATTAGTGATAGTGTTGCAGCATTGATGTCAATATTGCCACCTTTACCTACACCCCCTGATTCCACCGTGCTGAAGATGCGAGCATTATCTGCAAGAGAAACAGTTTCAAGTGCCCGTACTGTCACATTCCCCGCGTTCCCTTGTCCAAATGTTGAGGCACTAAGTTGAGCGCGATCACCTAATGAGAAAGAACCAGAATCGATGGTAATGTTACCCCCATTACCAACTGTCCCCGTTTCCACCCGACTGTAAATTGCACTAAAAAGACCGTTTTTCTCCCCAGCAATATTAACTGACCCAGTAACATTAACATTGACATTCCCCGCATCCCCCTGTCCTGCTGGCTGGGTATCAGATGCTTTATTAGTTAGGGTTAGCAGTTGAGCGCCATCAATTAGTGATAGTGTTGCAGCATTGATGTCGATATTGCCACCTTTACCTACACCCCCTGGTTCCACCGTGCTGAGGATGTAAGCATCTGCAAAAGAAACAGCATCTTGTGCCCGTACTGTCACATTCCCCGCATTTCCTTGTCCAGATGTTGAGGTTTGAAGGATAGCGCGATCGCCTAATGAGAAAGAACCAGAATCGATAGTAATGTTACCCCCATTGCCTTGTGACCCTAAGCGCACACGATTACGAACTATGCTCCCAGCAGCAACTTTGATTGAGCTGGTAGCATTCAGCGTAATATCTCCCCCAATTGTTTCAGGTGTCCCCAAACCTTCCCCAATACCACCGCTTAAAATACTTCCTCCTAAAATCTCTAGATTAAAGGCGTTGACTGCAATATTACCGCCACCAGCCCCAGTTACAGATACACCTGCTTGATTGGTAAGGGATACCGAAGTTCGTGCAACATTCTCAGGAAATTTCAAACTGAGATTATCGCCATCTACACCCAACGTTACAGTACCAGCTTGGGCCAACCCTCCTAACTCAACTCGTCCACCAAAAGCATTTAATCGTCCCCCATCCATGCTGACATTACCACCTACCAGCAGTAAACTTTTACCATCTAGTACTCGTAAACCAAATGCGTTTAAACCTGCTGGATCTTGTCCTGCAAATACAACTGAGCTATTTTGAATCGCTGCGTTTTGATTAATCTGATTAAACAGCAATGCTGAAGGATTAATAGTCAACAACGGTGAAGGGATATTTTTCTGTGTCGCGCTAAAAGATCCAAGATTTCCAAATTGCAGTGCATTCGCTGTACTTGCCACAAACGAACCACCAATATTTAATTGAGCATTTTGACCAAATACAATTCCATTGGGATTAATCAAAAACAGATTAGCTGTGCCATTAGCAAGAATTAATCCATCAATCTTAGAGACTGACCCACCTGTTACCCGACTGATAATATTCTGAATATCCGCAGCATTATTAAATAAAGCAGCGCCGTTATAAGGGACAGAAAACTCACCAAAGCTGTGAAACAAATTACTTCCTGCTTGCGTTCCTCCTGTAATATTGAAGAAGCTGCCATATGGTGTAACGATGGAATTATTAGGCAGAGTGCCATCTGGGGTAATTTGGGCAAAAGCGCAACTTCTAGTACTGCAAACGCTTGTACCACATATCGCAATCCCTAGAAACCAGCCCCAACCAATACTTATCTTGGACATTTTACCTCTCTAAGCAAACAGCAGTTGCTAAACTTTTGGTTATGTCACACCACTAATGTCGGTTTAGGGTGGTTACAGTCACCTCTGGATAATTCTCAGTTGCGATCGCCTTAATGTTACGCAAAACTGACTAATTTGTTTACATAAATTTATACAATATAATTCATCAGTCGAAATAATCGCATTGTCAGTCGAAACAATCGAATTGCAGCTCGATGAAAAAAAACCAGATTGCAATACAATCTGACTTATATAAAACTACAGCCAATTACCTAGCAGAACATAGGGGGCCCAAAACCTGGGACGTTTGTATTTGGGATTTTGCAACAGAGCTAGCTGGGCGCGACGGAGTACTTCAGCTTTAGTCAGATTTTTGTTGGCTAACTCTTGGTAAAATTGATTCATCAACACAGCAGTAGACTCATCATCTAAGTTCCACAAAGAAGCGATCGTACTGCGTGCGCCTGCCTGAAAAGCGACACCAGCAATTCCCAGTGCAGCTTGTTCGTCCCCAGCTGCTGTTTGACAGGCACTAAGAATGAGCAATTCAATCGCTTCGGGTCTGTTTTGCTCTATTGTTCGCACTAACTCATTTAACTTTTTCACATAAATACGCTCATTCCAAGCAACAATAAATGTCTCCTCAGCCTTGGAGCTAAACTGACCATGAGTTGCAAGATGAACAATCGGGAAAGATAAAGAATTAATTTGGTTTTGCAAAGTTTTGCTGGTAAATTCTTGATTTAGAAGGATGCTGCTAGGGACTTGAGAGCGGATTTCTTCTAATTCAAGTTTGACGTTGGGTAGTGCAGAAAATCCCGAACTTGCTTCACTCAATCCTGCGGCTATTGCCTTTAATTCCTTCTCCATTGGTTTGAGTTCAATCAGTTGCAAACTGGGGGTGAGTGCAATATTATATTTCTCAACTAAATACTGTTTGCCATCGTAGAGAGCTGCCATCGGAATATTCCGCAACCAGCCATCCAGCACAAACACCAAAGTAGGAGTGTTACTTTCAGCTAAAGCAGCTTCAGCAGGTTGAACGATCCATTTGTAAACCTTCTGGGATAAAGACTGAACCTGTCGCAGGGTGTGGGGTTTGGGTAAATTTTCCTGTAGTTGCGCTAAAGTAGTTTCGACTTCCTTTTTAACTACAGGAGTAGTGTAGTGCAACCAACGCTGTTGAGGCAACTCGATGATGATCTCTAGTCGATCTGGCAAAATAAATGGATAAATAATTGCTGCCGTTGGATCTTTTTTTGGATTACGAATTTGAGCATTTAAACAGTTGTTGCGAAAGAAGTTTTCTAGTTCTGCTATTTGGAGTAATTCGATTGTATTGCTGGCTTTTTGAAGATTTTCAAAGCTCAGTTTCGAGTTACCTTGAGATTGCAAAAGTAAATCAACCAACTGTCGATAAACTGGTTCAACTTCCTCTCGAAAGGAAAATTTCACCGCAGAATTGACACCAACTAAATCACTGCGGAGGGCTTGGAGATTATTAACTGCTTCTGTGTAAGCTGATACTGCTCCTTTGATATCTCCCTTAGTTTTCAGCAAACGTCCCAGTTGCCATTGCCATTGATAGCCAATATCTTTAGCATCAATATCTTGAGCGATGAGCAAGGCTTGTTGGGTGAGGTTTTGGGCATCAGACCACTGTTGAGTTTGTTCGTAAACTTGGCCTAAAATACCAATAGCATAGGATTGGGTGCGTCTATCTTGCAAACTTTTTGCTTGCTCAATAGCAGTTGCCAGTAATTGAGCAATATCCAACCATGAGGGAGTGTCTGCGGCAATTTTTTTTCGGAATTGCATTAAACTTTGGGCAAAGTTAATGCGGGCAGAAATTGCTGTACGACTCAAAGGTAAATCGTTAAGCTGAGTTTTAATTTCAGAAGACAATGTTTGAAAAGCTGACAATTGCTCAGTTTTCAGCAGTAGTCTTAGTTGATTGGCTTGAGCTTGGATGCGTGTAGTGGGTGAGGTTGCAGTTTTGATAGTTTGTTGATAGAATTCTATAGCTTTTTGCGTGTCTTGCTGTACGCGGGCTGTATTACCCAGACTGAGGAGAATATCAGCGATCGCTTCTCGATCTGGCAACGATGAAGCTAATTCTAAACTTTGCTGCAATATCTGCCGAGATGTTTCTAAATCACCAGTGACTTGCACGACATTACCGAGACTATGCAAAGCTGCGACTTTAACAGGTGAGTTGGGTTGACTTTGAAGAATCTGGGTACTTTGCCTTAACGTCTTCTCAGCTTGCCGATAAAACCCTAAAGCTTGCAAAGCTTGCGCTTGGTTAATCCGATTTTGAATAACCGCCCTTTCATCGCCTATTTTTGTATAAATCTCAGCTGAGAGTCGCCAAGTATCCAGGGCATTTTCAGCTTTGCTTTGAGCCAATTGCAGACGACCTTTGATATCTAAGACTTGAGCTAGAATTTGCGAGGAGTCTTTGGTGTCTTTAGCAGTTTGTAATAAGTTAAGACTTTGAGCGATCGCACTTTCTGCTTCTGACCACTGTCCCAATTGCTGATAAGCTAATGATAAATTGCCCAGTATCATCGCTTGTGTAAGTTCATCCCCACGGACTTTTAACGCAGAGATAGCCTGTAGCCATGTTGCAGTTGCATCATTAAATTGCTCGGCTTCATAGAATTTTCTCCCCTGTTTCACCAAGTTTTGGGCATCAGCCAAGCTTTGAACATTGGAGTTTTCCGCAGTTACATGTGCGAAAGTGGGGGGCAATAAAAGAGCGCCTAAGAACATAGCTAAAAGCAGCAGTACACTTAAAAAGCGTTTGATTATCCGTAATCTAGATTTTTTCCTTGCCATGTTTTTGCCCTCCTCGCACCGTGTCTTTACTAAAAATAGACAGTGGAAGTTGCTCAACCTCCCTGGTGTTGATTTAACGCACGGCAATCGGCTGTCTTCTGCCAGGAAGAATGAGGCGTGATGGGTGCAGAATTAGTGAGAATTATATCGCCATTAGCAGCGATCGCCCAACCAGTAGCTTCTACTATACGATCTGGTGTTGGGTTAGTGAGATTTGTGGAGACTGCTGGAGTAGGGGGTTTACCTACTTCTGAGTTGAGAGTCACCAAATCTACCTGCACTGCGTCAGCGCTGAGGGCTTCACCCGGATTAGGTGGTAAACCGCCGCGTCCAGTGATTGTAAAACGGCTCTTAGCTAAAGTTCCACCTGCGGAACAAGTCTGTGCTACTTGAGTATCAACTGGTACGGTCGGTAAATTAACTAAGCTACTGTTGGGATCGATACCGGGTGTATTGAGTTCGACAGTGCCGTTTACACCAAACTCAGAACTAGCGGTGATATCACTAAAGAGAGTTGGGTTAGAGCGGGGTTGAATCCCATAGATACCAAAGGCTTGAATATCTACTCTACCACCTGTACCTGTGTAAGCATTAGCAGTGATGTCGCTATTTTCGCTTGGGACAGCAACAATGAAGCCCGACGGGGCATTGATGGTAATGTTGCCACCATTACCACCAGCTTGTGCTGTGCCTGCGGTAGTGGAAATTTGAGCGCCACGGCGCAGAAGCAGTAAATCAGTTTGTAAGTTGATGTCGCCACCGTTACCCGATGCAGATTGGGCGTTAAGTGTAGCACTGTTATCTAAGGTAACTCTAGGTGAGGTGACGATAATATCTCCAGCAGTACCCGTTGGACTTTGGGAGTTAACGAACAAGCCACTATTAAAGCTTAAACTCTTGCCAGAAATGGTGAAAAAATCAGCAGCATTAACTTTAATTGTGCCTGCATTCCCAAGTCCCGAAGTTGAGGCAGTAAGCGCAGCACCATCGCGTAATGAGAAGTCACCGGAATCGATAGTAATGTTACCCCCATTGCCAACTGTCCCTGTTTCCACACTGCTGAAAATTGCACTTTTGAAACCATTTTTCTCCCCAGCAATATCAACAGCGTCAGTAACATTAACATTGACATTCCCCGCATTCCCCCGTCCTGCTGGCTGGGTATTAGATGCTCCACGAGTAGCGGTTGCCAGTTGAGCGCCATCAATTAGTGATAGTCTTGCAGCATTAATGTCGATATTACCTCCCTGACCTACACCCCCTGCTTCTACTGTACTAAGGATAGAAGCATTACTAGCCACTGAAACAGCATCAAGTGCCCGTACTGTCACATTTCCCCATTCCCCGAGCCCCGTGGATGTGGCGGTTCGTTGAGCGCCGTGTCGTAATCTGAAGTCACCAGAATCGA
>NZ_JAVRCC020000105.1:0-644 GCF_034530975.2 Nostoc sp. DedQUE07 | reverse complement strand
CATTCCCAAGTCCCGAAGTTGAAGCAGTTAGTTGAGCGCCGTCTCGTAATGAGAAAGAAGCAGCATTGATGTCGATATTACCTCCCTGACCTACACCCCCTGCTGACACCGTACTAAGGATAGAAGCATCTGCGAGGGAAGCAGCATTGAGTGCCCGCACTGTCACATTCCCCCCATTCCCAAGTCCCGAAGTTGAGGCAGTTAGTTGAGCGCCGTCTCGTAATGAGAAGTCACCAGAATCGATAGTAATGTTACCTCCATTGCCAACTGTCCCCGTTTCCACACTGCTGCGAATCGCACTAAAAAAACCATTTTTCTCCCCAGCAATATCAACAATACCTGTAACATTAACATTGACATTCCCAGCATTCCCCCGTCCTGCTGGCTGTGTATTAGTAGATGCTTCACGAGTAGCAGTTTGCAGTTGAGCGCCATCTTTTAGCGAGAGGGTTGCAGCGGAGATATCGATATTACCTCCCTGACCTACACCCCCTGCTGACACCGTACTGAAGATAGAAGCATCTACAAGGTCAACAGCATCAAGTGCCCGCACTGTCACATTTCCCGCATTCCCAAGTCCCGAAGTTGAGGCAGTTAGTTGAGCGCCGTCTCGTAATGAAAAGTCACCAGAATCGATAGTAATG
>NZ_JAVRCC020000104.1:0-7694 GCF_034530975.2 Nostoc sp. DedQUE07 | reverse complement strand
CGTTTCCGTGTTTCGCGCAAGCTGTAGCAACTTCTGCTTTAACGTTTCCGCGTTTCGCGCAAGCTGTAGCGACTTCTGCTTTAACGTTCCCGTGTTTCGTGCAGGCTGTAGCAACTTCCGTCACGACTGTAGCAACATTGGTTATGTCTGTAGCGATGTCGGTTGCCACATCACGATGAAAATTTTGAATATAGCGGTTCCCAATTCATGGAACACAGACCTAACCCCCAGCCCCTTCCCTTCAAGGGAAGGGGAGTAAGATTCAAAGCCTCTCTCCTTTTAGGAGAGAGGTTTGGAGAGAGGTCAAAAATGTACTGCACCCAAGCGAAAACCACTATAGGGTTGTTATATTACTCTTCTTCTAGCAACTGTTCTATATATTTTTGCACCAAAGGCACTTGAAAAGCATTGCCTTCTTGAGTCAAGATTTCTTTTCGCGTTAGTTTGCGGATAACACCTTTGTCTTGCGGCGTGGGAGTTTTTCCGTGGATTATCCGGCGTAGCAGATAGCGATCGCTATCTGCTAAACTCTTCCATAATTCCCGAAAATACTGATCTCCTCGCTCCAGCACAACAGGTATAACTTCTTGAACATCTTGTGCAGTAGCTTTTGCTGTATCTGCTTCTCGCCTGTTTCTTCTGATATCGCGGTTTAGCAACTCCACCACTTCATAACACACCAACTGAACGAGATAAGGTTGACAGCGAGTAAGTTGGATAATTTCATCTACAGCAGTTGGTTCATAGATATTGCTGAAGTTATCTACTGGCTGTCGAATCAAATCGCGGGCTTCTGACTCGTGCAGATAAGTCATTCGCAAAGCACGGGTGTTAATTAGATAGTCACTCCAGTAATCATCAAGTTCAGATAACTCCTGGGAACCGCTAAAAAGTAAAATCCACTTGCGTTGGTGTTGCAGCAAGTTACGGATAAAATTGAGCGGCGCACGGCTGCTTGTTGCTTCCACTACCTCACCCAGGCGTTCATATTCATCCAGACATAAGAGAAATCGCCTACCAGGATTGCCGCGTTCTATTTCTGTTAGCCAATTTTGCAGTGCTGGAAATGGATCTTCAGCCAGTCTATTGGCATCTGGCTTAGGAAAGTATATTTTGCGGGCAAGTTGCCGTGCAGCTTCAATAATTTGTTTAGCTAAATTTTCTGCCAATCCCTTAAGCGTCGTCGCTGATGCTGCACCCTGTAAATCTACCAGCAAAGGTATAATATCTGAGCCAATTCTATAAGGTAGATATTTCAGCGCTGAGGTTTTCCCTGTCCTCCGCCCACCATAGAGTAACAAAACTGGCGGTTGCTCAGAAAGCGTCAAAGATTCGATTTCCCGAAATATATCAATTCGCCCTTTAAAACGATTCTTTGCTGTTTCTGGGTCTAGCGAGTTACCAGCAATATAAACTTGTCGAATTTCTTTTGATTGCTGTGCCTGTTCCTTTAAAGTGCGCTGCGCCGTTTCTAATATAGTTAGCCAGCTTTGTGCAGTGTTGCCAAAAGAGACAGCAACGCGAGCATCTTTTGTCAAAGCTAGACTTTGCCCCAGTTGGCGTAATGCGTTAATGGGAATATTCAGTAACTCATATTTACGATAAGGTGAAGTTGCTTCATCTGATGCCCGTACATCCTGGCTGATTTCCAAAAATTGGGGCAGTACAGCGCCAAGTTCCTTTGGTGGTGGTGAGGGAATCCATGCTAGTTGGTTGGCAATCTCCGCAATATCGCTCAACCTCTGACAACAATTGAGAATATCTACAGCAATACCAGATATTGCCTGTGCTGCAACTCTTTGCTGATTGGTGGATGTAATTAGATAATTAATAGTCTCACGGGCAGCCATTGGGTTCTTTCGATAAGCCTCTACAATCATCACATCCATGAAAGGCAGAGGCAAAATAATCAATTCATCAAAGCGTGGGGGCAGATATCGCAAACAATTTACCCGCTTCCCATTGCGAGACAACAAGAACAGGGTGAGTATCCATAGTAATTCTGGCAACCAGAAGTAAACCCGCAACACACCCAAAATCCATGCCACGCCTCCTGCCACGCTTCCCACCACGCCGAATGCCACGCCTCCCGCTACGCCGAACGCCACGCCTGGCATCACGTTTACCCCTATGCCTCGCACCATGCCTATCGCCACGCCGAACGCCACGCCGAACGCCACGCCTCCCGCCACGCCTATCGCCATGCCGAACGCCACGCCAAACGCTACGCCGAACGTCACCCCTATCGCCATGCCGAACGTCACGCCTATCGTCACGCCGAACGCCACGCCGAACGCTACGCCGAACACCACGTTTGATAAAAATTGATATGCCAAAAACATGCTAAGGACAGCAATAAGGAAAATAACTAGCCTATTTTTATTACCGCCACGGTCTACAACCCTTCCTATAAACCAGCCCGCCAAAAAAACACAGCTTATAAGCCAGTTAAATGATTCACCACTAACCAAAGCGTAAATTGGTGCCACCAGCAACACGGCAAACATTGGAACTACAGCAGTTAGCCACCAAACTTGCCTAGCATAGCGACGCAGGCGCGGGTTAGTACAAAACTCAGCCCATTTATTAAAGGGGTTATCTCTCGGCTTCAATTCTGGATGGATATCGCGCAGCCAACGTTCAAAGGTAAATGGCTTGAAGTAAATCCAATACAGCAGGCGCACGCATTCAGCTACATAAGTCCAAAAGCCTGATGCTGGAGACTTATTACTCATTGCTACTTTATCCCCAACTTGTCGCGCACAAAATCCCAAACTTCATTCCAGTGCAGCACACCCACCGAAACCAAAACGAGCAAAAGCAGAATTACCATCCCGATAATCCAGTTGCTCACATCATCAACAGTCTCACCAATAAACTTGGCTATTCTACCCAGGCGTACTGGTAAACCCCAAACCAACCAATGCAGCCATAATTGCCATCCTTGTCCCTTTGCTTTAGATTTAGGATTTGCAAGCTGTTGTTCAAACTGCTGTTTTGCCCACTTGATTGGCTTGCCTTGTTGACGTGCTTCCCACAAATAGTAACCAGCCAATTGCAACTTGTAAGGATAACGATCGCCCCATTGCTGGGCATGATTCTGTTCATCTACACTTAAAGCTGCACCATTTGTAGAGCGAGTTGGTAAGCGCGACAGTTCAATAGCCTCATCTGTAGTTAGTTCATTCAAAGAAATCGTGTGACCAATATTGAAAAAACTAGAGACAAACCGATGCTCGTTAGCATAAACATTCAGTTGTTTACGGGAAGCGACCACTAGCATCAAGGCGTTGCTATCCATCAGCGATCGCAAATTGTCATAAAATCCATTATCGAATTTATCGGGATATTTCAAAAGGCTTTCAAAATCATCCAAACAGAGAACGGGTAGCTTTCCTTGCTGTTTCCATTGCTTAACCGCATCTGAAAATGCTTGCCGATTAAGCGGTTTAGTCTTCCAACAATTTTGCAGACTGCGTTGTTGCCATCCCTGAACGTGACTCAGTAAAGCTTCAGCTACAGCCTCATAGAAACCCATTTCAGTTTGGCAATCTACACCCTGTAACGGTAAGTAAACAACCACATAACGATTGGTGTTTTGTAATACTCGCTGCTCCCAAGTCCGAACGAAATAATGCAGCAACGAAGATTTACCAATGTGCTTCTCACCAACTATATTAATGCTTGTAGGCTGATCGCCCTTCATCCGAGATGCGATCGCATTTAGTTCATCCTTACGACCGACAAATAGCCTGGGATCTTCAATCATCCCCGCAGCCACAAAAGGATTAGAAGGCATAGCTCCAGAAGCCATGTAAAGCGTTATCCTAGTTTCAGCAATTTAAGTGCAATCACTTAAAAGAATAGCACTTAGTGCAAAACAGACCCTTGATGCATCATTACTTCCCTGAAACTATAGCAGTTCTTAATCAGGTAAGGTACATCATAGCCCCCTCCTCGCTTGCGGGGAGGGGGTTGGGGGTGGGGTTCTTATAACTTACAAAGGCCGAGAAGCGCTATAGATTAACCTGAGAGCAATCCCTTTAATACTTTTGCCAAATACTCATACTGCTCTAAAGTATTGTAAATCTGCGCCGAAATCCTTACCAACAGCCGAGGTTTTTCCTGCCACGGCATCATCGGCACTTGAATACCAAACTTATCAAACAACTCATCATGTAAAGCCAAAAAATCGCGGTTTTCCAACATCGTAGGCATTGGCACAACTGCCATTGAACCAATCATTTCCTCTGGACAAGGCGGTTGCACTTCCAGCCCTTCACAAAGTAGCCGTCTTCCCTGCAACACTAGCTGATGATTTTGCTGCATTAATTCTGTCCACCCACCAGGTAGCAACGAACCCATAAAAGCGATCGCTTCTGGCACACACATATAAGCTGTAGGATCGTCTGTACCTGTCCAGTCAAATTCCAACTGAAAGCGGCTTTTATCAGTGCGTGGCGAATTTGTCCCGTGGCTAATTGTCAGAGGACGAATTTCTGACTGTTTATCTCGTCGCACATACAAAAATGCTGCCCCCTTGGGCGCACACAGCCATTTATGACAATTCCCCGTGTAATAAGTTGCGTCAATCTCTCGCAAATCGAGAGAAATCATTCCAGGCGCATGTGCCCCATCGACCAATGTATCTACACCCCGTTGTTGCAACTCCTTCGCCAACTCTTGAATCGGGAAAATTAGCCCTGTCTGGCTGGTAACATGATCCAAAAGTGCTAATCGGGTTTTTGGTGAAACTCGCTCAATTACTGCTGCGATTACTTGCTGTGGCGAGTCAATAGGGAAAGGAACTTTTGCCACCACCACCCGCGCACCAGTGCGACTGGCAATAAAATCAAGTGCATTGCGGCAAGCATTATATTCGTGGTTAGTTGTAAGTATTTCGTCCTCTGGTGAAAACGTCAGCGACCTTAACACCGAATTAACGCCAGTCGTCGCATTGGGGACAAATACCAAATCCTGCACATCAGCACCTACAAAGGCCGCTAGCTTACTTCTGGCATCGTCTAGCAGAGGTTCCCATTCCCTAACAAAAAAGCGCAAAGGTTCATGTTCGAGTTGCGATCGCAAACGTTGTTGAAACTCCAGCACTTGTTTAGGACAAGCACCAAAAGACCCATGATTCAGAAACGTCACAGTCGAGTCAAGCGACCATAAGTCTCTCATGGATAATCTAGAATCCAAAATTTAAAATCCAAAATTGCTAAACTCCCCAGGCTGGATTCGAACCAGCGACCAATCGATTAACAGTCGATCGCTCTACCACTGAGCTACTGAGGAACGCTCACGATTTATAATCTTAGGGCTAAAAATAGTATTTGGCAAGTACTTTCGCCAATATTTTTTTTTAGATAGTTAATTTATAGAAATTTTGCAGCCAAAATCTATTCAAGAATTTAAGCAGAGACTCTTAGATACTAAATATCTACTACAATCCCATTCGTAATTCAGCCAGACGCTGCCGCGCCTTAGCATCAATGCCATTAGCTAAAAACCGACTCTTAGATTGTTTGCGCGTATGATACTTCTGTCGCATCCGGCAGACAGTGGCTTCCACTTCGCCACAGAGTTGTTGTGCTGACAACCATTCAGCCCCATACCCTTGTATCATCAACTGCTGTGCCCGATCTGATGTAGCAACAATCACACGAGAAATCAAAGATTGGGCTATTTGGTGGCGAAAAGAAGCGCAGGATTTTTCAATATAAGTATCTGCGGTTTGCCCAAAATCAGTGTAATAAACAGATAAAAGCTCAGTAATAATTTCTTTATTACTAGAGGTGTTTTGATATTGGGCATCAAAAACTATCTGAGTTGTGTAACCTTGAAACGCACTATAACCAGTCATTGCTTCCACAAGTTCGCCCCGTGCGGCCTCTAATCCAACGCTATCACGCGTTTTTTTAAGGCAAGGCCAAGCGCCTATTATATTGTAGCCGTCCACTAACAAAACGGCTTGGAGTAAGGAACGGGGCATGGTTTTTAATCACAATTTTCTAGAGTTAACAAAATTCATTCATAAGTTTTATAATAATTGATGCATAGTCTGTAACACTATGTTACATAAAACAAAAAATACGGCAGCCTCACAAAACTCAAACTTCAGATAGACGCACCAACTTAAAACGCGCCTTTATTTAAAAGGCGCGTTAGAGTTCTAGTTAGTATTATTCAGGAATGCGAAATGCAATGAATTTTACTTAGCACTCAGCACTTAATTAAGAGGCTTCGCTGTGTACCTCCATCAGACGTTGTTTGAGACGTTCGGCTTCACCACTATCTACCAGAGAGCCTTTTTCTAGCAAGAAAGCGCCGTCACAATAATTCAACTCATCTAATCGATGTGTCACCCATAGGGCTGTAATACCTCGACTTTTGACAAGGCGGCGGACACCAGCAACTAAATCCAGCTGGCTATCTGGATCTAGTAAGGCAGTGGGTTCATCTAATAATAAGACTTCACAGCGACGGGCGATCGCACCGGCGATCGCGACTCGCTGTTTTTGTCCCCCAGAGAGTGCATAAATAGGGCGTCGTTGCAATGTAAGCAAATTCACCGCTCCAAGCGCCTCCTCAACTCTTGCTCTGGTAGCAGCAGGCGGCAACTTTTCTTCCACCAATCCAAAAGCCACATCAGCACCAACAGTTGGCATCACCAGTTGATGATCTGGATTTTGGAAGACAAAGCCAACGGGTTGCAAAACCCGAATTTCGCCAGATTCAGGAGCTAATAACCCCGCCAGCAGTCTCAGTAAAGTAGATTTTCCGCTGCCATTTGTACCTAAGAGCATCCAAAACTCACCCTTGGGTACTTCTAAAGAGCAAGATTTGATAACTTTTTCTCCATTCGGCCAACTGAAATTTAAATCCTTGACCTCAATGCCCACTTGAGCCATTTGTCAACCTTGGTTACTCAGCAGCTACGGCAAAAAAGCCAGGTGGTCTGCCACCACCTGGGGTTGTACCATCTTTCTGAACAATCTGCACCCCAGAAATTTCACTAGCGCGGACAGCAATTTTTTTCTCTGTCTTGCCTTCGCATTTGAGTTCTACAATGTCAGGGTTCCCAGAACGGATTGCTGCCAAAATTAGCTGATAGACAGCCTCAGCATCCTCTGCTGACTTACGTTGTACTGAGATTGGGAAAGCAGTGTTTCTGATGCTTAAATCGATGGTAAACATTTAGCAATAATCAAATTTAACTGTGGACTCATTTTAGCGTCAGCTGAGTGATTCTAGGGAAATGAGGATTGGGCATCCCTTCTCTGCGAGACGCTACGCGAACGACTCCGCTTAGGACAAGTGGGCATTGGGCATTAGTTATTTCTTCGATCCATTGCTCCTTTGCCTCTCTGCCTCTCTGCTTCTGATTCCCTATTCCCTACTCCCCATTTATCACCTCATCTGAATCAAAAAATAAATTTTATGAGAAAACCCCTAGAAAAATTAGCAATTTACACCTAATATAATTAAAGGTGTGTAAAAAATTGTAAACTTGGTTAACAACCTGGTTAACTTTCTGCTTATGGAAGGCCTTAATATCGCCATCTATAATACAGATACAACCTGTACTTATAAACATTTGGAGATTTGCTCTAATGACCATCGCAGTTGGACGTGCGCCCAGTAGAGGGTGGTTTGACGTTCTAGACGACTGGCTCAAGCGCGATCGCTTC
>NZ_JAVRCC020000103.1:0-8826 GCF_034530975.2 Nostoc sp. DedQUE07 | reverse complement strand
TCATATTTTTACTTCCTAGCTTTATCGTAAGCGATCATCCGGACATGATATAAATCCGCTCTAGTTCCTGAGTCAAGTATTCTGAGTGATAGCCATGATCTAGCAGAATGGTGATCTTGGGAATGTCGATAGGTTTTGACTTGAAGTAGTCGATGTTGAGAGTAAACATCTCAATTAATCCGGCATCATCCGAGACATTGGCACGAGTGCAGTGCGTAAAAAAGGGAAACCCAAGGGTGTCAATAGCCAGATGCCTTTTAATGCCGTTGGTAGCTTTGTAGAAACAAAAACCTTTCGACTCCACACTGGCATTGCAGGTATTTTTCACAGCTTGGGAGTCAATGATGATCAACGTCGTCCAGTGCGGTTTTTTTTAACCTGTTCACGCACAAGTCCTAAGTAAGACACTCATCAGTTCCTCCAATACTCCAGCAGCTCGCCATTGTTTGTAATGCCAATAGACCGTGGAGTAAGGGGGGAAGTCTTTAGGTAAGTCTTGCCAATTGCACCCATTTTTCAGTTGATAGAGAATTCCATTGAATATCTCTCGCTTTGTCCAGTTACTCGGTCGAGTCTGCTTCTTAGTCGGTAAGATCTCAAGCAATAAGGGTTCAAAATTTTCCCATTCTGCATCAGTGAAGTCGCTGGAATACGTCATTAGCATTGGATTTTAGATGCTGAGGAGTACCTTAATTCAAAACCTCACAAGATGTCAAATGGGTTCTATAGAGCGACAAACGCAAAAATCTGAGAATTTCTATTATCTAATCATCTTCTCTAAAGCGATTTGCAAATCTTTTGTCAAATCGCTCACAGCTTGTCTAGATGCTTGGCGATCGCCCTGACAATTTTTGAAGCGTTCTGTAACTGAAATTGGCTCTCCCACAGTGATTTGTGCCTGTCGCAAACCTAACCGAGGTCGCCCCGGAAGTGTTGTATCCTGAATTCTAGAAAGCATATCGAATACAAGCAAAGCTGTTTCTGCAAACCGTTCCGCCGTCGGTTGTTCCTGAATATAAGTAGCTGTGACTGCAACAAAACTTTCCACTATCCGCATATGCCGCATTCGCAAGTCAGCTTCTTCTGCAATCCAGTCTGCCAAACCGCGTTTGAAGGGTGCTAAAGCATTGATATCTGGCAAATCGTCTCGGTAAATGTAACTCCAGCCAGCCTCTTCTAAGCGGCGACAACGGTCAATAAAATTACCCTGCGCTTGAACTCCAAAATATTGCTCGGCAACTTGTAATGCCTTATCTAGTAGGCGATGGAGTCGGGCAATTAATACCTGATTAACACTCTTCGATTCATCAGTTGAGATGGTTTTGGGGATATCTTGATGATAGAAGCGACGATAAAACTCTTCCATCTCGGTAATTAGATATTCAGCCAACCTACAGAGGCGTTGATGGTAAATCTCTTCGCGATTACCCGAATCAATTTCCAAAACTTTCAAGCCACCATCAGCTTCTAACTTACTCAACAACCAATCGAGTTTAGACCAAGGTGGCTCAACGTAACTATATTGGATAGCGATCGGCACAACAATTACAGTCTCAGAACGGTTAGCTTTTTCTAAGTCTTCTACACACCAGAACCCCATTTGAGCAACACCAGGTTCTAAGGGGCTAACAATGCCACTATGACCATTAGTACCGCCTTCCGGCGCTACTGCGATTGGTAGTGCGCCATTAGCAAACAACTCTCGTGCATTTTGGATAGCTTGCCGATCTAGTCGCCTACCACGCCGAACCGGCACACCCCCCAGCAGAGAGAACAGCCAACCTAGCCACTTTCCAGCCCAAACTGTCATACCTCGGTCATAAAGAAAATAGCTGTGAACCAGGGATTTTAATGTAATACCTTTTTGACGAGCAACTTGTGGCACAATCCGAGAAAGCAAATACAGCATACAGAGGGGATCTTCCACCTCTGGGTGGCGAAATGCCAACAAAAAGCGAATTTTTCCAGCCTGAAATTGTTGATAGAGTTCAGCTAATACTTCAACATTCGTGGCTTCTATTTTGACAATCCCAGCCGGTAGCCAAGGGCGAGTGCGAAACCGTAGTGCGATCGGCAGTAACCACCGAACAATCTGGAGTACCAGCGGATTCAACCGTTGGGGAATAAATTTCAATGGTGGTTGAGTAGACTGAATCGATCTAGGCAAGTCGCTCTCCAGATTATATTTCTAGCGATTGTACAACGTGGGGGTCTTGGTTTTGCGTAAACCCTGAGCTTTGACGGTTAAGCTTTTTGATCGCTACCTTTCGCTGTTTTGCTTACTCAGCATTCCTAAACTTTTCAACGATAGACCCTAAGTATCGAATCAAAAATTAGTTTGGATGTTTCGGAAAATTTTGCAATAAATAGCCAAATACAGCTAAATTTAACACAAAAACTAATGTTTTAATCGGAGATATTCCTCGAATCAATTCATAAATCTCTGGTGGAATACTGATACCAACAAGTCCCAATACTAAGACATGTGCCCAACGCTTTTCGTACCATAAACCAACGGCTTCAATAGTGGTAACAATAGCATATATTCCGGTTCCGATGCTGCTAAATGCTAGAGTTCTAGGATTTAAGTTAACAACTTTCTTTAAAAGCCAATCAATAACGATCGATTTACCTTCTAAAACATAATTTTCTGAAAACGCCTCTAGAGTTTGATAATTTTTTAATGTCAATAATAAAGCGATCGAAGTAACCATAAGCAGCAAGGCGGTAAATGTTTTGTAGAGAACAATTGCCACTAACCCCAATGGACGCTTTTTCAAAGAACCCCCTAAGCATAGATAAGTCAAATTTTGAACGTCAAAATTACCTGAGTGCTGTCAAGTCAGAGTTCACCTCCTTATCCAGAGATTCTTCTAACTAAGTACGGCTTTGAATCGGTGCAATGAATGCAATACTATAATTTCCTCTCCCCGAACCCCCTGCTTAACAAGGAAAAATAATCCCATTTTTTGAAAATGAATCGGGTTTTATATTGATTTTAATGTGCGTAGACTAGCAAAAATAGCAGGCATCACACATTTCAATCAAAAATTTTCAATGGAGGTTAGCGGACTCGAACCGCTGACATCCTGCTTGCAAAGCAGGCGCTCTACCAACTGAGCTAAACCCCCATACTAAAATAGTAGATAACTTTGATTACCTTTGTTATTGTAACTTATATCGTTCTATTACCAAAGGAATGAAGCCAGAAAATATCCAAGTTGTCGCCACACTGTATAAATTTGTTAAGCTGCCAGATTTTGCCGAGAAACGAGATTCTCTGCTGTCTTACTGCCAAACGCAAGGTGTCAAGGGCACTATTTTGCTGGCACTTGAAGGGATTAACGGGACAATTGCTGGTTCGCGTCAGGCGATTGACTCAGTTCTCTGGTTTTTGCGTTCTGACCCCCGTCTAGCAGACTTAGAATCCAAAGAGTCCTATACCGAAACCCCACCTTTTGAGCGGATGAAGGTGCGGTTGAAGCAAGAAATTGTTACTTTGGGGTTGCCAGAAATTGACCCAACTGAGCAAGTTGGCATCTATGTCAATCCCCAAGAATGGAATAATTTAATTTCCAATCCAGAAGTAACGGTAATTGACACCCGCAATGATTATGAGGTGAATATCGGTACTTTCCAAGGGGCAGAAAATCCCCAAACTGAATCATTCCGCGAATTTCCCGATTATGTGCGCCACCATCTCGACCCAACTAAACACAAAAAGGTTGCTCTCTTTTGCACAGGCGGCATTCGCTGTGAAAAAGCTTCATCTTTCATGCTTGCACAAGGCTTTGCAGAAGTCTATCATCTCAAGGGCGGCATTCTGAAGTATTTGCAAGAAGTTCCAGCACAAAAAAGTTTATGGGAAGGAGAATGTTTTGTTTTTGATGAGCGGGTAGCCGTTAGTCATGGATTGGAGAAAGGAAGTTATGAGTTGTGCCTCTGTTGTGGGCGTCCGATTTCTGAAGAAGATAAAGTGTCTCCCAAATATGAGCAAGGTATCTCCTGTCCCTATTGTTTTGATAGCCTCACCGAGGAGAAAAGAGCGCGTCAGCAAGAAAAATGGCGCTACTACCGAACCCAAGTTGGCAATAAAAATCAGGATGTGAGTTGAAGAATAATTTATAACTCATGATTCAGAATTTAAGGGCAAAATTACTGTAAATTTAGTACCAACTCCAACTTCACTTGTGACACTGATTTGACCCTGATGAGCATCAACGCATCTTTTAACAATTACTAACCCCAATCCAGTACCCTGAATTGATTTAACATTTGAGGCTCGGTAGAATGATTCAAACAGTCGAGCTTGGTCTGCTTCTGGAATACCCATACCCCGATCTTGAATATAAAAAATTGCTACTTTCTCAATGGGATCGCATATTAAATCAAACTGAATCTTGCCACCTTGGGGAGAATATTTAACCGCATTTGAGAGAAGATTTGCAAATAGGTAATGTAAGAGTCCTTCATCCATGACAGCGGACGTATTCTCACTATGACAGGTAAAACCAATTTCACAGGCGCTGCTTTTAACCATCAAAAAATCTTCGATTAACTCTTGACAAAATTGCTCTAGGTTAAGAGGAGCAGGGTTGAATATGAGTTTTTCTGCTTCTGCTCGACCCATAAACAGCACTTCTTCCATGAGTTTTTCCATAGATTGGACAGCGCCTTGAATTCGCTTTAAATAGATGCCTCTTTTTGTATCTGTTAAATTTGCTCCCTGCATTTCCATGAGTTCTACTGCGGTTTGAACAACAGTTAGAGGATTACGGAACTCATGAGATACAGTAGAAATAAATAGGGATTTGAGACGGTTAAGTTCTTGCTCCTTCTCTAATGCTTGCTCTAGCAATTTTGTTTGGTGTCGTTCGCTAAGATCCCAAAAAACAACTACTACACCATTTATCTGGTCAGTTCCTCGCTTCAGTGGTGAAGCACTATCGCCAATGGGAATTCTTTTGCCATTTTTTGTAATCAGAGATGTGAATTCCCCTAAATAAACAGCCTGTTGCTCGCGCAGCACTTTTGTCACAGGGTTTTCTAATGTTGTCTCTGTCACTTCATCGACAATATGAAAAATTTTTGCTGCTTCATTTCCTAAAGCATCTTTTTGCTCCCACCCAGTCAGTGCTTCAGCTGCGGGATTCATGAATGTCATCTTTCCCTGCTCATTAGTAGCGATTACAGCATCACTCATTGAGTTTAAAAGAGTTGCTAACTGATCTCGATTTTCCCGCAGTTCGCGTTCTAATCGGTGTTTTAACAAACCAATCTCGATCGCAATTTTTAAATCTTTTGTAGTAAATGGTTTAACTATGTATCCAAAAGGCTGCGTAATTTTGGCTCTTTCTAAGGTATGGTCGTCGCCATAAGCGGTTAAATAAATTACAGGTACATCTAACTGCTCGCGAATCTGAGTGGCAGTAGCAATACCGTCCATATCACCTTTAAGAATAATATCCATTAATACTAGTTCTGGTTGAGTTTCCGATGCCTTGGCAATGGCAACTTTTCCAGATGAAGCTGTACCCGTAACAATGTATCCTAGCTGATTAAGTTGACTAGCAATAGTTCTAGCCACAATCACTTCATCTTCAACGACTAAAATCCTAGCTCGATCCATTTGATATTGATGAATGCAAAGTTAACTGCGTAAATTTTATGTTGAATACTGTTCCGCGATCGCGTTCTAGAGTAATATCGCCTTCTAGTTGTTCTGTAACCAAGTCATGTACTAACGACAGACCTAAAGAATCAGTATTTCTCCAATCTAAATTATCTGGTAAACCAATCCCATTATCTCGGATAGTCATCTCGATGCTGTTGTCAATATTGTGTAAAGCGATACTAATTGTGCCTACTTGTTGATTGGGAAAAGCGTGTTTGAGGGCATTGGAGATTAATTCGTTAATCACCAATCCACAGGCGATCGCTTGATCGACATTCAAGCTTACTGAATCTATATCAGTTTCTAGAGAAATTTTACCAGGGCATATTTGATAGGAAATTAGTAAGCTAGCTGCTAAATTATTGATATAGTCAGCAACATCAATTTGTCCGATATTAGCGGAAGTATATAAATTTTTGTGAATTAGAGATATTGACTCAATTCGATTTTGACTCTCTCGAAGAACTTTGATTATTTCCGGGTCTTTGAGTGTTTGAGACTGAAGTTGTAATAAACTGGAGACAATTTGCAAATTGTTTTTAACTCGATGATGAACTTCTTTTAAAAGAACTTCTTTTTCAGCTAAGGCTGTTTTTAACTTTATTTGAGCTTTTTGTCTTTGAAGAAGTTCAGTTTGAGCTTGCGCTAAGATGCTGGATTGTTGAATTGCGATCGCTAATTGGACTGTTACTCGATCGAGCAAATCTAATTGATTTTCTTCCCACTCCCGAAAACCAGAGCATTGGTGAGCAATCAGTAAACCCCAAATGTGAGAGCCAGGGTTTTGAGAGCTTACTTCTAGTAAAATCGGCACAACTAAATTTGCTTTCACCTCAAACTGTTCTAACAGGCGAATATGGCAATCAGTTAGTCCAGCTTCATAAATATTAGCGATCGCTCGTTTGCGTCCCTGATAATATTCCACTCCTGCACCTGTTTGAAAACACGTATCAGGAATCTCCACACCTAAAGAAACCGTCCATCCAGGTTCCACTGATTCTGCCATAATTGTGCCGATCATCTCTGAGTTAAATTGATAAACTACTACTCGATCAACCCCAAGTAAATCTCGCACTTCTTGAACTGTTGCATTCAAAATATCTTGAAGATTCAATGATTGACGAATCCGTTGAGCAACAGTTCGCATCAATTGCTCCCGCTCGGCTTGGGCTTTTAGAGCTAGTTCAGTTTGCTTACGTTCTGTGATATCTTGCCCAATACCAATAATTTGACCATTTGAAAGGTAAACATTAGTCCAAGAGGTATCCAGTAAACGACCATCGCGCACCTGAGTTTTAAAGTCACCCCAAATACGTTGTGCAGACTGAATAAAATTAATTACATCCTGTCGATATTCAGAATTAGGATATAGCACTTCTAAGACATCACGAGTTTGGAAATCTTGAAATTTCCAACCGAGAATATTTTCCCATTCTTGGTTCACCCACTGGAGTTTACCATTGGCATTGACCAGGGCAATCATCAATGGTATGTTCTCAAAAATTATCCGCAAAAACTCATTTTGTTCTTGAAGTTTTGTTTCGGCGTTTTTGCGGTCATTAATATCATTAAATACTGTTAAAATGGCTGACTCATTGTTAAAAACTAAATATTGTAAAGAAGCGATCGCCCAAAAACGAGTTCCATCTGCTTTTTTTAATTGCAGTTCATAATTATGAATAAACCCTTGTTGATTAAGAACTTTTAACAGTGCTTCTAAATCTGTCAAATTATGATACAAATCTACAACTTTTTTGCGATTAACTAAATACTCTGGAGAAAACTGAAATGTATGAAGAGACTCTGTATTAGCGTATAAAATCAACCCATCAGACACACGCGAAATAATGAATGGAACAGGAATAGCTTCAGAAATAACTCGAAATCTAGCTTCACTTTGTTGAAGAGTTCTTTCTATTTGTTTGTGTTCTGTGATATCTCGTATATGAACTAAACGAGCCTTATAATTGCCATAGTCTATTGTCTGTGTGAAAATTTCAACATCAATAATCTGTCCGTCTTTTCGCTGATGTCGCCATCGTCCAGTAAAGTCCAAGCTAGAATGCTTTTGTCGTAAATATTCAAGTAAGAGAGGCACATCTTCTGAAGGGCGAACGTCACTTATTCGCATTTGCAAGAACTCTTCTCGTGAGTAGCCGTAGTGGACAACAGCAGCTTCATTTACATCTAAGAATTGCAGATTATTCTGGTTATATACCCACATAGGATTGGGATTTTTAGAGAAAAGGAAATTAAAACTCCTTTGGCTTTCATTTTCAGAAAATAGCATTAGTGGTTTTGTGATAAAAGTTTTTATTATATACTAAAATTTAATTATTTTAAATCTAAAATAATTATTAATTTCTTTGCAAAATTTGTTTTTTACGATCCAATCTTCTACTGATTCAGAATTTCATGTATAAGCTCTTTGATATTTAGGGATAAAAAATTGGTCTGTACTCAAAGAGACTTCTTACAGAGATATATGTCGGTTCAATATTTATGCAAATCTCCAGTGTAAAATATGTCTGATAGTTTACACTAAGAAAATATCACTTGCACAGCTAGGGGGAAGATAAAATAGCCTGAAATGCCTACATATTAAATAATGTGGCAATTTATGATAAAACAACAAAAAGACTTAATTATCAATAAGCCTTCTTTAATGATAAATTTGTCTGAATTCTACGAAAGACACCTGAAACAGGACTTGGACTTGTTTAATACTAAAAATCCTAATTTATTACAATCGATAAAAACTATCAACATAGAAGCATTTGCTACGGCTTTACCATAGCAATACTTTATGAAAGTAGATGAAAGAAAATTCAACGGTTTTGATCTTTAAATTATATAAATGTTGAAGAGATATGGTTTCCTATAGTAAAAAATTGGCTGGCTAGAAATATATTTTTCCTTAACTCAAGTCATTTACGTAGTAATTGACCGAACTAATAATTGATGTCTATTCCCATATATATATTTTGAATTGTTAGGAAAAGTGGGTTAAAGCAACTTGTAATTCTTATACATTAAAACAAAAAGCGCCCTCTGGTAACGGAGGGCGCTTTCTTATTTAGCTAAACTTCAGAATTAACCGTTGATAGCAGGAGCGCTTATTGCTACAGGAGCAGAATCGCCAGCAGCCAAAT
>NZ_JAVRCC020000102.1:0-9432 GCF_034530975.2 Nostoc sp. DedQUE07 | reverse complement strand
ACTAAAAATATTTCTGCCCCTCTCCGCCTCGGAGAGGGGTTGGGGAGAGGTTCATCGAACTCACGTTGAATTATATATAACTTATTAGCCGAATATAATATCATTGGGGCACGAGGATTGCTGTGCCCCTATCATGTGTTGCAAACGACATTTTTTAACTATAATTCATCCCAAACTACAGGAAAGGAATAATCTGAAAATGCCGAGAAATCACGATTGTCGTTGCGGGTTTCTTCATCCAGAACTTTGACAACTTTGTTATAAATATCTCGTGCTTGTTGCGGTGAATCACCGATGCTGGTTAATCCCACCTTGCCAAACTGCGAAAGGCAGCCCATAAGATGAAACACAGTACCCGTCTCTGTACCGCTGTCAAAGTGCAGTCTGTGGTGAGCAATGATATCCATCAAATCATTGGGTAATAATCCCTGATAGCGCTCTTTTTGCAGATTATCAGTGGCAATGTAATATTTTGGACGACCTTGTTGACTATAAAATAAACCCGTGGAAAGGTCATAGCGGCCGTTCGTTAATAATTTCAGGGTCATGAATGGATGCGTTGTACCGCCTTTACGCAGGTTAATTTCGATCGCCTGAATATCCCAGTCTCCATTACCCTTGTCAACGGCGATAAAATCTACACCAAACCGCTCTAAAGTGCCTTTATCTGCTAGCTTTTTGCCAACTTGAAGTCCCAATTGCTGTAATTGCAATCGATATCTTTCATCAGCAGGAAAGCTGCAACCAAGATAAATCTGACCGTCTGGGCCTCCGAGAATTTGGTCGTGAGTTGACAGGATTTCCACTTCGCCTTGGGGAGTGATCCGTCCTTGAACGCTGGGCGATCGCTTAATTTCCCCTTCCACGAATGCTTCAGCAATTGTCCCTAACTCAGGCATTTTTCCCAAAAAACTATCCCAAGTTTCTTGTTTTGCTTGAAAGCGCATCGTTGATAAGCGATCGCTAATTGCTGCTATCCTTTCGGCATGAGTACCAGTGTTTGGTGCTAAATTCTCAATCGGTCTGAGATCCAACAATGCATTTCCCTCGCCAGAAATGCCCTCGTTAAGTTTTACTACTACCCGTTTTAATGTTGGTTGCCGTTCCCACAAATCAACGGTAGCTTCTGTCAAATCTGTATGGTTCCAAACTTTTTCGCTGCCATCTGGATGCGGTACTTCGCTTTCCTTGAAGATTTCCCGACTGCCACTTTTTGTTCCCCAAATTTGTAAATCTGGTGCAGCCGCATACAGTGGTACACCCAATTTTAAAGACAATTCGCCTTCCCAGTGCGAAGAGTTGTAGCAGATCATAAATGATTTGTCTAGCCTCAAAGATTTCTGAATCCGCTCTAGCAAGCGGGGGCGTTCTAAAATCTTTTGGCTCAGAGGCTTAAAAGAGGAATCGTAAGTAGAAAGTAACAGCAAGCGATTGCGAGCATGAGAAAAGGGAATTCCTGGCAACAATTGCAGATAATAATCAATGATACTCGGATGCAGCGGTACTGATGTTACATAAATCAGTCGAGTTCGGGGATTCCGCAACCGAATTAACGAAAATAGTAATCTTTCTTCATAATGCTCGCAGCCTTCGATCTTTTGGAGTTCTCCCTGGTCAAGACTCAAGGAGGGAATAATTAAAATATCCGCTTCACTATTGTCAAATATTTCGCTCGTTTTCCAGCGTTCGCGCAGGGTTAATTGTAAGTGGCGAAACTTTTCAACCTGTTCTAACTCGGAAATATTTAATGTTGCCATAACCCATGCCCTCTAATGATCTCAATGTAGCGCACCAAGCACCCTTTTGGACGATGTATAGTTGCCGTGTCAAGATTCAGGTAGTTTTGTAAAAAATTTCCGGAAGTCCGCAAGGATCGATCGAGCTATAGCAACCCACAAATCGCCGACTTCTTTAATTCTTTTCCCTCTTAAGGTTGAGCTAATTGCAGCATACTTTACCTCTAGGGGGCGATAAAGTACAGCAATATAATAGTTAACTTGAAAGCAGGTGAAAAAGAGAAATTCTTCATCACATTAGAGTTGTGTACTTTTTTTCATGGTCAGGCGTGAGGATAAATAATGTAAGTAATATAAATTGCGTAGAGTTGCTTGAATAAGTAAGTTTGGCAAACATCCAGGATAGAAATGCCTAAAATTGCAAATGGCTAGTGAAAGTCAAAGCAAAAAATAAACCTTGGGTTGAATTTTCGATCCAAGGTTTAGTTATGAAATAGGGGATAGGAGAAAGATGGAGTGTAACTACTGCCCAATTACCCTTTTTCAATACCCATTCAATATTCAATTACCAAGGTAAAACAGATGGCTAAATCAAAAGAACCAAAAGAGAAAAAAGAGCAAAAATTACAACCGCCACAGCAACAAGAAACACCAGGTGTTGAATCAGAAATGACACCAAAACCCAAAGCAGATGATGCTCAGTATCGCGGTAGTGGTAAGTTACAAGATAAGGTAGCATTGATTACAGGTGCAGATAGTGGGATTGGTCGTGCTGTTGCGATCGCATTTGCAAAAGAAGGTGCAGATGTAGCTATTCTTTACCTTAACGAACACGATGATGCCAAAGAAACAAAACATTTGGTAGAAAAACAAGGGCGTCGTGCAGTAACGATTGCAGGTGATATTGGCAACGAAACTTTTTGTCAGCAAGCCATACAACAAACAGTTGGTGAGTTTGGCAAACTTGATATTCTCGTCAACAACGCTGCTGAACAACATCCGAAAGAAAGCATTGAAGAAATCAGTGAAGAACAACTAGAGCGAACTTTCCGCACTAATATCTTCTCAATGTTTTTCATGACTAAAGCTGCACTCAAGCATTTACAAACGGGCAGTGCTATCATCAATACCACATCGGTAACAGCTTATAAAGGTAGTCCACAACTACTAGATTACTCCTCTACAAAAGGTGCGATCGTTGCTTTTACTCGCTCCTTATCAAAAAATTTGGTATCCAAAGGAATTCGCGTTAATGCTGTCGCGCCAGGGCCAATCTGGACACCTTTAATTCCCTCAACTTTCCCCGAAGAGAAAGTTGAAACTTTTGGCAAACAAGTACCAATGGAACGAGCCGGACAACCAGAAGAAGTTGCTCCTAGCTACGTATATTTAGCTTCTGATGATGGTTCTTATGTCTCTGGACAAGTGCTACATGTCAATGGTGGAGATGTTGTCAATGGTTAAGTGAAAAATTCAGTCATTAGTCATTAGTCATTGGTCATTGATTATTCACTTTGAATAAAGGACTAATGACTAATGAGAAAAAAATAATTACTTCTAATTATACCCTGATGGTCTTCCATTGGAGGGATGAGTAAATGTGGGAATATTGATAGTCTATCTAGCAGAAAACATTTAATAAATAATAACTACGTCTATGGCATCTCCTACACCATTGAATGGCAGAGAACTAGTAGATTGTGCTAGAGCAAATGCCCAGCAAGGGATTGAAACTGCTGCTTATCAATGTGGCTATGGTCAAGACCTCAACAAATTTGCCAGAGAACTTAGACAAGCTTGTGAAGACATGAATTTACAAGTGAAGGAACTTAGCGGATTGATTACTGACCAGGACATGATACTGCAATTGGGTACTGGCGAAATTGTTGCTCCAGATACGGAATCAGAATTGTAAAAGTTAAGTTAGTCATTTGTCCTTTGTCTTTTGTCATTTGTCTTTTGTCCGTTACTAATAACTAATGACCAATGACTAATGACCAATGACTCTTTTCATAACTTTAAAATTACCCGCGCCAAATTGAAGTAAATCAAAACACCTACAACATCAACTGCTGTGGTGATGAACGGTGCTGACATTAATGCCGGATCTAAACGCAGATAGCGAAATAGAAATGGCAGTGCTGAACCGGAGATCGAAGCCAAAATAGAAATAGCTACCAAACTAGTGCCGACAGCGATCGCTACTTCTAATCGTCCTTGCAGAAAATAAGCCCAGACAGTAGCGATTGTACCTAACATTGCTCCCAATAATGCACCTGCGATCGCTTCCCGGCCGATTACCTGTAATGCACCACGCGATCGGATTTCATCGGTGTTCATCCCGCGAATCACCACTGTGGAAGATTGAGCGCCTACATTACCCCCAGTACCAGTCAACAAGGGAATAAAGGCCGTCAGTGTCACCACTTTTGCTAAAATATCTTCTTGCGACTTAATAATTGTGCCTGTAACGGTATTGGTTACAAGTAAGACCAATAACCAGACAACCCGTTTCCGAGCGATTTCCAGCAAATTCATTTGAAAATAATTGTCGCCCCCCGACTGCACACCACCACCTAAAGCATAGATATCCTCGGTGGTTTCTTGTTGCAGAATATCAATTACATCATCCACCGTCACAATACCTACTAGAAGCTGTTCTCGATCTACTACAGGTACAGCCAAAAAATCATATCTTTGGATTAATCTTGCAACTTCTTCTTGATCCGTATCAGTGTAGACAAACACCACATCACGGGTCATAATTTCGCCAATAATTTGCTCAGGCTGAGACGTTACTAATTCCCGCAACGATACAATCCCCGTCAAGCGCCTTGCCGCATCCATGACATAAAGATAATAAATCATCTCACTGGCATTAGCTAAGTTGCGAATTCGCTCTAGAGCTTGAGATACTGTGAAATTTTCTTTCAGCGAGATCAACTCTAGTGTCATAATTCGCCCAGCTGTATCAGCTTCATAACCCAATAGTTGGGCTGTAGCTTGACGTTCAGCTGGACTCAGTTGTTCTAGCAAGCGATTGACGACTTTTGCCGGTAATTCATCAAATAACCTAGCTCGGTCATCCGGCGACATTTGATCGACAATATCGCAGACTTCCTGGCTTTTAAGTTCTTCAATTAACCGTTCTTGAACACTGTAGTCGAGATATTCATAAACTTCGATCGCCTCATCCTTAGAAAGCAAGCGAAAAGCCAAAGCGTGCATCGCTTCTGGTAAACCCTCAATCGCCTCGGCGATATCCGCAGGCTGCACGGGTACAAGAATTGATTTTGCTCCTTGCAAGTCTCCTGCTTCCAGGAGCATTTGCAGCTGAGTCCGCACTAAATCTCGCAATTCCCTGCGCGAGAGATTCTGGATGGTAGAGTTTAAATTGTTTGTCTCAGTCAAAGTCCACTTTCCTCAGCCAGTTTGAACAAGGTTGCTGCCCTTAGTCTAGGGGAAAGTGGGAATGTACAACGTCAAACTTGTAATTTTTCTGACTTAGAGTAAATTGAAAACTTTTGTAAATGAACGAAAGAGTAGGGTTTTGGGGGGAAGGGAAAAGGTTAAAGGGAAAAAAACTTTATATATCGAGCCTTCCAATCCTTTTCTGCTTACCCTTTTGCCTTTAATACCAATTCTGTATGAAGATGCACATAATAAGACCCCCCTCTAGTCCCCCCTTGGCAAGGGGGGACTAGAGGGGGGTAAAATATGCAGCTTCACAAAGAAATGGTATAACCGAGCAGTATTGGATTGTGTTCTCTAGCTTAAATGCATGAATGGTGAGGCTTTTGCAAAAGTTTTTGTTCCACTGATTTTAGGTTATTACTAAATTTATGCTGGTTCTGGTAACAAAGAGATAAAGTAATAGTCAAAATGAAGTATAAATAAATATTAATTTTTCAAATCTTTAAATATTAAAATTTTTCTTTATACAAATTTTATATAGTTAATAAATTTGTCGATAAGCACATTAGATTATCCGGTATTTTGGCATTTTTTATTTAAATATCATCAAAACTTTTATATTCCTTTAAAAAAGGATAGATCAATATGAATATTTAAACAAAGTTCCATACAGAAGATAGACATAACACCGCCATCTATTGTCAAATGTGTAAGCACTAAAAGAATACTTAAGTAATCTATGTAAAGTTATTGCATTTGACTAATTACGCATGTATTTGCTTTCTTAAGCACTGCTTGCCTTGCTGATATGCATTTGCACATCAATAAAATTTAGAAAGTCTCAAGAATTCAGTAATTTTTTGAAAGAAAACAAAAACTAACAAAGACTAATATATTCTTCAATTAATTATTCATGATTAGTAATTACTGAATATATCTTTATAAGTTAATCAATTATTAGCTTATCAGTATATTTATATCAAGCTTCATGAGGCATTTTTTGTTGGAATATTTAATGTGAAATTAATCCTGAAACACTAAATTATGGCATCAAATCAAAACTTATCAACATCTGTAAGTCCAGTAATTACTACTAAATCATCTCTAGAAAGTATTGACCAAGGACAAACCAATATTTCTGCTCGGTCTAGCCTACTCTCTCAGGGAGATGGACTTAAGGCAGAGTATTACGACAACATGGACTTCACCAACCTGAAGGTAACTCGTACAGATCAGACGGTGAACTTTAACTGGCGCGCTGGTTCTCCCGATTCGTCGATTAATGCAGATACTTTCTCAGCGCGGTGGACAGGTCAGGTAGAAGCCAAGTACAGCGAAACTTACAAGTTCTACACCACTGCTGATGATGGTGTGCGACTGTGGGTGAATGGTCAACAAATCATCAATCAGTTTATCGATCAACCTGCCACCGAATCCAGTGGCGCGATCGCATTAGTTGCAGGTCAAAAGTACGATATTAAACTTGAGTACTATGAAAATAAATCCAATGCCGTTTCTCAACTGCGTTGGTCAAGCGCCTCTCAGGCGAAGGAAATCATTCCCCAGTCCCAACTGTATAGTAATGTCAGCACACCTAGTAGTGGCAATGGACTCAAAGGAGAGTACTACGACAACATCGACTTCACTAACCTGAAGGTAACTACTACAGATCCGACGGTGAACTTTAACTGGCGCGCTGATTCTCCCGCTCCCTCGATTGATGCAGATACTTTCTCAGCGCGGTGGACAGGTCAGGTAGAAGCCAAGTACAGCGAAACTTACAAGTTCTACACCACTGCTGATGATGGTGTGCGACTGTGGGTGAATGGTCAACAAATCATCAATCAGTTTATCGATCAACCTGCCACCGAATCCAGTGGCGCGATCGCATTAGTTGCAGGTCAAAAGTACGATATTAAACTTGAGTACTATGAAAATAAATCCAATGCCGTTTCTCAACTGCGTTGGTCAAGCGCCTCTCAGGCGAAGGAAATCATTCCTCAGTCTCAACTTTATTCACCAGTTCTTCCGACCACTATCACCTTAGGCTCGTCTTCGATGACTGTGAACGAAGACAGTGGTAGTGTTACCGTCAAACTAATTAGAACTGGAGATTTAAGTAGTACATCTTCAATTAAATATGCAACTATAGCTAATACTGCTACAAAAGGAGTTGACTATGGCAGTGAAGGCGTTGAAAGTGCTGGAGTACTGACTTTTGCGCCGGGACAAAGTAGCACCCAGGTATCGATTCCGATCAATGATGATTCCTCGATAGAACCAGATGAAAGCTTTAATTTTGTCATCGATCAGGCAGAGGGGGCAACACTAGGAGTCCAAAGAACTCTCTCAATTACAATTCAAGACAACGATCGCTCCGGCCTCGATTTCAGCCAGCCAGTAGTTAATGAGGGTGACGGTACTGCTAAGGTGACAGTTACACGGGGCAATGCTTCGGCGGCTGCTAGCGTCAACTACATAACCCAAGATGGAACTGCTAAAGCTGGATCTGACTACCAGGCTGTATCTGGAAGCTTGAGTTTTGCAGCCGGACAAACCAGCAACACCATTGTTATCCCCATTCTGAATGACAATGTTGGGGAATCAAATGAAACATTTGCTTTGAAGTTCAGTAACCCAGTTGGAGTGCAGTTAACTAATCAACAGACAAGTATCACTATTATTGATAATGACTCTGGTAATTTTGCTTTAGATACAGTAGTTTCTGGTTTGAATCAACCCACAGCTTTTGAATGGGCACCTGATGGTAACAGTATGTTCATTGCCCAGAAAAATGGGGTAGTGCGAGTCATGAAAAACGGTACTTTATTATCAACACCATTTACTGATATTCGCGGACAGGTAAATGATACGCGCGATCGCGGTCTGTTAGGCATTGCCGTACATCCAGATTTTGGTAAAAGTCCAAACGGCAACAACTATGTTTACCTGTTGTATACCTACGATCCACCAGAAACTAATACAAGCAATTCTAAGAATAATCCCAATAGCACATTGGACGATCCCGATCAGAATGGGAATCGGACTGCACGCCTAACTCGCTTTACAGCCGATCCCAATACTAATTACACTACTGCGATCGCTGGCAGCGAAGTTGTACTACTCGGCACAAATGGCACTTGGGCAAATATCAGCCACCCAGATGGAAATAGCACAAATGTTTCACTTGGCTATGCACCATCAGGAATTCTCAACAAAGATACTGGTAAGCCGTTTACCAGCTTGCAGGATTATCTGAATAATCTCGATAAAGTCCAAAATATCCAGAATTTTATCGCCAATGATAGTGAATCTCACTCAGTTGGTTCTGTGCGTTTTGGTACTGATGGTTCTCTATTTGTGAGCTTAGGAGATGGTACTTCCTACAATGGAGTAGATCCCCGAGCAATTCGCGTCCAGGATAAGAATAATTTATCCGGCAAGATTTTGCGGATTGACCCGATTACTGGTAAAGGCTTATCAAGCAATCCTTTCTACAACGGTGACGCTAATAGCAATATTTCCAAAGTTTATGACTACGGTCTGCGTAACCCCTTCCGTTTCACAATTGATAAAAAGACCAATACTCCCGTAATTGGTGATGTTGGCTTCGGTACTTACGAAGAGGTGAATATCGGAAAACCAGGAGCTAACTTTGGCTGGCCATTCTATGAAGGTGGACTTGATGCAAATGGTAATGTCGTCAGTCTGAAACAACCAGTCTACGCTAATTTAGATGCAGCAAAAGCCTTCTATAATAGTGGCTCATCTGTTACAGAACCACTGTACACTTACAAGCATTCTGGTTCTAATTCGATCCTGGTGGGTGACTTTTACACAGGTAATACTTTCCCTGCAATCTATCAAGGTGCCTTATTCATTGGTGATTTCAGTCAAGGAACTATCGATGCTTTGATATTAGATAGTCAAGGTAAAGTTACCTCAGTTAAGCGGTTTGCTTCCCAAACAGACAGGCCTAATCTCGGACTGCCTACACAAATCACTACTGGCCCAGATGGTAATCTGTATTACGCAAACTTGACCGGAGGCGAGATCGATCGTTTCCGACCTGTTTAGAGATAAATACAGTTTAGAGTCAGCAACAAAACCCTGATGTCAAGACGCGATAAATCGCGTCTTGAAAGACCAATTATCCTTAAGCCAAACGTATTGATTTAGAGATGACATAAAAATTATCAGTTATCATATCATGTCCGCTTGATTACTTATTAAACCCGAAGAACCCCACCCCGCCAAAGCTATGCTTTGTCTCCCCTCCCCG
>NZ_JAVRCC020000101.1:0-10113 GCF_034530975.2 Nostoc sp. DedQUE07 | reverse complement strand
AAACCCCCAGTGGGTGTTAACCTACTAGGAGAGTGAGTTATCAGGGTGCATCTACCAATAATCTTTTCTAGGGGCAGCTAGCATCTTCCGGGAAAAATGAACTAAATCAGAGGTGATGTCTACAATAATGGGCTGTAAAGCTCGTACCTCTATGGAAAAGGAGGAAAAGACTCGCTAACATTTCTCTACGAGACGCAAATGCGTCTCGCTATTGGTAATGCAAGTAGTAGAAAAAACTCCCAGTGGATGTTAACCTATCAGGGGAGTGAGTTATCAGGGTCAGTTATTTTTTTAATAAAAAAACCCCCAGTGGGTGTTAACCTACTAGGAGAGTGAGTTATCAGGGTGCATCTACCAATAATCTTTTCTAGGGGCAGCTAGCATCTTCCGGGAAAAATGAACTAAATCAGAGGTGATGTCTACAATAATGGGCTGTAAAGCTCGTACCTCTATGGAAAAGGAGGAAAAGACTCGCTAATATTTCTTTACGAAACGCAAATGCGTCTCGCTATTGGTAACGCAAGTAGTAGAAAAAACTCCCAGTGGATGTTAACCTATCAGGGGAGTGAGTTATCAGGGTCAGTTATTTTTTTAATAAAAAAACCCCCAGTGGGTGTTAACCTACTAGGAGAGTGAGTTATCAGGGTGCATCTACCAATAATCTTTTCTAGGGGCAGATAGCATCTTCCGGGAAAAATGAACTAAATCAGAGTTGATGTCTACGATGGGCTGTAAAGCTCGTACCTCTATGGAAAAGCAAGCTACGCGTAGCATCTTTGAGAGGAAAAGACTCGCTTACATTTCTCTACGAGAGGCATTTGCGATCGCTATCAGTGATGCAATTAAAAAAAACCCCCAGTGGGTGTTAACCAACCAGGGGAGTGAGTTATCAGGGTGCATCTACCAATAATCTTTTCTAAAATAAATGGGTCGCTACCGGATAAATTAGCAGAAGTTGAAGTTGTTACTGTTTGTCGATCGAAGAAAAACCTTAGAGGGGTTAGTTATCAGGACAGACCTACCAATTAAACGATCGGTGCGCTGCTTTACAAAATGGGTGTTTCAGGGTTAATCAATAGGACTCAATTTTCATAAAAAAACCCCCCAGTGGGCGTTAGCCAACCAGGGGAGCTAGTTATCAGGGTGCATCTACCACTTAAATGTTCTAGGTTTAACCACCATGCTCCGGATAAATTTATGAGAAAATTGATTGTTATCGTGTCTCAAAAAAACCAAAGTGGATATTAACTCAATTAGGGGAGTTAAAGATCGAGGGACATCCATCTATTAATCAAGTATTCTAGGATTAAGCACTATTTTCTGGTAGAGAATATCTGCGTCAGAAGTTGCTGTTGTTTGCCAAAAATAAAAAAACCCCCAGTGGGTGTTAGCCAACTAGGGGAGTTGAAGATCAAGGTGCATCTACCAATTAAGTGTTCTAGACCCAGGTAATCCGATCCGGATAAAGTTGTAAAGGCAGAAAAACCAAAACGACACCGAATCAGAAACATTCAGGGGCAGGATGCATCTAAATTATCAGAGAAAGCGAAAAATCGACTTGAAACTTTCGCGTTTCAAACCAGATTTAGGAGGCGGACAGGAGAAGTTGTGACCCAGGAATTCCATATTTCCGTAACCCCAGTAGGGCAAAATGACTACTTGGTGCGGACGGAACAAGTCGCGCCTGGGGTACCATTGGCAGAAGAATTGGTGACTTGGCCTATAGCTGATTGGTTGATGGCTGCTGGGCATTTGATGAATGACCCGTTGAATTCAGTGTTGCAAGGAGATCCATTTACCTCTGGTGGACATGAAAGCGATATCGCCAGAAACTCTGTGAATTTGGTGGCGTTGGGTCAACAATTTTATAACGCCCTATTTCAAGGCACTCTCAGAGATAGTTGGATTACTGCCCAAGGTATTGCTCAGAACCATCAACAAGTACTACGCTTACGCTTGGGGCTAAAAGACACTAGATTAGCTCGTTTGCCTTGGGAAGTGATGCACGCAGGCGATCGCCCTCTGGCCACTGGGCCTTATGTGGCTTTTTCTCGCTTCCAAAGTGGAATTTTGGGGGCTTCTCCTTTGCGGTCGCAAAATATGCCCACACCACCAGAACAAGGTGGTGTCAGAGTCTTGATGGTAATTGCTTCTCCCTCAGATCAAGTCCGTCTTGACTTACAAAAACAAGAAGCAATTAAACTGCAAGCGGAACTTCACCGTCAAACGTCACGACTTGGTGAAAGTCGGAATCGTTTCCCAGAAATTGAACTTACTGTCTTAGACCAACCAGGACGGGAAGAACTGACGCAAGCCCTAGAACAAGGTAGATATCACGTTCTCCATTACTCTGGTCATAGTAATTTAGGCGCAAATGGCGGAGAAATTTATCTTGTTAGTCGCAGAACTGGCTTAACGGAAATCTTGACTGGAGACGATTTGGCAGGTTTGCTCGTCAACAATAATATCCAAATGGCAGTGTTTAATTCCTGCTTGGGGGCATACACAGCAGCGTCCAATCCCTCTGGAGATACTGGCGAACGAAACTTAGCGGAAAGTCTGGTGAAGCGCGGAATTAGAAGCGTTTTGGCGATGTCAGAACGGATTCCTGATGAAGTGGCGTTGACGCTCACACAATTGTTTTACCGCAATTTAAGTCAGGGATATCCAGTAGATTTGTGTGTAAGTCGGGTGCGCCAAGGATTAATTTCTGCTTATGGTTCTCACCAGATGTACTGGGCATTACCGATTTTATATCTCCAGCCAGAATTTGACGGTTTTTTAAGTCAGGAAACTGAGGTATCTACAAGTACAGATTCGCTGAATCAGTATAGTTCGCCTTTAGGGGTAACTTCCATGATGTACCCTGGTATACCTGATGATAGCGAGATGCCTTTAGGAATGGAAGATATGATTCCTAGTGGTTTGACGCAAGATTCTGGGTTGGACTGGCTAGGTGAAGATACTTGGGGCGATCTGGTTGATGAAATTGAGTATGATGACCCAAGCTATGAAGAAGATTCTGCGATAGTTTCGGATTTGTTTCGTCAGCTAGATAACCAAAAACCTGCAACTGAACCGGATCGACAAATTAGCGAAAATAGTCTTCACCAAAGCCAGATTTCAGAGGAAACGACTTCCTCAGAAGAGTCAGCAGATTTGTGGGGAGAAGTTCCACCACCGCCACCTCCAACTCCTGGGAACCTTGAGGAAAATTGGCAAAAGTCTAATTTTTCGCAATCGCAACCACCCCCGTCAAGAAATCGTACCCGTCGCCGCAAGTTGTGGCCGATTGTGGGTGTTGTGGGGATCGGTGCGATCGCAGCAGCGATCGGTTTAAATTGGTGGCAAAATCGCCCCCAAGCACTGCCTAAAATACCAGAAATTCCCGCCCAGTCTCTACCTGATTCTCGACCGATTCAAAAGCAGCCGAATATCGATTTAGGAATAGAAGCAACTGGAATTGTCACCGCTACTGCTACGGAAAAATTGAGTCAGGGTGACTTGCAAGGTGGGTTATTGGCTGTAGAAGAACTACTGAATCGCGGCGCACTGGCTGCGGCTGAAACTTCCTTAAAACTAATTCCTAGTAAACAAGCTGACGATCCATCTGTGAATTTTTACAAGGGGCGATTGGCGTGGCAGTCGATCCAAACTGGAGACAATAACTATAGCGTTGATGATGCCCGTCGTTATTGGGAAACTGCTGCCAAAGCTAAACCCGAATCGCTTTTATATAATAACGCTTTGGGATTTGCCTACTACACAGAAGGCAATCTGAATCGCGCCAATGATGCTTGGTTCAAGGCTTTGAATTTAGCTCTCAAAGAACAGAACACAAATTCAACATCCAGAAATACAACAGTTCCTCAAGATGCTTTAACTTCTTATGCTGGTTTAGCTCTTGGATTGTATAAATCTGCACTTAGTCAATCTAATGGTAAGCAGACGCAATATTTGAATGAAGCGATCAAATTGCGGCAAACGGTTCTCAAGTCCGATCGAGAAAATTTCCAGGTAGAAAAATTAGCTAAAAATTGGCTGTGGACGGAGAAGGCGATTGAAGATTGGCGATCGCTCCTTCAAGAAAAAGGCGAAGAACTGTAATAAGTAGGTGCGTGTAAATATTTGTCGTTCGGATCAGGCAAGAGGCAGGAGGGAAGAAGGTTTTAGCAACGCTAATGCTAAAACCTATATGGGGTTTCAGCTTCCCTAATAGGGATTTTTATGAATTGCAATTGGTGAAGCGTGGCTAATTGAGGTGATTTGGTTGCCGTCGTAGTTTCAATCCCTAATAGGGATTTTGATGAATTGCAATAATCCGGTATCCTCAGCACTTCCAAAGATGGTGTTAAGAGTTTCAATCCCTAATAGGGATTTTGATGAATTGCAATCTTATCTTTCTGCTAATAAAAACTGGATTGGATTTCCGTTTCAATCCCTAATAGGGATTTTGATGAATTGCAATGTTGATCTTGGCTGACTGGTACAGTATTCACAAGTTTCAATCCCTAATAGGGATTTTGATGAATTGCAATTTGTCAGATTTGTGCGCTTCTTCATGGATGGCAAAGATGTTTCAATCCCTAATAGGGATTTTGATGAATTGCAATATTACTTATTACTTACCCCTACACCCAATCGCCGCTGGTTTCAATCCCTAATAGGGATTTTGATGAATTGCAATTTGCAAGTGTAGGGAGTGTGGGCGCCATCTATTAGTTTCAATCCCTAATAGGGATTTTGATGAATTGCAATACTAGCCAAGGTCTGTAATCCTCTTGATCCGCTTGTTTCAATCCCTAATAGGGATTTTGATGAATTGCAATAGCGGGAGCCTGAAAGCCAAGCTGTATTTAGTTTTCAAGGTGCGGTTGCGCGATTCTGGAGCAATCATAGCATTAGAAAATTCCTTTGGGAAGAGTGCTGGGAAAAGTTAAAGGCTGACATCCTAGTTTTTGTAAGCATTTCAGAGATTGCGCGGATGATAATTGGGTGATGATTGGGGTGAAATGCTTACTGGTATTGACATAGAAGCACTTTTTTGTGGCTGTGGAATTTGTACACCTACCCATTCGCGCATTTGACATACAGTAACTCTATGAGAGACGCGATCGCTAAAAATAATCTAATGGTGATGGGGGGCGCGATCGCTGCCTTCGGAGTCAGAAATCTCAATCTTTAATATGCTTATAGCCTCCCACATCACACACAACAACACTTGTAATTTTAGTCTTGAGACTCCTCAGAGATAGATTCTGATTCGGTTTCAAGTTCTTCTGTTTTAACTTTGGGGGTTGGAGGTTTAACCGGTTTTGGGCCACGCGCTAGTGCAGGATTCACCGGTGGTCTGCTTTCATCCCTAGATGACGAGCCTTTTTTCCCTTTGTCAGACGAGCGGTCGCGGTTCGGTTTTGAGCTTTTGGGGTTAGATTCAATCGGGGTTACAGAATCCGAATTTTCGGAATTGCTGTCAGTGTTTGCTTGAGCCTGACGTTCCGATTTCTTAATTGGACGTTCTACCATTGTTGATTTTTGTAAATTTATCTGTATGGTACATCGGTTTGGTGACTATCAGACTGTTGAGTAGCATTTTTAAAGATTTTATTGTGGGAATTTCTGAGTAGCTGTGGAGAGTTGTTTTGACAAAAAAGCAGCCAACAAACTTTATTAATTAACTCACTAAATTAAAATATGGGTACGTTATCCATAGCTAAACGCACCCAACAACTATTAAACAAAATCAGGTCGTGCCTGTTGCCTTGATTTGAACTTTTCCTCTAGAACTGCCCAATTTTCTTGCTCAATTAAGTTAGTCAACTCATCAAGGCTTTGACGATATTGTTGTAGCGATCGCAGCAATGCTTGACGATTATACCGCGCCATCATTACGCCCAACTCTGGATTCCCGCCACCCACACGACTGGTATCCCGAAAACCCGAACTAGCTAACTTTTGGGCTAATTGTAAAACATCGGGGTCAGTTTCGCTCAAACAAGCAGCAATCAACGAGGAACTAACCATCACCGGTAAATGGGAAATCCAACTCACAGCGCGGTCGTGCTGCTCTGGTTGACAAAAATAGATGTTAGCTCCGAGCGATCGCACAATTTCTTCTACAACTGTAATTGCATTAGTTGGGGTTGTCGTTATCGGTGTTAAGACATAAGGTTTATCAACAAATAAATCACGCTGTGCAGCTTCTATCCCACTATCTGTTCTGCCCGCCATTGGATGACCGCCGATAAAATTTTTCCAAAGGGGAGTAATATCCTTGACTATCTGTGCTTTCGCCGAACCTACATCAGTGACGACTGTAGCCGTAGGCAAATGAGCGACTAACTGTTCAAATTGGGGCACAATAAGGGCTAGAGGTGTACAAATAAATACAACTTCTGCGGCTGCTAATAGGCTCAGATCGACTGATGCTTCATCAACACTGCCCAAGGTAACTGCCTTTTGACAGGTTGCTTCACGGCGACTAACTCCTAAGATATGATGTCCTTGCGATCGCAAATCAAAACCCAAAGATCCGCCTATCAGTCCCAATCCTAAAATTCCAATATTCATTTTTGATTTTGACATTCCGTTTTTTATGACTTTACCAACTATTAAAGTTGGCATCCAAGGGGTAGCATCAATGACTGTAGAGGAATTACTGGAACAATACGCAGCAGGAGTCTTAAACTTTAGTGGTGTTGACCTCCCAGAAGCAAACCTGAGTGGAGTAAAACTCAGTGGTGTAAATCTGAGCGATGCTAATTTGAGTATAGTCAACCTGAGTGGCGCGAATCTGAGTGAAGCTAACTTGAGCAATGTCAAGCTGAATGTAGCTAGACTGAGTGGTGCAAATCTATGCAGCGCCATCCTTAATAACGCCAGTCTCAACGTCGCTAATTTGATTCGAGCGGATTTAAGTCGCGCTCAACTGAGAGGAGCTTCATTAATCCGCACCGAGTTAGTTCGCGCTGATCTCAGTCGCGCTGATTTGTTGGAAGCCGATCTCACCAGTGCTGATTTGCGAGAAGCGACACTCCGCCAAGCAAATCTCCGTCACGCTAACTTGAGTGAGGCGATCTTGAGAGGTGCTTCTTTAACTGGAGCCAACTTAGAGATGGCTAACTTAAACGCCAGTGACCTCAGTCGTTCTGACTTGAGCGGTGCAAATTTGCGAGATGCCGAACTCAGACAAGCCAATCTCAGCCATGCTAACTTGAGCGGGGCTGATTTGAGTGGTGCAAATCTCCGGTGGGCTGATTTGAGCAGCGCAAATCTCCGGTGGGCAGATTTAAGCGGCGCAAAATTGAGCGGGGCTGATTTAATTGGCGCAGATTTAAGCAATGCCAATTTAACAAATACAAGTTTAGTCCACGCTAATTTAACTCAGGCAAAATTAATTAGAGCAGAATGGATCGGTGCTGACTTAACAGGAGCAACTTTAACAGGAGCCAAGCTTTATGCCACTTCCAGATTTGGCTTAAAAACCGAAGGCATAGTTTGTGAATGGGTCGATCTTAGCCCAAATGGCGATCGCTCCATTGTCCAAAATTTCCATTCTGAAGAGTCACGAGATTTTTTTAACGAAACACCGCCAACAATTCGGATTATTGTTGATGCAGCTCTAGAACATGAAGCTAATTTTGCGATCGCTGGCGCTTACTACCAAATTGCTCAAGAATATCGAGGGTTGAAACAACCTCCAAGCATCGAAAGTGGTCGTCGCCGGACTATTTTCACCTTTCATGTAGATAGCGACGAAGCATTATTTCCCACTGCTTACATTGTCATTCTTCCCTTTCTAGATGCGGCATCTACTCAAAAAAATATCTCCAGTATAGTGGAAATGATTAACAGTGAAGTTATTGCAAAGCAAGACTTAAAATCGCCTCAGATAGTGAAACAATTAAATACTCTTTTTGAACAAGCTATGAATCAGGCTACAACAATTAAACAGATGAAAAAAAATATCGAAGTAGCCGCAAAATTAAATTTTTGTAAAGCCCCAACCCAAATAGTTTTAACAAATTCCAGTGCCCACACTTTGATTGTTTATGACCATCCCAACTTTGGAAAAAGATTTATTAATCGCTCTGCTCTTAATGCTTCAGCTTATGATATGTCTAGTGATTCAACAAAAAATATATTACCTTTATTAGATATTATTATAGATTTTGTTAAAGGATTTCATTATATTAATCATTAGTTATGAAGATTGGGCATTGGGGAGGCAGTGCGGTCTTGGGGTCTCCCCAAGTGGAGCAACTGCCGTCATTGGGCATCGGGTATTGAACTAATGACCAATGACCAATGACAAATGACCAATGACAAATGACAAATGACAAATGACAAATGACAAAATTTTGGAGGAAAAAATGAGCAATCTTTTTAATAAAATGATCGGTCGAACTCGCTATGTCGTGTTTCGCCTATTTCTGCATTTAGGGGGAGGTGAAGTAGCGCCAATTTTGGGAGTCTTAAATAGTGCTGGACGGGATGCGATCGATGCCGATGGCGATTTAGAAGTTTTAGGAGAAGGATTGGTAGAAATCAGCCAAACCCTGCTGCAATACGATGAATATTGGCTTTCTGCTGCTAACGAAGGTGACGTATTTTTTAATGAGGGCGAAGCGGGAGATTACGTGAATGAATTATTTACTGACTCTGCCGAAAGATATCTTAGCGAACCAGATTACGCTTCCAATGGATCGAATGAACCTTTATCTATACCTGTAACCCGCAACGTCATTGTGATGATTACAGTAGCTTATGAAGGAGAAGTACCAGATTTGGAAACCGATCTTTCTAACGTTCAGGCGCTCAAGGAAGGATTGAAAGCATTGATAAATTTGCATTATAAACATAGATTAAAGGCAATTCAAGTGCATTTCTCTCCAGCACAGTTGGGCGATGAACTCACTAGCGATCAACTGCTGCAATATTACCCAGAATTGATTCCTTTGTAATCTGTTGGGTAGTCCGTACTTACTACTTAGATGATAAATTGTTAAGCTCAGAGATAGGACAATAATCCAATGATCATGACCATAGTACGTAAATTTACAGCCGTTTTTTTAGCTCTGAGTTTGTGTATCACAACTGTTGCTTGTGGTGGCGAGAACCAAAGTACTCCTCCAGCTAAGAACGTTAGCCAAACCTCTACTAACACCAAGCTGAGTGATGGTGAGTATCAAATACAACAAGCTACTTATGACGATGCAACTGGTGAATACAGCTTGTTTTTACTTAACAATAATCCTTCAACCTTTGCAACCGAAAATTTGCAAATGGCACGGTTAACTGATGATGAAATCAAGCAGGGTAAAAAAACCTATCTAAAGGTAGATAAAGGACAACCGATTTTATATCTGACGGAAGATTTTAAAATTGAGTACGTCCACAACGTTACCGAGAATAAAACCAATCCCCAAACAGGACAACAAGAGACGGTTGTAGTCCGTCGAGAAAATAATTTTTGGGCACCATTTGCTGGGTCTGTAGCTGGTAGCTTGGCCGGTCAGGCAATTGGTAGTATGTTGTTTAGACCCCAGTATTATGTACCCCCTGTCTATCAATCAGGGCAAGGATTAAGTGGCTTCGGTGGATATGGCGGAAGCTATGGCCAAGCAGTTCAAAGTTACCAAACTCGCTATAATACGCAACCCGCAGCCGTGAGAAATCGCACTGCGTTCCGCAATACAGGGACAATTAGAAGGTCATATCCTGGAAATTCAAATGTACGCAATGTACCGCGTAGCACTACAGGTAATAACCGTCCTTCTGGTTCTGGTTTTGGTGGTAGCACCTTGCAACCCTCTGGCAGAGCCACTTCACCCAGACGCAATTCTGGCAGTGGTTTTGGTAGTGGGCGTAGTTCAGCACCTCGTCGCTCAACTGGTTTTGGCAGCAGACGCCGTTAATCAATTCCAAGTTTAATAAATAGACTGCCTAACAAGTTAAGGTAGTTGTGCATAAAGAAGCCGGAGGGTAACAAGTCAATCCTCCGGCTTCTCTTTATATATATGCAATTGGTAAGGAGGAATTATTAATTATTCGGTTAAATAATATCATGTCCGGATGATCGCTTACGATAAAGCTAGGAAGTAAAAATATGAC
>NZ_JAVRCC020000100.1:0-10505 GCF_034530975.2 Nostoc sp. DedQUE07 | reverse complement strand
ATGGCAAAACTTTAGCTTCCGCCAGTGCTGACAACACCATCAAATTGTGGAATCTGAATCTTGATGATTTATTAGCACAGGGTTGCAGTTGGCTTAAGAGTTATTTGATTAGCCATCCTGATGCGGTTAAGGTGTGTCCAAGGCAGTAGGAGATAAGGAGGATGAGGGAGTTAATATTCAAAAATAGTGATCGCTTGGTAAATTAGAAATGCGATCGCAGTTGAGAACCTAATTTTTGCAGTAATTCTAAGCTTAAATGTGGCGATCACTCACTAAAAAAGAAATGCGCTCGCAGTTGAGAACCTAATTTTTGCAGTGATCCTAAGCTTAAATGTAGAGCCAAAGGCGATCGCTTGGTAAATTAGAGATGCGATCGCAGTTGAGAACCTAATTTTTGCAGTAATTCTAAGCTTAAATGTAGAGCTAAAGGCGATCACTTGGTAAATTAGAGATGCGATCGCAGTTGAGAACTCGGTGTTTCAAGTTCCAAACACAAATGATCGAGCAAAAAGGTCAAAGTTCCGAGTTCTGAACACCAATGACCGAGCAAAAAGGTCGATGTTCCGAGTTCCGAACACCAATGACCGAGCAAAAAGGTCAAAGTTCCGAGTTCCGAACACCAATGACCGAGTAAAAAGCTCGAACTTCCGAGTTCCAAACACCAATGGCCGAGTAAAAAGGTCGAACTTCCGAGTTAAACCTCTGGTTCCACTCCTAGCGCTTTTAACTGGGCTGCTAATCTCTCTGCACGCTGACTTTCTTCTTCTGCAAGCTGTTGAGCGACATTTTTCTCTTGCCGTTCTTTTGCTGCTAACTCCAAACCCCACAGTAATAGTTCGCTGTTATCATCCCACCAACGCAACCAATAACCTGTGCGGTTTTCTCGGCTTCCTTGCCATACGCCTAAAAACAAGTTCATTTCGACAATCCAGTGACGATTATTTGCATCAGGTGTTTGCAGTTTATAACGTCCGAAATCATCTCGCCGATAAACTTCTAAAACTCCCCCATCTGGTTCAAAAATGGCATAGTTTGGCACTTGTAAAATCTGCTCATAATAAAACCATTTACCAGGGGGATAGGTCGGTTTACTCGAATACTCTCCACCTTCGGTATCTGAGAGAAATTCCATCACAATTACCGGAATATCACCTTGGAGTCGTGGCGTATAACTGCGCTTCACTTCTTCTCGTGAGACTCGAATAGATGGTACATAACCCCAATCTGGTGCTTTGACGACAAATCGATTATTTAAGGTGGCACAAATACCGTAATTAGTGATGGTTAAAGCATCGGTGGGTAATCTGCCAGCAAGTTCCAAGCTTTCTGTTAAAGCAGCAACCAAGAGTGGCTGATTAATGTTATCTACTGGTTCGTTGTCTAAAACAAAATCATCAGGTAACTTTTCCCAGGTGACATTATGAGTGGCTGCATTGGCTAGCATGATCGGAATATCTCAAGTACAAATTCAATTTCTAATGACCCGATTAAAAAATTGCACACGGCGTTACTCCTGAGCAAAGGTTCGCACTTCTTCCACTGACAATCCCAAAGCTTGGGCAATCTGTTCGATGCTCAAATTCATTTGCAATAATCGGGGTATGGCATCTCTTCTAGCTTGTTCTGCAAGTTCCGCCCGTTGTCGTTCTTGCTCGGCGTTGCGAGAAATTTCTGTATAAGTTAAAAACCGTTCTCCATCAGGGCGATATAACTGCAAACCCTCTGTTAATAAAGCAAACTGAATTTTTAAACGGGGACTCACCCAATCTTCCATTTGGGGGATGACATCTAAACCGTCTTCGCTACGCAACCATCCACGCAAATTATTGCGATCGGGGTCATAAATGTAGTACTCTTCCACGCCATAGCGGTCATAAAAAAGTAATTTCTTGTCCATTTCAGTTTGGGTGTTGCTGGGAGAAAGAATTTCAAACACCACTTGCGGTGCAATTCCCTCCTCTTTCCATTGTTGGTAGCACAAGCGATCGCCTTTTGGTCTACCCAATACCACCATTACATCTGGAGCGTTAACAATTTTGTTACGTCCCTCTACGGGATACCAAAATAAATCTCCGGCGACAAATACATTTGGATCGTCGGCAAATAGCCAATCTAAATTCTGCTTGATTTCTACAATCCAGCCAAATTGTATGGTATTATTAGCTACTGGTTGTCCGTCACTATCTGGGTAGATGACCTCTGGCTGGGCCGACGGTTGGATTTGCGATACCATAGCTTCGCCCTCAGAAGGATATTTAGTCGGGATGCTTCCAAATTAGCAGACTCTTAAGGATATCTGCGCCATGAATCTGGAACGATAACTAACTAAAACAGTACGATTGTTCTACAATAAACCGATTAAAGATAGTATTATTAAGGACTGTTTCATCAGAAACTCCTTCTTTGCCGCCCAATATGTCAGACCAACAGCATGCAGCATCCTTGAATGGACATCTTCCGTACCCCAGCCACAACAGCCAGAATACCATTCGGATTCGGGGTGCTAGGCAGCATAATCTGAAAAATATTGACTTGGAATTGCCACGCGATCGCCTAATCGTATTCACTGGCGTTTCTGGTTCTGGTAAGTCTTCTCTAGCCTTTGATACCATTTTCGCTGAAGGGCAACGTCGCTATGTGGAATCCCTCAGCGCCTACGCACGACAATTTTTAGGACAACTGGATAAGCCGGATGTAGAAGCGATTGAAGGCTTAAGTCCAGCAATTTCTATTGACCAAAAGTCAACGTCTCATAACCCGCGTTCTACTGTCGGTACGGTGACAGAGATTTACGACTATTTACGGCTGTTGTTTGGTCGCGCTGGCGAACCCCATTGTCCGATATGCGATCGCTGTATTGCACCCCAGACAATCGATGAGATGTGCGATCGCATCATGGAATTACCAGATCGCACCCGCTTCCAAATTCTTGCACCCGTTGTCAGGGGGAAAAAGGGCACACACCGTAAGCTTTTGTCAAGTCTGGCATCTCAAGGTTTTGTCCGCGTGCGGATTAATGGCGAGATTCGCGAACTGTCAGATTCCATTGAATTGGATAAAAATTTTACCCACACCATCGAAGTGGTAATTGACCGCTTGGTGAAAAAAGCTGATATCCAAGAGCGTTTGGTTGATTCCCTGTCTACGTGTCTCAAGCAATCGGGTGGGATTGCAGCCATTCTTGTGAGTCTGCTTGGTGACGACGGACAAGAAAAAGAAGAAGAATTAGTATTTTCGGAAAATTTTGCCTGTCCAGAACATGGGGCGGTAATGGAGGAACTATCGCCGCGATTGTTCTCCTTTAACTCACCTTATGGTGCTTGTCCGCACTGTCATGGCATCGGGACTTTAAGAAGATTTGCGCCAGACTTGATCGTACCCGACTGGGAAGCGCCAGTTTATGCTGCGATCGCGCCTTGGTCAGAAAAAGATAATTCTTATTATCTGGAATTACTCTATAGCGTGGGACAGATTTATGGATTTGAGTTACAGACAAATTGGGGCAAGCTGACAGAAGAACAGCAGCAAATTCTTCTGTATGGAGAGAAAGATGAACGAGCCGCAGAGGCACAAAGAAAGCAAAGCTTTAAAGGTGCTATTCCAATTTTGCAACGGCAATATGAGGGTGGTTCGGAATTAGTTAAGCAAAAATTAGAGCAGTATTTAATTGATCAACCGTGTGAAGTTTGTAAGGGAAAACGATTAAAACCGGAAGCCTTGGCGGTGAAGTTGGGACAATATGGAATTTTAGAATTAACTACCGTATCAATTCGGGATTGTCGGGAGAGAATTGAGCAATTTAAGTTAAGCGATCGCCAGTTACAAATTGCTGATTTAGTCCTGAGAGAAATCAAAGCTAGATTGCAATTTTTGTTAGATGTAGGTTTAGATTATCTCACCCTTGACCGTCCCGCCATGACTCTTTCCGGTGGCGAAGCCCAACGAATTCGTCTAGCAACGCAAATAGGTTCTGGATTAACAGGAGTTCTCTACGTTTTAGATGAACCGAGTATTGGTTTGCATCAACGAGATAATGGCAGGTTGCTTAAAACCTTAACTAAATTGCGCGATTTGGGTAATACATTAATTGTCGTTGAACACGATGAAGAAACAATTCGCGCAGCTAACCACATTGTTGATATTGGCCCTGGTGCAGGAATTCACGGCGGAAATATTATTGCCCAAGGTGATTTTCAGGCGTTATTAGCAGCAGAAGATTCCTTGACGGGTGCATATTTATCAGGAAGGCGAGTAATTACCACGCCAGCACAACGCCGAGAAGGAAATGGGCGCAGTTTGGGAATTAAAAATGCCCATCGCAACAATTTAAGAAATATCGATGTAGACATTCCGCTAGGTAAACTCGTCTCCATCACTGGCGTGTCTGGTTCTGGCAAATCTACACTGATTAACGAATTACTATATCCATCTCTGCAACACCATTTAACTAAGAAAGTTCCCTTACCGAGACATTTGGATAAAATCCAGGGATTGAATGCGATTGATAAAGCGATCGTTATCGATCAATCCCCAATCGGACGCACACCACGTTCTAACCCTGCAACTTACACAGGAATTTTCGATGCCATTCGAGATGTATTTTCCCAAACAGTAGAAGCCAAAGCTAGGGGTTACAAACCTGGACAATTTTCCTTCAACGTTAAAGGTGGACGTTGCGAAGCTTGTAGCGGACAGGGTGTGAATGTTATTGAAATGAACTTTCTCCCTGATGTTTACGTGCAATGCGAAATTTGTAAAGGTGCAAGGTATAACCGCGAAACATTGCAGGTGAAGTATAAAGATAAGTCTATATCTGATGTTCTGAGAATGACAGTTGAAGAGAGTTTAGACTTTTTCCAGAATATACCCAAAGCGATCGCGCGTTTGCAAACTTTATTTGATGTCGGGTTGGGTTATGTCCAACTAGGACAACCTGCGACTACCTTATCAGGTGGTGAAGCGCAACGGGTGAAATTGGCAACAGAACTATCTCGACGCGCCACAGGTAAGACACTTTATTTAATAGATGAACCGACAACAGGGTTATCTTTTTACGATGTTCACAAATTGTTAGATGTGTTGCAACGATTGGTAGATAAGGGGAATTCAATATTAGTAATTGAACACAACTTAGATGTAATTCGCTGTTCAGACTGGGTGATAGATTTGGGCCCAGAAGGTGGCGACAAAGGCGGAGAATTAATTGCTGTGGGTACACCAGAGGAAGTTGCAAAAAATCCCAGGTCTTATACTGGGCAATATTTACAGCAAGTTTTGAAGCAGTATCCGGCGGTGAAATCTTAGTCTTTTGCAATTAGGGTACATTGCATAAAGGTCATATCCAGGTCAAAAAAGCGGAGAAGGTTGTAGCAAAAGTATTATGAAACTTCCTAACCGTGAATGCGCTATCGTTGAAATAGATAAAATCGCGGGTTACTGTCTCAACCCCGAACATCCAGAAGGAAAACACAAAGCCCGTGTATTTAAATCTGCACTAGGCTTAAATTTAGATGATGCAGAAGAATTACAAGCGATCCTTTTACAAGCAGTAGCAAATTATGATGCTATCCCTGGTAAAAGCAATCCATACGGTCAAAAATATATCATTGATTTTCCCCTGAATCGTTCAGATAAACAAGCAATTATTCAAAGCGTTTGGATAGTGCGTAATAATGAAGGCTTCCCCCGCCTAGTCACCTGTTATGTAATCTAAGCAATGAGGTAATACCGATGAAATTATTAGATGTGGTTGCCCTAACTGAAGACTTACCAGAATTGGGATTACATCGCGGTCAAGTAGGAACGATTGTAGAAGAATATGAACCTGGAGTTTTTGAAGTAGAATTCAGCGACTTAACAGGAAAAGCTTATGCCATAGAAACTTTAAATGCTAGCCAGCTAATGACTTTATATCATCAACCAATTGGTGGGAAAACATTATTAGTTTAACTGCAAAACCTTCAAAGACTAAGCACTCTGAAGGTTTTGTCGATATTTGGCGGTATAGGGAAAAGAAAATCAACAAATAAACAAACTTGTATCAACATGAAAAAACTTTCCCAAAGCCTCAGCTTGTTTTTTAGTGACTTATAATCGACAAAATCCCCAACTTATCAAACAAGTTGGGGAGCTGCGGTTTGCAATTCTTACAAATAAAATAGAATTGCAATAAATGTTTATCAAGTTGTAGCTAAAGCTGGTTCTGCTAAAAAATATTTCAGATTTTCTTGCTGGGTAGCAAATTTCAAATATTGAGATGCCATTTCTGGTGTTAGCAATTCAATCATTAACCTGTTTTCCACCCAGAACTCAATCACATCAAAGAAAGAATCGCGGTTACAGCGCACTACACGCCAACCTTCACGAACACCAATTTTTTCAATTTCTTGCTGACTAATTGGTACAGAGATAGCTGCATGAATATCTGTATACCTGGAAGTAATAGCAGTATGTACAAATACGCATTCTTCATCACCTTCACCAGGTTCTATTTGAGAACCTAAAGGATAAAGTTCAATACCTGTACCGTATTCATCAAAAGGTAGAACCATATAACTTCCTGGATTAGGAGGAAAGGGAACAGCTTGCGCTTTTAAGATTTCCCCCAGAACTTGAGCAACATGACTAGGGTTTCTAACAGCAATTGAAATATGGTGAATCATAGAATAACCTCGTTCGATATCTTGTAGATTAGAAAACAATCGGGTAAAACTAGGGGAGGCAGGGGAGAGAAAAAATTCTTAACCTCAGCGTATTGGGTTCTATGCAAATTGAATGCTCATTAGCTTATTGAGGTCGTCCATAATGAGCGCGACCCTTGCCATCGGCAGTCTCAAGTACTAAAACTTGCTGCCCATAATCATTCGTCTCAATCGACCACTGGTAAGTCTCAGGCTTTGCTGTATTGCGGCTGGAGTAGGTGCGCCCGCTATTGCAGATTTGCCCTTTAGATGTGCTGTCGCTGGGTTGAAAAGTCAGGCGTTGAGCCTCAATCTTAACTTTGCCTTTTTCCTCTATGAAGAGATTAGACGCACAGTTGTAGGTGTTGATTTGAATCAGTCTATTTCGCTTATAATTCCCATTAGATGTAAGTTGGAATTGGTCGCTAGAGCCGTTTGGGGCTGCGGACTGCCCTGTGTAACTGTCTTGGTATTGGATGGATGAAATCCGGCCATACCGCCACTCGCCCTGAAGTTCAGCAGGCACTCCATTATCGTTACCCGCCTGACTCGCGCTTGGGTAAAAAACAAGGCTAGCGGTGAAACCCAAACTTAGGGCAGTAGTAGCGAAAAAGCGGACAGTTTTTGCTCTGGAATAGAGTTGCTTGTTGGTTATTGAGTGCATAGCATTTCTGTAGAAATAGATGTATTTGTCAACAAAAGCGATTTACAACGCGAACTCTGCGTGTTTATATATTGCCTATCCCAATGGGGGCACACATATGTGCGCCCAAATCCACCCAAAGCAAAATTTCATGCAATAAACTGCAATCCATATTTGCTCAAAACAGGCTGTACTTTTTCCATGTTTAGGGATGCACTATCTGCTACTTGACCCATTTCTTCATAAAACTTTTTCGCGCCCTTGGGTGAAATTAAAACCAAAAATTTCGCAGTAGCAGAACGAATTTTAAAGCCGTGTGCTGTATTGTGAGGAATGTTAACGAAAAAGCCTGGTGATGCCAAAATTGTTTCTGTACCAATTTGGATGTCTAGTTCACCTTCTAGAATATAAAACGCCTCTTCCCAAGGGTGAGTATGAAGTGGTGGGCCATTTTCCTCTGTATCTGTAATTTCATAAATTGTCCACGCTTGATTAGTCTCTTCTCCGGTTACTTTTGTTGTGAACTGTGCACCAATAACTGAAAATTGATTTCCTTCTCCTGATGCAAGAATAGTTGGTTTTCGGATGGTTGCACTTTGCATACAAGTTACTCTTTGTTGTGTAATTTAGTAAGTGACTTACAAACTTGATTTGATGTTTTTAACATTAGAAATTAATCGGGGAGAACTAGGGTAGATAAATGGGTAATTGCTATTTTTTTGTAACTGATTATTAAGATATTGAACTAAGGTTAAAATCTCTAGAAACAATTAGTAGCCTATTCTGGCTAAAGTCGATATTTCTATGCCTAAAGAGTCACTCAACTTCCCCAAAGCAGACATACTGGTGATTGATGACACGCCAGAAAACCTGAATCTCCTATCCGCCATGTTGACGGAACAGGGATATAAAGTTAGGAGTGTAACCAAAGGTTCTACGGGTTTACGGGGAGCAAATGCAGTTCCTCCCGACCTAATTTTGCTGGATGTGAATATGCCTGAGATGAATGGCTATGAAGTCTGCCAACATCTGAAGGCAAACGATCGCACCCGCGAAATTCCAGTAATTTTTATCAGCGCTTTGGGTGATGTGCTAGATAAGGTGAAAGCTTTTACAGCTGGCGGGGTGGACTACATCACTAAGCCTTTCCAACTAGAAGAGGTCTTAGCACGAATTGAAAATCATTTGACCATTTGGAAACTGCAACGACAACTCCAAGCCCAAAATGATCGGTTGCAGCAGGAAATTTCTGAACGCGCCAAAGCAGAAGAGAAGTTTGCTAAGGTTTTTCGCTCTAGTCCCAACCCAATTGCGATCGCTACAGTTTCGGAAGCTCGTTTTATTGATGTCAATCCCAGCTTCTTGAAGATGAGCGGCTATTGTTTAGAGGAAGTAATTGGAGATACTGCTACCGAACTTAATTTAGGTAAAAACACAGTCGCGATCGCTCAAACAATTCAACTTCTGCCGGAAACTGGTTCGCTGTACAATCTAGAATTTGAATTTTCTACAAAGTCTGGAGAACTCAAAACCATACTGATATCTCTCGAATTAATTGACTTAGGTGGAGTGCCATGTGCTTTATTAATTGCCAATGACATCACCGAACGTAAACGCCTAGAAAACGAATTTATCTCTTTAGTTAGTCATGAGTTGCGTACACCTTTAACTTCCACAATGGGAGCATTAGATTTATTGAGTTCAGGGCAACTGGGAACTCTAACCGAACAGGGACAAAAAGTCCTCAGCATTGCCACAACTAATACTGAACGCCTGATTCGTTTAGTGAACGATATTCTCGATTTAGAGCGGATGAAATCGGGCAAAATCTTTACACGGAAGGCGAAGTGCAACGCCGCAGACTTGCTAATTACGGCAACGGAAGCAATGCAAGCAATGGCAGATAAATTACAAGTTCGACTAATTATAAATCCCGTAGCAGCAGAACTTTGGGCAGATCCCGATCGCCTCCTGCAAACCCTCACCAATTTACTGAGCAACGCGATTAAGTTTTCTGAACCAGGTGACACTGTGTGGATAAGTGCCACTCTCTCAGAATCTAAAAGCGTTGAATCTGAAGAAAATCAGCCTTCATCACCCAACTTTCTTTTAATTACGATCCAAGATGAAGGGCGAGGAATTCCTGAAGATAAATTACAAATCATCTTCGAGCGTTTTCAGCAGGTAGATGCATCTGACTCCCGTAACAAAGGAGGAACAGGTTTAGGACTTGCTATTTGCCGAGATATCATACAGCAACATGATGGTAAAATCTGGGTTCAGAGCATTTTAGGCAAAAGTAGCACTTTTTATGTACTGTTACCTTTAGTAGACTCTCAATAGCAGCCTTTAATTACCCAAATCTCCCCTACTTCTACCCGATTGCATTCTAAAATAGCTGAAGACTAATCAAGCTAATCAGCATCACATATCATGCGAGAGTGACAATATGAGCAGAAATATCTTGATTGTTGATGATGAAGAAGATGTGCAGGCGATCGCAAAATTGGGATTAGAAATGGCTGCTGGTTGGAACGTGTTGACTGCTTGTACTGGTTGGGAAGCGTTGAATGTAGCAGCCAACTCTAAGCTTGATGTAATTTTACTAGATATGATGATGCCTGATATGGATGGGCGTGCCACTCTGCAACAACTCAAGGCTAACCCCGTCACTAAATCAATTCCCGTAATTTTACTAACTGCCAAAGTCCAGGAGTCCGCTCAAGAGGTGTTTACTGGCTTAAATGTAGCTGCTGTCTTTGCCAAGCCTTTCCGTCCCTTGAAACTAGCAGCGCAAATCAGTGAAGCATTAGGCTGGAACTGAATTTTTTTGAGTCGTTACAGCAAATTTTGCTCTCTTATATAATATATTGATACACAAGTGGGCAAAAGTGCGTACAAAACGATTCGGCGTTGGATACTATCTGTCAGATTGAGCCGCAAAGGAAATGATCTATAAATAATTTACGCTCTGGGAAAGCGATCGCCCCTGCCAATATCCTCCAACAACCAGGCACGCAAGAGAGGATCTAAAACCAACCAGGGAGGCAAAACAGCACAATAGCTCACAACTTTAAACGCTTCCTTAGAGACTTCAGCAATACTATACCCTGAAACCCTTACTTTTTAAGGCTTTGATAGTGATGCAGAAGCCATCCAAAAATATTTTGGGAAAAATAGTT
>NZ_JAVRCC020000099.1:0-11519 GCF_034530975.2 Nostoc sp. DedQUE07 | reverse complement strand
TCTCTACGTAAATTCATGTTTTCACTCCCCAATCAAATATGAGTCCTATATAAAAGTTCAAAATAATCTAGAAATTTTACTTAACTTCTGGGAGCAAACATGATAATTAAAACACTCACTAAAGCTAAACATACTCCAATTAAGTCGTAGCGGTCTGGAGTTACCCCATCTACCTTCCAACCCCAAAGCATTGCCATTGCGATAAATACGCCGCCATAAGCTGCATAGACTCTGCCAAAATTTGCCGATTGGAAAGTTGCAAGAATCCCATAGAAAGCTAAAGCAATTCCCCCCAATATGCCCCACCAGACCGGCTTACCTTCGCGCAACCACAACCAGATTAAGTAGCCACCCCCAATTTCAAATAAACCAGCCCACAAAAAATACAGCAGAGACTTAAGCATTTGATCGATTATTTAACAACATATAAGTCAGTAAAATTACGCTAACGGTTTTAAGTAAACTATTGTCATTAATTAAGGTAAGTTTATTGACCAAATTGGGTATGGGGCATTGGGCATGGAGCATGGAGAAGAGACAAAGTAGACAAGGAAGAGCAGGGAGACTTGGGAGAGACTTGTTCAATAATTCCCCCTTGTCTCCTTGTCTCCTTGTCCCCTTGTCCCCTTGTCTCCCTTGTCTTCCCGATCCCACTTGTCCCCTCATTTCCCCACTCCCCAGAATGTAGATAAGGCTCAAGGATGAAAGCACCATTACCTGATAACGAAGCCCAGAGAATCGATGCAGTTTTGCAGTATAAGATTCTCGATACGCCATCGGAAGCCACCTTTGACGATCTGACTCGTTTAGCCTCGTATATTTGTCAGACTCCTATTGCCTTAATTAGCTTAATTGATACAAATCGCCAATGGTTCAAGTCAAAAATCGGTTTGGATGTCTCAGAAACGCACCGAGATTTCGCATTCTGTGCCCATGCCATTCTCCAGTCTGATGTTTTGGTAGTGCCTGATGCAAAAGATGACGAACGGTTTGCAACAAATCCACTGGTGACATCTGACCCAAATATTCGGTTTTATGCTGGTGTACCTTTAACTAACCCTGAAGGATACGTCCTCGGAACCCTGTGTGTAATTGACTACGTACCGCGAGAACTTAATCCAGAACAAATAGAGGCATTACGAACTTTAGGTCGTCAAGTCATAAAGCAACTGGAATTGCGCCGAAATTTAGCAAGTTTGGTACTTGTTAGCAAGAAAAGCAACCAGGTACAGAGGGTACACAAGCAATTTTTCAAAAAGATTGCAGCAAGTTTTGGTTTGTCGTCACTAATTTTAGTTCTGATTGGGGTGGTTTCCGATCAAAATACAAGAGTATTTAGTAATTTTAATCGCAGTATCGTAAAAAATACTTATAAAAAACTTAACAGCCAAGAGGAAATACTGTCCCAGGTAAAGGATGCTGAAATTGGGCAACGTAGTTACATCTTCACTGGAGAAAAACTTTATCTAAAATCGTATCAAACAGCACTTAGTAACGTCGATCGAGAAATTGCCAAGCTGAAGAATTTAACAGCAACTCAACCGAACCAACAAAAGCAGATTGCAACGCTTGAATTTCTGATAACAGCTAAACTTACTGAACTAAAACAGACTATCGATTTGCGCCAGAATAAGGGATTAGAGGCAGCGTTGCAAGTACTGCTGAAAAACGATCGACAAAATCTCATGGATGATATCCGCAAGGCGATCGCTGAGATGGAAAACGAGGACAGGGGACGAATCCGACAGCAGTCACAAGCAGCAAAGACTTGGACTCGGAACACAATTTTCACATTGGCGATCGCTATTTGCCTAAGTTTTATCGTTCTTGCTGTAGTCTACTACTCGATCTATCGTGAGGTTATTGAGCGGAAGAGGACAGAAGAAACCTTAAATCAAGAACGCAACTTTATCTCAGCAGTCCTTGATACAGTCGGAGCCTTGGTAATAGTTCTCGATTCTCAAGGACAAATTGTTCGTTTCAATCAAGCCTGTGAGCAAATAACGGGTTACTCCTTTGATGAGGTGAGGGGTAGGTATAGCTGGAACTTGTTACTACTTCCTGAAGAGGTGGAGGCAGTTAAAACAGTTTTTGACCAGTTACGATCTGGTCAACTTTCCAATAATTATGAAAATTATTGGGTAATGAAAGATGGTAGTCGGCGGCTGATTGCCTGGTCGAATACCATCTTAAAAGACTATGAGGGCTGTGTTGAATACATAGTTGCTACTGGCATTGACATTACCGATGCCAAACGCACACAAAAGCATCTGACAGCACAATATGCTGCAACCCGCGTTCTAGCAGAGTCCGCCACAATTAGCGAAGCTACTCGCCAAATATTGCAAGGAATCTGTGAGAGTTTGGCATGGGATTTGGGTGAAATTTGGATGGTAGATGAGCAAGCAAATGTGCTGCATTTTCTCGATATCTGGCATAAAGCATCCATTGAAATGCAAGAGTTTGAAATACTGAAGCGGCAAACCACCTTTGCACCCGGAATTGGACTACCTGGAAGGGTTTGGGCTAGTTCTGAATCAGTTTGGATCGCTGATATCGCTAAAGATATTAATTTCCCTAACTTCAAAATAGCTGCTCAAGTAGGACTACACGCAGCTTTTGGTTTTCCGATCCGCAGTGGTAACAAAATCCTCGGTGTGATTACCTGCTTCAACCGTGAAATCCAGCCCCTTGACGAAGATTTAGTAAAAACGATGAATTCTATCGGCGAGCAAGTAGGGCAATTTATCCAACGTAAACAGGCTGAAGAAGAAATACAACGCCAAAATTTGCGCTCGCAACTATTTACCGAAATCACCCTGAAGATTCGTCAATCTTTGGACATCGAAGAAATTCTCCAAATCACTGTCGAAGAGGTACAAAAGATTCTCCAGACTGACCGAGTTTTAATCTATCAGCTGATGCCAGAAACTACTGCAAACACCGTTGTTGAAGCAGTAGTTTCTGGCTTACCAGCAATCAAAGAGCAAAACAACGCCGCCCCCTACTTTGAAGCAGAATATCTCCAACAGTACTATTTACAGCAGTACCGTCAAGGCAAGGTTTTCGGACTGGATAACTTGGATCTTTTGGAAGTTGAACAAAGCCATCTGGAATTAATGCAACAGTTTGGGGTCAAAGTCAATTTGGTTGTACCTATTCTTGTTAAAGAAGAACTTAGCGGTTTGTTCATAGTTCATCAGTGTGACGATTCCCACCACTGGTCTAGTTTTGAAACCGATCTTTTGCGGCAAATAGCCGACCAAGTAGGTATTGCTTTAACCCAAGCCCAACTATTAGCAGCAGAAACTCGTCAGCGACAAGAACTTGAAATTGCCCGTCGCCAAGCCGAATTAGCTTCTCAGACGAAAAGTGCCTTTTTGGCAAATATCAGTCATGAAATTCGCACTCCGATGAACGCTGTATTGGGGATGACTAGTTTGGTGTTAGATACTCCTTTAGACGAAGAACAGCGAGATTTTATTGAAATAATTCGGAGTAGTGGAGACGCTCTTTTAAGTTTAATCAACGAGATTTTGGATCTTTCCAAACTTGAGGCTGGAGAGATGGCTCTCGAAACTCTCGATTTTGACCTATCCACTTGTGTAGAAGACGTGGTGGAATTATTGGCTCCTTCAGCCCATAACAAGGGATTAGAAATTGCTGCAATAATCGATCGCAACGTCCCCACTCAACTCAAAGGAGATACTGGTAGGCTGCGGCAAATTTTGATGAACTTAATCAGCAACGCGATCAAATTTACCAGCGCTGGCGAAATATTAGTACAAGCCGAATTGCGATCGCTTTCTTTGACTACAGCCACTATCCATTTTGCGATTACAGATACAGGTCTTGGCATTAGCCCTGAAGACCAACGCAAACTCTTTACACCATTTACCCAAGTGGATGCTTCGACCACTCGCAAGTATGGTGGTACAGGTTTAGGATTAGCCATCTGTAAACAACTTGTAACCTTGATGGGAGGAGCGATCGGGGTAGAAAGTCAGATGGACAAAGGATCTAAGTTTTGGTTTGAGTTGCTTTTTACCAAACAAGTTGAGCCTGTTGAGCCAAAATGCGAACGCGGACTTTTGCAAAATCGCCGCTTATTGGTAGTGGATAACAACACTACTAATTATAAAATCATTTCCCATCAAGCTACTCATTGGGGAATGGAGGTAGATCGAGCTGACAGTATTGCTGCGGCCGTTAAAGTTATTCAGCAAGCTAGCGAGCAGGGAAAATCATATCATGTTGCCTTGGTTGATATGCAAATACCCCAAACAAATAGCATGACAATAAAAGAACAAATTCCAGCCAATTCTGCAATTGCTAAGATTCCTTTGATTCTGCTCGCCTCTACTAATCAACGGGATGAAGTACAACAGGCGCTCAAAATCGGATTTGCTACTTATTTATTCAAACCCATTAAGCCATCACGACTCCTTGATGCCATTTTAGAAACTCAGCCGGAATCAGAACAAGGGTGTAGAGGCAGAAAGTTAGAGGCTACAGAAGAAATTCCGAGTACAGAAACTTCAAGTATTCTTACTTCCTGTCCCTCTAATCCTTCTACTAAATCCAAGTTAAGAATTCTCTTAGCCGAAGATAATTTGGTGAATCAGAAAGTAGCACTAAAGCAACTCCAGAGTTTGGGCTATAAAGCTGATGTCGTTGCTAATGGAAAGGAAGTTTTGCAGCTTTTAGAAAAAATTCCTTACGATTTGATTTTAATGGATTGCCAAATGCCAATTCTCGACGGTTTGGAAACCACAAAAGAAATTCATCGTTGGCAAGAGGATGCTTTTGCATTGGGTCATCGTCCTGTAGTGATTGCGATGACAGCTAATGTGATGAAAGAAGACGAAGAAACTTGTCTAAATGCCGGAATGGACGACTATTTGAGTAAGCCAGTATTTAAAGAAAAATTGGCACAGACTTTAGAATATTGGACAGGTGCGATCGTTTCCCAGCAAGAGGCAGGTGTGTATGAACAGACAGTTTCCACTGACTTAGCAATTGATTGGGAACACTTGCATCAGATATCAGGAAACGATCGAGAATTTGAATTAAATTTATTGCAAATATCCATTGAAGATATTAAACCCCGTTTAGAGATAATTAAAGCAGCGATCGCAGCTGATGACTTTGGGCAAATAGCACGAGAAACTCATCACCTTAAAGGTGCTAGTGCCAACATTGGAGCTACAGCTATGTACTTAGCAACTGACAAACTAGAACAATTAGCTAGCGATCGAGACTTTAGAGGTACTACTAATTTAATTTTAGAATTAGAAGAATTTGTCAACTGTATTCAATACTTTTTAATTAAAAACAAAGCCGTCAAGGAGGCAGGGGGCAGGGGGCAGGGAGCAGGGAGCAGGGAGCAGGGGGAAAGGGGCTTTTGGGATTTTTGCACAGATGCGGTAATCATAAGTGATTAACCGGACTTGATATAAAAACCAAGATTGTGGTGTTGAGTTGAAAGACTGTTATGAAAAAAGGTATTGGTTCCGCCGCGCTCGTGCCAAATGGTGAAAAATGGTCGATGCTGTCGGGCAATGGTTTCGATGACACTACATCAAGGACACTACATCAAAGACAATTGCCCGATTCATCCCGACACTTGACATTATGCAAATTATGTATTACGTTTGTAGTATGCAAAAAAAAGCCTCCTCAAAAGCATTGCAATAATGCTTTCCTTGGGTCTGTAGCTCTAACGGTAGAGTTCCCAGATGTCACTTGTGCCCTGACAGAAAAAGCTTACATACTAGCTCAATAGTAGAGCGATCGTCTCTAAAACGATAAGTTGCAGGTGCGATTCCTGCGGTGTAACCACAGCTTTTTCGACTCGCACGAGGTGTGAGTGTAACTCTCACAGGGAGGGTATCGGTTCAATCCCGATCAGATCCACTAATATCAATTCGTAATTAAAACAAGAGGTGATTGTAATGGTTCATATTCGATTTGAAGGACGTTCTGTTGATGTGCCAAAAACCCAATTGGGAATTGCAGCAGGGATGAACGATCTGGCAGTGAAGGAGCGGGTTGCTCGGCATTTAGATGTAAATAGCGATCGCCTCTCTGCTTACGTAATCGATCGCCGTCCGGCGATCTGATCGTCCGTCCTGAAGCTGTCTATGGTTAAATTTCAGAGTCATCCGTGCCCTAACAGAAGAAGCATACATACACATTCATAACGGCCCTAAGGTAGTAAAGTTCGAGCGATCGGACTAAGCGAAGCATGATTTCTAAGTCTCTGGTAGATTTAGCGTGCGTGCCCACTGCCAATATTTGGTAAGAGCGGCCGTAGCTGTAAAAAGCTTTTTGAACTTGCACGGAATGATTTAAGACTCAATTCTGCGCCCTAACTTGTGAAGTCTACACACACTCCGGCAACGGAATGCAGGTTCGATTCCTGCCGCTCCCGCTAATGGGAGCGTAGCCAAACTGGTAAAGGCAATCGTGAAAACTGCTTTGCTAACTTGCGCGGAATTTCAATTATTTAAATCGTATTTATCTATAACCTTTACTCAATACGGAGGTGAGTTCAATGATGTTAGCTAACTCATGTTTAATAACAACTCAATTAGCACAACTGCATTTAAAGAATGTGAGATATGAGCGAACATCGTTTGAGCGAGATTGTGATTGAGCGTCCTCGCGGTGGGAGGAGAATTAGCCTCAAAAAGGTGACTGGCTTTAAGAAGCAATTATACAAAATCACCCAGGATGCAATTCAGGATGGATTGTTGAATTCTTACCTGATTAAACCAATAAATAAATCCAAGTATCTTTCAGATCATCTCGGCCCCCTGCGTCGGTTTTTACGCTCAAAAGTCGGACAGCCTTGGAATGAGGTTTACAGCCAACTGTGTCAACGATTAGATCCCAGTACAATGGCAGGACGGCATGTTATCGATCATGTGTGGGACTACGTTGAACGCCATGTAGAAATAATTGATGGTGGTTTTTATAGCAAGCCTTATCAAGGGTATCGAAATCAGCTAGATGTAAGCCATCGCGATCGCTTCTATATCCATCCTGAAACTGGAATTCTTTGTGCAGCCGAGAAAATACCTCGAAAGCAGAAGCAAAAGCAGGAACAAACTGATATTGTCATCATTGATAATTATCATCAATACCAGAAGCTAAACGAAATTTGGTATTTAATTACCTTTGAAGATTTGCCATCGCCACCCATTCATTATGTGAGGGATGCTGTCAAAGGTATAATTCATCGTTCTGTGGCATATACAGGTCGAATGATTTACGCTGTTAAGAAACAGCAGTGTAACAAGAAAGAAATTCGATTTATTTTAAATCAACTTTCTAAAACCTAAAATTTTCACTTCGTGCCCTAACTGAAAAAGCTTACATACTAGCCGAATGGTAAGGCACTTGACTGAAGATCGAGCAACTACGGGTTCAAATCCCGTGTGTGAATCAACAGCTTTTTCGACTTGCACGAAGCGATTTTATTTCATTTAAATATGGAGGTGAGAACGATGAAAAAGATTAATTCTTTCAACATCGAGCCTGAAGATTTCGACGAATTTGACGATTTCTGCTTTTGAACCATCGAGCAAACGTCGTCGTGGCTACCCATCTGAAAAAGCTGTTAAACGTGGCGATCGCCTTGTTCATGGCGATAAGGAACTACAGGAAAAGCTTGGTAACAATGACCTTTGTCTTTGTGGTTCTGGTCGCTGCTTTCAAAAAGTGCTGTCGCAATAGCGGCAGATATGATGGCAGCCTACGCAGCTACTACTTTTAGGGAGTAAGAGCAAATTCGATAATTTTCCGCTCATTACCCAGTCCCTAATCCCCAGTCCCTTTTACTTGGCAGTTGTTGCCGCGCCCCGATCGCGGAAGCTTACATAACTCTGCATAAGTTATATCCAATGCTTCTACAACTTGCGCGGTGACTTTATCGCCCCGCGTGCAACATCTGCCTCCTTCAATTTTAGATTTTAGATTTTGGATTTTTGATTGCAATCCAAAATCGTAAATCCAAAATCCAAAATTCTTAGAGGAGGTTCATAATGAACACCGCAGAACGTGACCTGCGTTTGGAAATGCTCAACAGTTTGCTGACAACTCCTCACCGCAAACTTGAGCAAGTCGCAGAAATTCATCAGTTAATTGTTGAACTCGATCCCATCTTCTACGGACACTTGGCAGTTTGGTATCAGCGTTATGGTGATGTCCGCGACCACAAGGAGGTGTTTGTTGCTCACTTGCTAACTAGCAATTTGACTGAACACCGAGATGCTGGATTTATGATGCTGCAAGAGTTTCCACCCTATCAGGTGGCTCGTGTGGTGGACTTCATGAAGCAGCAGCAGAATAAACTGCCTCGTTCAGCTCGGACTGCGGTACGGCGTTACCTAAAAGCACGGGAGAGCAATCCGGCTCTGTTCGATCGCGCTGCGCTCAGAGGTCGTAAAGCAATGAAGCACTTATACGCTTCACTGCACATCAAGCCAAATGAGCGGGCAAATGCGATTCTATTTGGCAATACTCCTCCAGAGGGTTCCTTGGCAAATGTGCTGAAGCAGCTTGCTAAGGCAGAAAATGCCGCAGAACAGGCACGGCTGATTGTGGAGTTCAAAATTCCATACACGATCGCAGTTGGTGCAATTAAGCAACTCACACCAGTTGTCTTGGTGGCGTTAATCAACAGCATGTCTCCACAAGAAGCGATCAACAACCTCAAGTCTCTCCAGACTAGAGGTGCAATGGATCATCCAGAAGTCAAGAAGTTGATTGATTCCAAACTAGAAGCAGCGTCTAAGAGTGGGCGTGTCTCAGCATTCAAAGCACAGGTTGCCGCAGACGTAGGAGATTTTGACGCAGACACGGTTGCTCAACTGGAAAAGGTGACAAACGAACAGGTAAAGCGGCGTGGTGCGATCGCTCGTCCAACTGCTTTACTAGTGGACAAGTCTGGTTCAATGGAAAATGCGATCGCGACGGGTTTGCAACTCGCTGCTCTAATTTCTGGTATCACTAAGGCAGAACTGTTTGTCTACGCCTTTGACACAATTCCTTACGCTGTTACGGCAAAAGGCAAGGAGTTAAGCGATTGGGAACGCGCCTTCCAGCACATCAAGGCAGGCGGTGGTACTAGCATCGGCTGTGCATTGGAAGCAATGCGGAAGAAAAAGCAGGTAGTTGACCAAATAATTTTGGTGACGGATGAGGGCGAAAATGCGGCTCCTTACTTTGGTGAAGTTTACAAGAACTACTGCCGGGAGTTAGCGATAATGCCCAATGTGGTGATTGTCCGTGTGGGTACTCATTACAACTGGGTGGAGAGTCAATTGAAGCAGCAGCAAGCACCTGTAGATACGTTCACTTTCGCGGGTGACTACTACAGTTTGCCGAACATCGTCCCACTCCTGACGCGCCCCTCTCGCCTGGATTTGCTGATGGAGATTTTGGATCTGCCGTTGCCTGTGCGGGATGATAAGTAGGTTCTAAAGTATGACAATGCTTATTATCATAAATAGTAAGCATTGAATTTTTTCAATGTTACCTACTTGTACTTTTTTCAAGCCAAGCAACTAAATAAGAAATATTTGAAAACTCGAAAAACTCTTCTCAGTTTGAGTTTACCTGTTGGGATTTTGGCAACACAAAGAGCTTTATTGCCTTTGAGTCGCGATCGCCAGCTTTGTACCAGGAACTTTTCGCACCTTATCCATTACACTTACCGTCAGCCCCATATATGCTTTTTCATCGGCATTAATCACTACTAATACATTTTGATTACTGCCAACTAAAGTACGTATTTTTTCTGTCAAAGCATCAAAAGTAGTTGGTTGGCGATTTAAGCTTACTTGTCCTTGTGAATCGATCGTAATTGTAATTTTCTGTGGGGTTTGTGATTGTTGTCCAGTACTAGCTTTAGGTAAATTTACTGGCAGCCCTTCGGAATTAGTTAAAAACAAAGTCGAGATAACAAAAAACGTCAAAAGAGTGAAAACTACATCAAGTAATGGCACAATGTTAATTTGTGCCGGAATATTCGGTTCTTTGGGTAACTTCATAAGCTTTTTCTGTTGGTTGAAAACGACGAAGGTAGATTAGTTCTAAGTGTCCGCCATACTCCTCAATACGTTCTATTTCACGCTGGTATAAGCCTCGAAAAATACTGGCAAATGTGAGTGTCATAATACCTACTAACAATCCGAATGAAGTAGCTATTAAATCTTCACTAATACCTGCCGTCAAACCAGCTTTATTGGTAGCACCAAGATTACCAATATTTAAAGATGCAAAAGTTGTCATCAACCCAAATATTGTTCCCTGAAGACCAAGTAAAGGTGCAAGTCCAACAATTGTGTCAAAAATATGATTAAAACGCTTAAGAAAGGACATCTCAACTTTGGCTTCAGTTTCCAATGCCAAACGAAACTCTTCTGGATTCGGGTTCTCAAGTTCTAAAGTAAAAATAAAAATGCGGGCTATGGGTAAATCAATATTTTTTCGTAGTTTTTCTATAGCCCCAACTACATTATTTAAACGGTACAAATTCAAAACATCTCGTGCTACACGCTGTTGACGTTTATAAATTTTCCACCAAAAGATTGTACGCTCGGCAGCTAAAGCTAATGCCAAAATTGAGCAGAAGAGCAGAGGCCACATGACAGCACCGCCTGCTTCAAACAATTCACGTATTCCACCTAGTTCCATCTAGTCCCTTTAAATTTATGCAAATAACTCAAGAACAATTATCAATAAAATACCATGCTGTTGAGATAATTTGTCAATATTTGTTCAAATTATACATATTCTAAAGTTCGGTGAAGTCTATAGAACTTATGCATTGACAAAGACAGCCAACTGTGAATTACCTCTCGTTACCAGGCTCTGCCTCTCATCAAACAAGTAGGTAGTAGCCCACCTTGATTGCATTCCTAGGCACAGCCTGGGAACAAGGCAGGGTAAGACTTTTAGTTTAACAGGCTAACTCTTCACATAATAGTCAATGTGTAAAGTGCCTAAGTCCTAGAAACTGCCAAGCTTATGCATATATCTATAGGAATCATATTTGATTTTTGAACAAAATTAGGTATTGTAGGGTGTGTTAGAACACAGTTCGTAACGCACAAACCCTTGATGATGGTGCGTTACGCTGTCGCTAACACACCCTACTGGCTAGTGTTACATGATTCATCGGTCTGCAAAATCAGTTTTGTGAAGAAATGTTACATACAACCTTAGTGTTTGCATAAAAGAGAGATATCAATCGCATTAGTCGCTAGCAACTCAAAATTAGAAATTTTGTAGTTTGCAGACAAAACTTAGGAGAACATTTCCAAATGGCTGAAATTAATATCTACAAACTGGATTCCGAAATCTCAATGACCGATTTAGATGATAAAGAATGCAATGACATCATAGGTGGTTTAGCGACAGCTAACTTAGCAACATCTGAGTTTGGGATAGCTAACTTAGCAACATCTGATTTGGGGATAGCTAATTTAGGGATAGCTAACTTAGCAACA
>NZ_JAVRCC020000098.1:0-12059 GCF_034530975.2 Nostoc sp. DedQUE07 | reverse complement strand
GATGTGCGACGTGCAGCCATCCAAGCATTAACCAGCAATTTCAAAGATGACCCGGACACCCGCTCGATTCTCAAAGACCGCGCCACTGCTGATGATAATGGGAATGTGCGACGTGCAGCCATCCAAGCATTAGCCAAACACTTTAGAAATCAGCCTAAGTTGTTTGAAATTTACTACAACTGTGCTGTAAATGACTCCTTTGAAGATAGGCATAATTCCCCGTTTAATTCCAACCCTCGGCGCGTTGCACTGGAGATAATTATCAAGCAATTTCCTCAACATCCCCAGACTTTACCATTGTTGCGCGACAAAGTAGAGAATGACCCAGATCAGGAAGTGCGAAACTTTGCTCAACAGAAGTTGGCAGAATTAGAGAAGTAAAAGAGTGTATGAGTAAATATGAAATATACAATCGTTATTCAGTGGTCTGATGAAGATGAGTGTTTTGTTGTGAGTCTTCCTGAATGGGGATTTTGTCATACTCACGGAGATACTTACGAAGAAGCTTTCAAAAATGCTCAAGAAGTTTTAGAAATGCTGATTTAATCATCTTTGGCTGACGGTCAACTACCAGAGCCAAAAACACTAGAAAAGTCGTTAAAATAATTCGTAATACTTCGACTTACCTCGGCTTCGCTCGGCACAAGTCGCTCAGTATAAGTTCGTAATTCGTAATTTTTCAAATTAGAGAAGCATACGGCGATGCCTTCACGATAGGCATCGCGGATTTTAGATTTAATCTAATCTAAAATCCCAAATCGAGTTACCGATTCACCGCCGCTGCTTCTCTTGCTGCTGCTGCTTGATCTGGGTGAATACCCAAGCGGGTGAGATTAATGCGACCTTTATTATCAATTTCGCGCACTTTGATAATCACTTCATCGCCTACCGCTACTTCATCCTCAACTTTGCCAACGCGGTAGTCAGCTAGTTGAGATATGTGAATCATGCCTTCTTTTCCAGGCAAAAATTCCACAAATGCACCTATCGGTATAATCCGAGTAATGCGTCCGGCGTAGACATCCCCTTCGTGCAACTTGCGGGTCATACCTTGGATGATATTTCTGGCTCTCTTGGCCTTGTTCTCATCCACAGCGGAAATTGTCACGGTGCCATCATCTTCGATGTCAATTTTTGCACCCGTTTCCTCTGTGATGCCCTTAATAGTCTTGCCTCCAGGCCCGATGACCAAACCAATCATGTCTGAATCAATCTTGATTGTTAACAGACGTGGAGCATAAGGTGAGGTTTCAGTCCGTGGTGTGTCGATGCAGGCGAGCATTTTCTCCAGAATGTGCAACCGGGCTGCTTTCGCTTGGTGGACGGCTTGGGAAATAACATCCAACGACAAACCGGAGATTTTCATATCCATTTGCAAGGCGGTTATTCCGGTATCCGTCCCCGCAACTTTGAAGTCCATATCGCCCAAAAAGTCTTCAATGCCCTGAATGTCGGTGAGGATTCGCACTTCGTCCCCATCCTTAATCAGACCCATTGCTGCGCCACTCACGGGTTTGAGAATTGGTACACCAGCATCCATGAGGGCGAGGGTGGAACCGCAGACTGAACCCATTGAGGTGGAACCGTTGGAAGAAAGTACTTCCGATACGATGCGAATCACGTAGGGAAATTGTTCTTTTGACGGTAACACAGGTATTATCGCTCGCTCTGCTAATGCCCCGTGACCAATTTCGCGCCTTCCTGGGGCACGCATTGGCTTAGTTTCACCGACTGAGAAGGGGGGGAAGTTGTAATGATGCAGATAACGCTTGTGCTGATCTAGCTGCATGTCATCGTTGAGGTTTTGAGCATCCCCTGGCGTACCGAGAGTACAAGTGGATAATACCTGAGTTAGTTCCCGGTTAAATAAACCGCTGCCGTGGACTCGCTTTGGTAAGACATCAACTAAACAAGAAACCGGACGCACTTGATCGAGTTTACGACCATCAACGCGGACGTTATCTTCGATGATTTGTCGCCGCATGAAGTGTTTGGTAATATCTTTAAAAGTGTTACCAAGTGCCTTCTTATTTGCAGTTGCGGCAACTCGAATGGGGTCTTCTTCTGGCAGTTCGGTAATCGTCGCGGCAATTTCATCCTTGACGACATCTAAAGCTGCATCGCGTTGGGGTTTGGTGAAACTAAATTGAGACAGGATTTTCTTAATTTCGCCGCTAGCGCGATCGCGGATATAATTTTCTAACGTTTGGTCTACTTCTGGTGGTGCTTCTTGCACTATTACTAGACCCAGTTCGGCAATTAAATCTTGCTGCGCTTTAATTAAGTCCCGCACTGCTTCATAACCAAAGTCAATCGCCTCAAGAATATCTCGCTCTGGCAACTGATTGGCTCCCGCTTCCACCATGATCACGCCATGTGGTGAACCTGCTACTACCAGATCCAAATCTCCAGCTTCAGTTTCTGCATAGGTGGGGTTAATAATGAAATCATCTCCCACTAAACCAACCCGCACTGCTGCCATTGGCCCATTAAAAGGAATCTGGGCAATCAGGGTAGCAATGGAAGCCCCTGTAACTGCTAACACATCGGGTGGAACTAACTCGTCCATCGACAGCGTTAAGGCAATAATTTGCAGGTCATCCCGTAACCATGAGGGGAACAAGGGACGCATGGGACGGTCTATAAGACGGCTGGTGAGAATTGTTTTTTCTGGTGGACGACCTTCGCGCCGCATGATCCCGCCGGGAATCCTACCTGCGGCATATAGCCTTTCTTCATAATCTACAGTAAGGGGAAGAAAATCAATGCCTTCTCTGGCTTGCGATCGCGTAGCCGTCACTAAAACGGATGTGTCCCCTGATTCTATCAAAACCGACCCACCAGCCTGGGGAGCTAATAGGCCTACTTTCAGTCGAATATCCCTTCCATCGAAGGATATTGACTTATCAACTTCTGCCATTCAGTTTTTTTTCCTTCTCTTTCGCTATTCTCTTTCTGTGGCAATCCTAACATTTATGCCTTATGGCTGACTTGGGTTACATACAAAGATAAACAAGTCGTTCAACACGTGTGATACAAGATTAGCGCGTCTACTACCTGCCCATTCTCTAGCTTCGCCGCGCCTGGAATTCGCCCAATAATCTCAAATCCTAACGACTGCCAAAGTGTAATTGAAGGTATATTAGTCTCAAAGACCAAATTAAACATCACTGCTTCGTAGCCCAGGTTTGCTGCGATCGAAAGCATAGCCTCTCCCATGAACCGTCCTAAACCCTGACCGCGTAACTCAGGTTGTACAATAAAACCAGCGTTGCAAATATGGCTACACCGACCGGGAAAGTTTGGCTTTAAATAAAACGCCCCTAATATTTCTTTTGGCTTGTGTGTAGGATCTATAACAGATGTCCTGACAACAAAGGCATCCTTGCTTAACCAGTAAGCTGAAAATTCTGTAGGAGAGAGAGGTTGCTTTTGAGGATAGGTTTTACCTTCAAAAATTACAACATTGAGTAATGCTCTTACAACCTCGTGTTCTTGAGGATGCATATAATCCAGTTCCACTAACATCCCATTTTTTAAGACTTTAATTAGGGGAAAATTCATTATTAACAGTGTTTATGTGGAATAATTACTGAAATATTTATTATATGAGAAATTTGGACAATAAATCTTCTTGAGAAGATGCAAGAAATAGAATAATTGTGATTTTAATTCTAGAGTTTTGGGAAAATCTGAGTAGTTAGCAAATGGCGATTTTACACTGTAATTGGTTACTAAAAAATCAAAATGGTTGTTTATTTATTTGGGGGGAAACTTGGCGATCGCCACGAGTGAATTTCGAGTCTAATGGATCTGGAGATATCCCAGTACATCCATTGGCAATGACATCAGTTGAGTTGAGTGAGTGGTTGCCTTCCCAGAACATGGCAATTACCAACTTTATTCAAAAACCTCAAGTTGCCATGCCTGCGACGGGCAAAGCGATCGCAACTACTGGGCGATCGCGCAAAGCGGCCAGTGCCACTGAGATCAGTTTACCAACGCACTCTCAAATCATTGCCCTACCAACTTATATAGAAGGTAGTGATAAAGGAACAACAGCGATTTTCCCTGTACATTCTGCCAGCTTGGGGGAAAATACAGACTCCCCGCAATATTTGCAACCGTGGCGAGTTGAAGGTTTTTGTCTCAACGCCAGCGAAGCAGTAAAATTTCTCGCCGCGATTCCCTTAAATGCTGCTAAAGGGGAAGATGCTTTTTTGGGTGGAGATTTACGCTTTTGGTCGCAGGTTGCCCGATGGAGTTTAGATTTAATCTCCCGATGTAAGTTTTTACCAACAATTGACCGACAATCAGATGGTGCATTTTCTGCCAAATGGCGAGTACTTCTAGATAGTGCTGTAGATGGAACCCGCCTAGAAAGATTTTCTGGAAATATACCGTTGGTTTGTCGCACTTATCAAGAGGAAGTGGGGACTGAAGAGGAGTTTCCTCAATCCCTACTTTATGTAGACTTTCCCACAGAACCTCAAGAATTACTTTTGGGATTTCTCAACAGTACGATAGATGCCCAAGTGAGAGAAATGGTAGGTTCTCAACCTCCAATTGAAGCTAAAGCGATCGCATCTTTACCGTCTGGGGTGCGACAGTGGTTGCCAGCCTTAACGAGTGGATCTCATATAGTCAATGCAGATGCCATTGAAGTGGAAAGGCTGGAAGCGGCACTGAAGGCTTGGACTATGCCGCTACAATACCAATTAACTCTTAAAAGTCTATTTCGTACCTGTTTTCAACTGCGTTCTCCAGAGTCTGGCGAAACAGATTGGACATTGGCGTATTTTTTGCAAGCGGCTGACGATCCAGAGTTTTTAGTGGATGCAGCAACTATTTGGAACAATCCAGTTGAAAGATTGGTTTATGAAAATCGGATAATTGACCAACCACAAGAAACATTTTTGCGAGGTTTGGGGGTAGCTTCCCGTTTATATCCAGCGATCGCACCCAGTTTTGAAACCGAATATCCCCAATCTTCTCGCCTCACCCCCATCCAAGCTTATGAGTTTATTAAAGCTGTAGCCTGGAGGTTGGAAGACAGTGGTTTAGGAGTAATTTTGCCTCCTAGTTTAGCGAATCGTGAAGGATGGGCAAATCGTTTAGGTTTGAAAATTACTGCTGAAACTCCAAAGACAAAGCAGGGACGTTTAGGCTTGCAGAGTTTACTAAATTTCCAATGGCAATTGGCAATTGGCGGACAGACTATTTCCAAAGCCGAGTTTGATAAACTGGTGGCTTTAAATAGTCCGCTAGTGGAAATTAACGGCGAGTGGGTGGAATTGCGCCCCCAAGATATCAAGACAGCCCAAACATTTTTTACCACTCGCAAAGACCAAATGGCACTTTCCCTGGAAGATGCCTTGCGTTTCAGTACAGGCGATACTCAAGTAATTGAAAAATTACCAGTGGTCAGCTTTGATGCATCAGGGGCATTGCAAGAGTTGATTGGAGCGTTAACAAATAATCAAGCGATCGCACCTTTGCCCACACCAGCAGCCTTTAAAGGACAGTTGCGGCCTTATCAAGAACGTGGTGCTGCTTGGCTGTCCTTCTTGGAACGTTGGGGTTTGGGGGCATGTCTCGCAGACGATATGGGATTGGGCAAATGTGTAGCAAATAATACATTAATTGATGTAAATGGACTGTTACACACAGCCGAGACAATCTGGACAACTCACGCTGGAGAAACTGAGTTTGACGGTGAGGGATTTTGGGCTAACCCCACAGAGCAATTACTAGTTAATTCCATAGATGAAAAAACTGGCAAAATTGTCCAGGCTAATGTTAGGCGGTTGTATCGGCAGCAAGTCCGCGAGAAATTACGAAAAGTCACGCTAGAAGACGGTAGCAATATCACTATCACTCATCGTCACAAGCTTCTAACAAGTAAAGGTTGGACAAATAACTTACAGGTAGGTGATTACGTTTGTGTCCCAGGTAAAACGCTCTGGAATGGAAAACCACAAGACCCTGATTTAGTCAAGTTTCTTGCTTGGCAGATTGCTGAAGGGCATGAACTACCCGATGTGGGAAGAGTCACAATATCCCAAAAAGATACCAGAGTATTAGACGATTTACTCCAGACTTGCCAACGCATTCAAAAGCGCTATAACCTCAAAATTAACAGCCCTAGTATCTCTACCTTCTCTAACAGAGTTGCTTCTCTTCGAGTTAATAGCCAAGCCTATCGGGAATTCTTAGAAGCTAAGGGTTATGTTTGGGGTAAATTGTCGGCAGAAAAATCTATTCCACCCTTCATCATGCAGGCAGACTTAGATAGTGTGCGGATATTTTTACAAAATTATTTTGATGCTGAATCTGCTGTTGTTTTGAGTATGGGGAGTATTGAAATTGCTACAGCTTCAGCTTTACTAATTCAGCAACTTTCGGCACTACTGCGTCGTTTCGGTATTTGGTTGCGAATATCGCCCAAACTGAAGTGTGCCACTAATGGAACTCGTACTTTACGCACTTACTATATTGGTGTAATTGGAGGGAATTCTGCCCGCAGATTTATCCAAGAAATTGGTTTTAATAACTCAGAAAAAAAGAGCAAATTAGAACGAATTTGTCAACTAGTCAGCAACACAAATATTGAAGGAATTCCTGCTTCTGATATGGTTGCCCAAACAGTCATAGCAACGGGACTTCCATTGCGGCATTTGGGGATGCACAACACTGTTTATATTAATGGTTCACAGCAATTTTCTAGAGATAGTTTACAGCGAGTAATAGCTGGGATGAGCCGTATGATTAGTGGAGAAGCCCAAGAACAATATCAGCTATTAAAACCTTCCAAGTGGACAACTCAAACTTTGTCAGCATATAGCAACCTAGATGTAGAACAGTTGAGCTTAACAAGACAGTCTTTGCAATGTCTTCTCGACCAAGAGGTATTTTATTGCAGGATAGAATCAATAGAGGACATAGATTATGATGGATGGGTTTATGACTTTGAAGTTAGCGAACACCATAATTTTGTCGCTAACAATATTATTTGCCATAACACTGTCCAATTCATTGCTTTTCTGCTGCACTTGAAAGAACAAGATGCACTAGAAAATCCAACACTGCTAGTTTGTCCAACTTCGGTTTTAGGCAACTGGGAAAGAGAAGTCAATAAATTTACACCCAGCCTGAAAATTTTGCAATATCACGGTGACAAACGTCCAAAAGGAAAAGCGTTTTTAGAAGCCGTAAAAAAACATGATTTAATCGTTACCAGCTACTCACTTCTGTATCGAGATATCAAGTCATTGCAAAGTGTATCTTGGCAGATAATTGTTTTAGATGAAGCCCAGAATGTGAAAAACCCAGAGGCGAAGCAGTCAAAAGCAGTGCGGGAATTAGAAGCTACATTTCGCATTGCATTAACGGGGACACCAGTAGAAAATAGACTGCAAGAGCTATGGTCTATTTTAGATTTTCTCAATCCTGGGTATTTAGGCAATAAGCAATTTTTCCAGAGGCGGTTTGCCATGCCAATAGAAAAGTATGGTGATACGGCTTCTTTGACTCAGTTACGTTCATTAGTGCAACCATTTATCCTACGGCGATTGAAAAGCGATCGCGACATCATTCAAGATTTACCAGATAAGCAAGAAATGACCGTATTTTGCGGTTTAACTGGTGAACAAGCTGCACTTTATCAACAAGTTGTAGAACAATCTTTAGTAGAGATTGAATCTGCGGAAGGATTGCAACGCCGGGGGATGATTTTAGCTTTGTTAATCAAACTCAAACAAATTTGCAATCACCCAGCCCAATATTTGAAACAGGCGACATTAGAGCAACATAATTCAGCCAAACTTCTGCGGCTAGAAGAAATCTTAGAAGAAGTTTTAGCAGAAGGCGACAGAGCTTTAATTTTCACACAATTTGCTGAGTGGGGTAAATTACTTAAACCCTATTTAGAAAAACAGCTTGGGCGAGAAATATTCTTTTTATATGGCAGCACCAGCAAAAAACAACGGGAGGAAATGATTGACCGTTTCCAACACGACCCCCAAGGGCCACCGATTATGATTCTTTCTTTAAAAGCGGGTGGAGTAGGACTGAATTTAACACGAGCAAATCATGTATTCCACTTTGATAGATGGTGGAATCCAGCCGTGGAAAATCAAGCCACAGATAGAGTATTTCGGATTGGTCAAACCCGGAATGTACAAGTACATAAATTTGTCTGCACAGGCACTTTAGAAGAAAAAATTCATGACATGATCGAAAGTAAGAAACAACTAGCTGAACAAGTTGTTGGTGCTGGTGAAGAATGGTTAACTGAACTGGATACAGACCAACTTCGCAACTTACTAATACTCGATCGCAGCGCAGTAATTGACGAGGATGAAGGATGAAACTTAATGCAGACGAGTTAAATTCAGCACGTCAACATTTACTTAAAAAAGTCATTGATTATTTTATAGTGAAGAAAGGTGTTGAGGCTTTATTCGTTCAAGGATCTATAGCATCAGGGACAACCGATGAATTCTCTGATATTGATTTTAGAGTTGTTGTTCAACCAGAATTATACGAGCAATTTCTTGATGAGCGTTTTTCTGCTCCTAAATACTGGGGAGAATGGCTATACAACGAGTGGCCAGCAGGAATTCGATGGGTTTGCGTCTCTCACTTCCATCCATTCAATAAAATCGATGTCCTTTACTACCAGCCAGAGAATCTTCAGCCCTCCCCTTGGTACTTACAACCTGTTCAAGTTATTTACGATCCTAAAAAGTTAATACACCAAGTTATTGAAGCTTCTTCTGGCTTAGAGTTTACACTAGATGTTGATGAGGTGAATCGACTGATCGGCAAAGGGCTAGCACAAGCCGAGGAAGTATATCGTCGAGTCATGCGTGGAGAACTTTTCTATGCACAATCACTGCTGGACAATTTTCGCGGAAGCATGATGCAAATTGACGATTATTTCCTCAAAAATCCTTCTTCCATGTCTCCATCTGCTCACTTTGAACAGCGCGGCAGTCAGATGTTAATTGAGGTTCTAAAACACTCCTACCCTTCCCTAGATCAGACATCTATTCTTAATGCATTGAACGCTTTACTCAATAGATATCAATACCAAGTAATGAACCTTCACGATATGCTGCGGTTAAATCGAGATGCAAAAAATGATTTGCATTGGATTAATACACTCATTAATTTATCTGAGGGTAATTTTAAGTTTTGAAGAAACACTTGTAGCGGTATAGTCTTATTTCTATTATTTGATTTATAAATTCATAATTAATGACTGAATTTCAATATTATCCAATAATTTTAAAGGTAAAATCATGACTAATTACACATTACAAGCAAGCCGAGAATGGTGGTCACAACAATGGCTAGATTTGCTAGATTCCTATCGCTTTAAAAAACGTTTAGAACGTGCGAGAAACTATGCTCGTCAAGGAAATGTTTTGAGCATCGAATTTAAAGGTGCAAAAGTATTGGCTAAGGTGCAAGGCAGTGAAGTAGAACCCTATAAAGTTTCCCTTTCCCTTGAACCATTTACCGATGAACAGTGGGGTTATGTAATTGAAACCATGTCACAAAGGGCAATTTTTGCTGCCAAGCTACTAGCAGGAGAAATGCCACAAAATATAGAAGAAGTCTTCACAGCTAATGGTCTTTCGATATTTCCATTTACCCTTGGTGACGTTCACAGTAAATGCTCTTGTCCTGATAAAGCAAATCCTTGTAAACACATTGGTGCGATATACTATCAGTTAGGCGATCGCTTCAGTGAAGACCCCTTTGTACTATTTCAATTACGCGGACGTTCCAAAGAGCAAATTATCAGCGATTTGCGTAAATTACGTAGTGCCAAGATTGAACCCAATACTACAGAAACGCCTGATGTTCAACAGTCAATTACTAATAACAAATATTCAGTAAAAATTGACTCTTTCTGGCAATACAACGAGCCACTAGAGTCATCTTTAGTAGTGATTGTACCGTCTAGCAGCGAGACGATCTTAGATGTCTTGGGAGCGATTCCCCTAGCAAAGGAAGAGGAAAACGCAGTAAATTCAACTTCGAGTGATGTGGTAATGAAATATTTGAATACCGTTTACAGAGATGTAAGCCAGAAGGCTGTTTTAGCAGCGATGAATGTAGGAGGAAGTTGATAATAATTCATAATTATGAATTAAATTGACTGGAATATTCTCGCCTTAAAACTCTATCCCTTTATTGGTAGGTATTTACCAATTCTGAATTCTGACTCCTGACTCCTGACTCCTGACTCCTGATTTATTGTCCAAACTCAAGCCTAGCCTGTTCTACCAAATCAGCAGTCACAACATCTTGGCCGGCTTCACGAGCCAGCTGTTCAATTCTGGCTTTAGCTTGAGAGCGGACAAAAAAGGGAATATTTTGTAACTTTTCCTTAGCTTCAGATGTCCATCGCAAAGCATCAATAAAATTGGAATCGTTCATAGATTAGTTACCTTGGCAAGTCGCTCACTTTAATTAATAGATTACTAATTTTCCTATAAAAAAAGCCCTTGCTTTTATGCAAGAGCTTTTAAATTAATTGTCAGTGATGAAATAAACTTTACAACCTAATCTAGGTCGTCCATAAACATCACTGGCTCAGTATCACGGTTAATTCCTTTCTCAAAACCACCAGCCGCAGCCCGTGCGCGACCAGCGTGCCACAAGTGACCAACTAGGAAGAAGAATGCTAGTACGAAGTGAGAAGTCGCCAACCAAGCGCGAGGAGATACGTAGTTGAAGGAGTTAATTTCGGTAGCAACACCACCTACGGAGTTCAAAGAACCCAGAGGAGCGTGGGTCATGTATTCAGCAGCGCGACGAGCTTGCCAAGGCTGAATATCATTCTTGATTTTTTCCAAGTCAAGACCATTAGGACCACGTAGAGGCTCCAACCAAGGGCCGCGGAAATCCCAGAAACGCATGGTTTCACCACCAAAGATGATTTCACCAGTTGGAGAGCGCATCAGGTATTTACCTAGACCAGTAGGGCCTTGGGCAGAACCGACGTTAGCACCCAAGCGTTGGTCACGAATCAAGAAGGTCAAAGCCTGAGCTTGAGAAGCTTCTGGACCGGTAGGACCAAAGAACTCGCTTGGATAAACAGTGTTGTTGAACCAAACAAAGATTGAGGCAATGAAGCCCATCAGAGAAAGAGCGCCCAAGCTGTAGGAGAGGTAAGCCTCACCAGACCAGATGGATGCACGACGCGACCAAGCAAAAGGCTTGGTAAGAATGTGGAAAATACCACCAGAAATTAAGATAAAGGCAACCCAGATGTGACCACCGACCACATCTTCTAAGTTATTGACGCTGACAATCCAGCCTTCGCCGCCAAAGGGAGACTTGATTACATAGCCGAAGATAACTGCTGGGTTCAATGTCGGATTGGTAATAATCCGAACATCACCACCACCTGGTGCCCAGGTATCATACAACCCACCAAAGAACATTGCCTTTAACACTAAAAGCAATGCACCGAATCCCAAAATAATCAAATGGAATCCGATGATGTTGGTCATCTTGTTCTTGTCTTTCCAGTCGTAACCAAAGAAAGAAGAATATTCTTCTAAGGTTTCTGGACCGCGAACGGCATGATAGATACCGCCAAAGCCAAGGACGGCTGAGGAAATTAGGTGGAGTACACCGACAACAAAGTAGGGGAAAGTATCGATAACTTCACCACCAGCACCAACACCCCAGCCCTGAGTGGCGAGGTGAGGTAACAGGATCAAGCCCTGCTCGTACATGGGCTTTTCAGGAATGAAGTGAGCGACTTCAAACAAAGTCATCGCTCCAGCCCAAAATACAATCAAACCAGAATGGGCAACGTGAGCACCCAGTAGTTTGCCAGATAAGTTGATTAAACGTGCGTTACCAGACCACCAGGCAAACCCAGTGGATTCTTGGTCGCGTCCAGCGCCGCCTAAGATATTTGGTCTATTAGAGAGCGTTACCACGTGGTAATACCTCCTCAGGGAATACAAATTGTTCGTGGGGATAACGTATCAACTGCTTTATTGCTGTTATTGGTAATCCTAAAGCTTGAG
>NZ_JAVRCC020000097.1:0-12644 GCF_034530975.2 Nostoc sp. DedQUE07 | reverse complement strand
CCTACACCCTACACCCTACACCCTACACCCTACACCCTACACCCTACACCCTACACCCTACACCCTACACCCTACACCCTACCCCCAACACCCTGCCCAGACGAGCTTTCAGCTTTACAAGCGTGCCATTCACACACACCCAAAGCAGAAAATTGAACCCAAAAGAGAAATCACTATGACCCTGACAATGACACCCACTATTACTGCCTTTGAACGCTCGCCTGATGGCGGCAAGGGACTGGCGCGTGACATGCGCGTTCGCTGGGCGCTCGAAGAAGTGGGCCAACCTTACAACGTTCGTCTTGTTTCGTTCAGTGAGATGAAGCAACCCGCGCACCGTGCGCTTCATCCTTTCGGGCAAATTCCAACCTATGAGGATGGCGATCTCGCCCTGTTCGAGTCGGGGGCGATCGTGTTCCATATCGCGGAGCGCCATACAGGGCTGTTGCCAGACGATGCCAATAGTCGAGCGCGAGCGATCGCATGGATGTTTGCCGCACTTAACACGATGGAGCCGCCAATCGTTGATCGGGAAATGGCCACGTACTTAGAGCGTGATGAGGCCTGGTACGAGCAGCGCCTGCGTGTCGTCGAAGGCCGCATCCGTAACCGGCTCTTAGAACTTTCCAGTCACCTTGGAGATGCCGACTGGCTCGATGGTGCATTCAGCGCAGGCGACCTGATGATGGTGGAAGTGCTGCTCAGGTTGAAAGACTCGGGTATGCTGGACGACTATCCAAATCTCTCTACCTATGTCGCCCGTGGTGAAGCGCGGCCCGCCTTCAAGCGTGCTTTCGCCGCTCAATTAGCGGTTTTCACTCTTCAGCAACCGACTGGCTGACTAGCGCAAAAGAGAGATTTGACACTATTGCTCCTGCCCCCTGCCCCCTGCCTCCTATTTGTATCAACTTTAAAGTGAAACGGTATTACATGTAATGCCCATTGAGCATTAATGGTATCAGAAGCGGCGATCGCAGATAGGAAGATGATGTAGGTTTGCCCAAAAATTTATCCCTTGATGACCAAACCCCGGCATGAATTACGCAAACAATTGCAAACTGTTTAACTATAAGCATTTCAGCTTTACAAGCGTGCCATTCTCTACATAACTGATGTCGCCACCATTATCAGCAACTTCTAACCGGAGAATGTAGCTATCATTCTGCAACAGCGATGGGTCGAACTTACCCAGTACACTATTAGCGATCGTTAGAAGTTTACTTCCGGCCACTCCGGGTTAGCTTTGGCTACTTTTGCCGCACTGAAGTTTTAATTTAGTTGCTCTCGGATTTCGTGTTTGAGGAAAGTAGGTTGCTCTCCTTGATGCTTTTATGCAACTTTTAGTTACAAATATCAACCCCTAATTGCACAATTTTGGTTGATTTCAAGCACAGTAACTCAGCTAATGTACAGCCAAATATTTTACACAAAGCAGTAAGGACTTCTGGAGAAGCGTTTTTGACATCTGTATTTGTCTCCATCCTGTTCAAGTACTGGCGAGAAATATCTACTTCAAATTCAGTAAGCCTTTTGGATAAATTCAACAACGGTATATCGCCACGCAACTCACGCATTTTTTGCCCACGCGCAGCTGTCCATTTTATAGAACCTACTTCTGTCAGTGGTAACATCACGACCTCTTCCATATCTTCTCTACTTGCCATATTATGCAACTTCTAGTTTACAATCAAAATAATTTGTTGCAACTATTTGTAGCATAAATTGAGTCATTGCGATCGCACTGTGCCAGTTGCGCAAGTCCTGTAGTACTTCACTAATACCATTTCTATTTCGAATACAAAGCTTTCAGAACTGGATCAAAGTAATACTTCTGTACTATTGAAGGCGATCGCCTCCACGAGGTTACCAGTAATCTGACAACAGAGCGTGTTATTTCTTTAACTTCCTATGACTTTATTCTTGAAGCTCTTTTCTGTGCAGCTTCAATGTAAATTGATATCAGTATTCACGTAATTCTTCGATAATTCAACTGTCGGCTCCTAATTGCAACGATGTCTACGACGGGCTACGCCTACGCAATTGAAATTCACTCTTTAATGTATAGTCAAGGGAATGCCGTTATCTTTGGGTTTTAAATTGAGAATAAATGGAACAGCTTTCAATACCCAATCGGACACGGGTGTATAATTAGCAGCTTCTTCTCCAAAGCTAATAGAAAGCATATCTGTATGAATAATACCTGGATTGAGGGGTATAGCTGCCATACCAGTTGGCAATTCTTGTGCCAAAGAACGAGTTAATCCTTCTATTGCCCACTTAGAAGCACAGTATGGTGCTACTTGGGCTGAAGTCGAACGTCCCCAGCCAGAACTAAAGTTAACAATAATACCCCGTTTGTTTTTCACCATTGCTGGTACGAAATGGCGAATTATATTCGCTACTCCTTTGATATTGATATCTATAAGCTCAGAAAATTCTTCAGATGGTATTTCCCACAAAGGTGCTAGGTAATTAGTAATTGCTGCATTATTTATCACTATATCTGGCGGTGAATATTTTTGAAGTACGTCTTGGGCCCATTTTTTTACAAGTTGTTCATTTGCCACATCTACAGATGTGAAATCGTTGGTAGCACTAAACTTTTGGCGTATTTTATCGATAGCATCTGATGAACGAGCGCAACCAATAACAGTATGTCCCTGTTGAATAAAACCCTCGGTCATCGCATAACCTAGACCTTTACTTATGCCTGTAATTAAGATCAGCTTAGTCATATTATTCTGGTATTATTGGATTTCAGTTTTTTTCCGGTCGGTTTCGTGGAGGTAAGGTTCGTCCATCATAAAACTGAATAACTAACTTACTTAGTCCGATCCATGCTAGTGCAAAGATTAAGGGAGCTAGAGTTTCAATCACAACTATTACAACTGATGTTGTCTGAAAAAATAAAAGCATTGGAGTCCAAGCCAAAGCAAGTACTGCTGCAACTCCACTCCCAAATCTCAATCGCTCAATAATAGAAAGCGCCGAGCTACAACTGGCACATTTTTCCGTATGAGAATGATACCTCTCCAGCAGCACGGACTTTGCCAATGGGGGAGAAAAAGTCTCTTTGCCAAATGGTTCAGCGTTATATTGGTTTACCCACTGACGCAGTTCAAATACAAAACTATCTGCTTTGGTTGGAAGGTAAAAGGCTTTAGTAAAGTTCGGGCTACCTCCTTTAGCTTCAAGATACCTTTCCTGATAGTGGAGAAAAATTTGATCGTCTTCTAAAACGCCATTTTGTCCAATGTGGTAATACCAACGCGGTCTGAGCTTAATAAACCAACCTGGAAGTTTAGAAGGAAACTTAAAAGGAAAACGTGCAAATACACGACATTCTCCTTTACGTATGGGTGTAGCATAAACAACGGTTAGAATTCTGCCGCGCTGGGAGTTGATGTCGTGCCACATTAAACTTGGAGCGACGAAGGTTGTAGATAACTCTCCTGATTGCCCTGGTTTCAAACCTTGTTTCCAAATCCCTTTGAATCCATGTTTCCCAGATTCAATGACTTCAAGTTCCAGAGGTGCTGCATTTGCCCTATTTCCTACCGTTTTATGGTGTGTAAACGATATGTGGCTAGGGTCTAGTATATTTTCTAATAGGGTTAATGCATCATAAGGTACATCTCTAAATGTATTAATTACAACCCATCCTTCTGGAGATTCTTCTAATGGTTCAATTATTGGGACTTCGGTTTTGGCAGCATTTTCATATTCACCAACGTATACAAACAGTAGTCCTTGCTTCTCAATAGTTGGTAATGATGCCACACAAGCTCGTTTTGATGTCTCTGCTGTTCCACCTTCGACTTGTTGAGGAATCCTTTGACAATTCCCATCTCCAGAAAAACCCCAACCGTGATAGGGACATTCCAAAAGCCCATCGTCACTAATTCTGCCTTCAGACAACGGTGCTAAACGATGAGGACACTGGTCTTCAAAGCTTCTCCAAGATTGGGCAAGTCTATCCCACCAAATTACAATATCTCTTCCCAGCACTGTAAAAGGCGTTGGTTTTGATTTGTCTAAGTCCTCTAGGTAATGGATGGGATACCATGTTTCTTTACAATCAAAACTATTCGGATCGCTGCCGCCCCCAGGCTGTTTTGAGTGCAAACTATCTCTGACGTTAACTTCTTTCTCAAGCATTTTTGATGTTTATTAACTTTTATTGCCTACTCTAAGATTTATTTTAACTAGTATGAACATTGGCTGTATGGCGATCGCATTTCCATTTTTGATTTTATGAATAGCCACTAAAATGGCAGATAATATGCTATTAGTAAACACTGACAAGACAAGTTTCTCAATCCTTCCCTACGCCGAGAACTCTTACCCCATTATCAGGCTTAAACACTGACTGGAACAGGGAGAATACGACCCAAACCTGTGAGCTTGCGGAAAATCTGAGTCAATAAAATAGGCTCAGGTTTTTGAGGAAGCATTTTTATGGTTTCACGGACATATTGAAAGTCGTGACAGTGAGGCTTGAGGTCAACAATGCCGCATTCGGGGTTACTGTGACGGAAATTAGCTAGAAGATGAGCTTTCTGGCGAAGTAATCGCACTAATGTTATAAAATCGTGTTGCTCTCATTGCCGTTTGAATTTAGACTTGCTGTCTAGGTTTGCACTTTTGTGCATAGCTTGAAAACTGATCTCCAATTAAAATAGGTGCATACTTTAACGAGTAGAGTTAGGGATAAAAATTACAAAATATGAATCTCAAGATAAACCTGACAATTCAGGCGATGTGGAAAAGCTCATTTTAGCGGTTTCCTAACCCTGATTTTCCGTTAGCTATTTTCATTAACTTAGAGCTATTGATAATTAAGCTGTAAAAAAAGCCAAGCTTTTTCGAGGATTGAGGACTTACTGTGAAAAGTAAGCAAAATAAACACTGTAGAGTAAAAGATTTTTTGTAAAGCTTAAGGAAACTTTTAGTTTAAATGAACATAAGTAAAAATCCGGTAGAAGTAAGTTTGAAAAAAGATCGCACTTATGGACATTTACCAGTGGAGAAAAAACTGGGTATTCTTGTTGTCGATGACCATCAATTAATTTTGACTGGTACTCTTGATGTATTAAATCGAGAGTATCCCGAAGCTGCTATTGTTAAAGCTCAGACTAGAGAAGAGACACTTTATCAACTTCAACTTCATCAGTTTGACTTGATTGTGATGGATTTATCAATTCCCGATCGGCAAGGGAAGATAGCAGAAATTGATACCGGAATTAAGCTGTTGCAAAATTTGCTCAAAGAATATCCCCATCAAAATTTTATCGTGCAAACTAGTTATGTGAAGGCCTTGATCCGGATCAAACACGAGATTGATAATCATCAAGGTGGGTTTGCGATCGCAGACAAAGGATTACCTGAAAATGAAATGCTGATGCGGGTTAATTTGGCACTTCAGGGTGCAACTCACACCAAAGACATCAAAACGGGAATCGAACTCAAACCGGAATGGTTGGATGTGTTGCGGTTAGCTTTTGAAGAGAGTTTAACAGATAAAGCGATCGCCGATCGAATGTATAAATCAGAACGAGCAGTGCGGACTTACTGGACAAAGATTCAGGATGTTTTGGGTGTATATCCTGAAGACTGTAAGCAAAGTGGTAAGAATATGCGAATCCAAACCGAAGTTCGTTCCCGTGAAGAAGGCTTAATTGATTAATACGCAAAAAATTAATCTAGAAGCTAGATGAAAAAGAGAACCAGGAATCGCATTTGGAAAGAATTCAAGTTATGGTTGCTGGCTGTACGTCCAGGGATCGTAGTGCTGTTGTTGGTAATTTTGATCCGAATAATTGGAGGAATACAATCTTGGGAATGGATGCTGCTTGATACGATGCTACGTCTGCGTCCGATAGAAAACCCTGATGAACGTGTAGTAATTGTGGGTATCGACGAAAAGGATATTGAATGGGTTAAACAATATCCAATCCCAGATCAGAAGATTGCAGAGTTACTCACCAAGCTGGAAACTTATAAACCGCTAGCCATTGGGTTGGATATCTTCAAAAATGTTTCTGTAGAACCTGGTGGCGAACAACTAGCGCAGATATTACGAGCAAATTCTAATATTATTGGTATTGAAAAAATTTTACAGCCTGGAGAAATTTCACCACCCCAGAGCTTGCCATCCGAACGAGTTGGGTTTGTCGATTTACCTAATGATGAAGATAGCAAAAATCGACGCTATTTGTTGTATACGCCAAATCCTAAGAATATCAATGAAGATAAATATTCTTTAGCACTGCGGTTAGTTACTAAGTATTTAAATGCGAAAGGAATTGAGCCGCAAACTGGAAAAAATGACCCGAATACAATAAGATTCCGTGGGATTGAATTACCCCGAATTACCCATAATTTTGGCGGATATGTCAGGGCTGATGATGGGGGGTTGTCAATTTTGATGAACTTTCGCAACAGCGATCGACCTTTTAATATTGTTTCGCTGCGCGATATTCTCAACGATCGAGTTGATGCAGAACTGCTGCGCGATCGCATTGTCTTAGTTGGCAATCGCAATATGAGCGCGGGTGATATTTTTTATACTTCAGCTTTATCTAATTTAAAATTAAGCGGTCAAATTTATGGTATTGACTATCACGCTCATGTTATCAGTCAAATTCTTAGTAGCGTAATAGATAGCCGGACAATGTTGCATAGTTGGGGAGAGTTTGGAGAGTACACATGGATATTTGTTTGGGGGATTTTGTCGATCGTTATCGGACGGTTTACCGAATCTGCTCAAGCAAATTTACTGACTGTAACTGTAGCAGCATTTTGTTTGTTTAGCTGCGGGTATATGATGCTGTGGGTGTGGGGTGTATGGATTCCTGTAGCACCTAGTTTTCTGATATTAGCCGTGAATGGGTTAGGTTTAGGTGCTTTTTACCAGCATGATAAATTTTTGCGATCGCAAATTAAGGAACGTCAAAACACAATTCAACACACATTTACCGTAATTCATAATGGCCCTTTGCAAATTCTTGCTTATGGATTAAAGCATCTGCGTGCTAAAGATATTCCTTACGAACAACTGGTTGAGCAATTTGAAAAACTCGATCGCGAAATTCGTGAACTTGGCGATTTTCTCAAACTCGAAGCATTAACCACAGAAGAGAGCTTACGTTTAGGTAGCGGATTAATACTTGAATTGAAACGACCTTTGCATGATTTATTATATGAGGTTTACTCAAGTACATTAGAACGTAAAGATTTTGAACATTTTAAAACATTAAAAGTTAAAATTCGGAATTTTGAACCGATTGATGATAAATATTTAACTATAGAACAAAAACGGGGAATATGTCTGTTTTTAGAAGAAGCTTTATGTAATGTTGGTAAACACGCCCAAGGAGTCAAGCGAGTTCAAGCATCGGGTGTTTATAGTGCAAATAAATACAATTTATCTGTAAGAGATAACGGTTCAGGTATTAAATCAAAACTAGAGAATAAAGGCACAAAACATTTTAAAATGCTTGCTAAACAATTAGGAGGAGAGTTTCGCCGTGAATCGCTTTCTCCACGTGGGACTATATGTGAACTTCGTTGGAAACCTACAAAGGAATTTTAAGAAGGAATAAGGCGTTATATCATGTCTGCTAGATTACTTATTAAACCTGAAGAACCCCACCCCCAGCCTCTCCGGCTTGCAGGGAGAGGCTGGGGGTGGGGTGCAATGACTGTGGAAATCATAACTAATTATACGGACATGATATTAGTCGCCAGAATTCTTAATTCTTAAAAAGTTTTAGATAACCACACAATCAACAGCATTTACCATGAGTCATCAACATTTCGTATTTTGGGAAAATAAGGGCAGATTTACAAGCTTGGTTGTAGGAGTAGTTTTTCTTATGACCGCAGTCCCAGCATTTGCCGAGTTTAAACCACGCGATCGCAAACCAGCCAGCGACAATACCCGTGCAGGTGGTTCGCGTGGATGTTCAGCTAGCGGCATACCACTGACGCAGCTTGCACCTCAGACATTTATCGGTAAAACTGCTTCCACACGTCCAACCTTAGCTTGGTATATGTCAAGTTCTCAAAATGCGCGATTCCAACTGTATGAATTTGATTCACCCAAGACAGTTAAAAAAATTGGGCAAGTTAAAGAAATACCCACAACAGTTGGGATTAACAAACTAAAACTTCCCGTTGATTACCCCGAACTCACAGTCGGTAAAACATATTTATGGCAAATTGCAATTGACTGCGAAAACGACACGATTATTAGACGTGCAGAATTTACCGTTATCAATCCTCAATCACTTGCTAAAAATCGATTTACTAGCATTCCAGAAAGTATAAATTATTATACTGGAAATGAACTGTGGTATGAAGCATTAGAAGAAGCATTAAAAGCAACTGGTAATGCTAAATTGGGGCAAACTGGGGCAACTTTAGTTAAAGAACTTGCACAGTCAGAAATGCTGATTGGTAATGACGTAGATCAAAAAAATATTCAGCAACGAATTGAATACCTCCAGAAAATTGGCAGCGAAAAAATATAGCAGTTTTCATTTTGATGCAACACACTCTGACCTCACTCCAAACCTCTCTCCTTTTAGGAGAGAGGCTTTGAATCTTACTCCGCTTCCAGCAATAAAAGTTTTTCCGATCCCCTCTCCTAAGAGGCTACGGTGTACACATAAGTCTGAAATAGTTTACTCACTTGGTTTTTCATGTCAGTTTTACCCCACCCTAACCCTCCCCTTAGAAAGGCTACGGTGTACACACAAATCGAATTACCCCCCTTAGTCCCCCCTTTACAAGGGGGGAAACAAGAAAAACCCGGTTCCCTCCCCTTGTAAAGGGGAGGGTTAGGGTGGGGTAATTCGAGAACTGGTAGTAATTCGATAACTTGTGTGTACACCGTAGCCTTAGAAAGGGGAGGGAACTAGATTTCTTATTTCCCCCCTTTATAAGGGGGGATTAAGGGGGGTAATTTGACTTGTGCGTACACGGTAGCTCTTAAGAGAAGAGGGTTAGGGTGAGGTCTTTATTAAACAACTAAGAACCACTATAAAAATAGTAGGCAGAATAGAAATGGTAAAAACTTGGTCGATTGCTGTCACAGGATGGCTGGGATGCGTGGTAGGTATTGCAGTTTCTATTAATCCTGCTGTTGCTCAGTTAACTCCCGATAACAGCCTGGGAAAAGAGCGATCGCAAGTCATTCCTCTTAATACAAACAATGACCGCATTGAGGGCGGTGCGGCTCGTGGTGCTAACCTATTTCACAGTTTTCAAGATTTTAACGTGGGTGAAGGTCGAGGCGTTTATTTTGCCAATCCAGAAGGGATAACAAATATCTTTTCTCGCGTTACTGGTGGTAACTCATCAAATATTTTCGGGAAATTGGGAGTATTAGGTAATGCAAATTTATTTTTGCTCAATCCCAATGGCATTTTATTTGGGAAAAATGCCCAGTTAGATATGCAGGGATCATTTGTGGGGACAACGGCAAGTAGTATAAAATTCGCTGATGGTAGAGAGTTTAGTGCAACTACCCCTCAAAATACACCTTTGCTAACTATTAGCGTTCCTCTGGGCTTACAATTCGGGGTGAATCCTGGAAAAATCACAGTACAAGGATCAGGTCATAATTTAACGTACAATCCATCCACTGCTGGAACCATTAGAACTGATGTTCCTGGATTGCAAGTACAACCAGGGAAAACCCTTGCACTTGTTGGCGGTGACATAAATTTGGAAGGTGGAAATCTGAGGGCTGAGTCTGGACGAATTGAATTAGGAAGCATCGTATCACCGAGTTTAGTTAGCTTGACGCAAAATGATTCAGGTTTATCTTTAGGATATTCAGGTGTAAATGCTTTTGGAAATATCCAACTATCTCAAAAAGCCTCAGCTGATGTCAGTGGAGAGGGTGGAGGTTCTATTCAAGTACAAGCAGGGAAACTATCAGTACGTGATGGTTCATCGCTTTTGTCTATCACCACTGGTTCAAAACCTGGGGGAGAGTTTAATGTCAACGCTACCGAGTCAATAGAACTAATTGGAGAATCAACAGACAAAAATTTTGCCAGCAGCTTATATACAGAGTCTCAAGATGCTGGTTCCTCTGGAGAGTTAAACGTTAATACAGGAAAATTAATCGCTACAGATGGAGCTTATATTTCAACTTATATTGTATCTTCCGGTAATGGAGGAAATTTGAATGTCAAAGCTTCTGACTCTGTAGAATTGTTTGGCAGGGGTATATTTTTAAGTGGCTTTTATACAGGAACAAGTACTAGCAGTAGTGGAAATGCTGGAAATTTGAGTGTCGAAGCTAGAAGTTTGGCTATTAGTGGAGGTGCGCTACTTTTTGCCAGTAGCCCTGGAAAAGGAAATGCTGGAGATATTACAGTTAATGCTCAAACAATTAACTTAAGCAACCAAGGGACTATTAGCTCTGTCAAGAGTGGGCAGGGAAATGCTGGTAGTATCTCTATTAAAGTTCAAGATACTTTATCTCTAACTAACGGCAGTCGATTATCCAATTTTACGGTACCGGAAACGGTAGGTAATGGTGGAGATATTAATATCCAAACAGGAAAACTCTTTTTAGATAATGACTCTTATTTCACTGCTAGCACCAATGGACAGGGGAATGGTGGCAATATTATTATTCAAGCAGCAGACACTATTTCGATTGCAAACAAAAGTAATATTTTCAGTGTCGTTTCTAATACAGGTGTAGGTAATGCCGGGAATATTCGTATTCTTGCAGAGTCTTTTTCTTTAAGTGGAGAATCTTCTGTTTTCAACAGCAATCTTGGTGGAAAAGGGAATGCTGGCGATATCTCAATCAATACAAAAGAGAATGTTTCTTTCACAGATGGTTCTTTCTTGAGTGCTAGTACATCGGGTGAAGGTAATGCCGGAAATATTCGTATTCTCGCAGAGTCTTTTTCTTTAAGTGGAAAATCTTCCGTTTTCAACAGCAATCTTGATGGTAAAGGAAATGCTGGCAATATCTCAATCAATACAAAAGAAAATGTTTCTTTCACAGATGGTTCTTCCTTGAGTGCTAGTACGTCAGGTGTAGGTAATGCTGGGAATATCAAAATTCAAGCAGATGGTGCTGTGAAATTTTCTGGACGTAGTGAAAAACTTAGTAGCGGAATATTTAGCGGAGTGTTGGAAACTGGTATAGGTAACGGTGGTGATATTGAGATTTTAGCCCGTAGTTTTGAGCTATCTGATGATGCTGATTTAATTACATTGTCTAATGGTAAAGGCAACGCGGGTAACGTCTTTATAAGCATATTGGGTGACACAAAAATCAAAGATAGTAATATAGCAACAATTATTGACACAGAGGGAAATGCTGGTAAAATTGCAATTCGAGCAGGTGGTGATGTTTCTATTTCGGGAAAAAGCGCTTTGTCCTCCTTTCTTTACCGAAATGCAGTAGGTAAGGGTGGAGATATTGAAATTCAGGGGCGTAATTTTTCTTTAGCCGATGGCGCTGCTCTAAATTCCACTACTCTTGGTAGAGGCGATGCTGGAAATGTGCTAATTAATGCCACTGGCAACATTTCTTTCACAAATGGTGCTAACATCAATGCTGCGACATTTGGGCAAGGAAATGCAGGTAATATCACCGTTAATGCTGGCGGAAAATTCTCTCTTCAGGGGACAACTCCCAATGGTTTTAACTTTGACACTGGTATCTTTAGCATAGTCGGAATAGATGCAGGATTCACAGGTAAAGGTGAAGGCGGCAATATTAACGTTACAGCCCGTGATTTATCTCTTAATGGTGCAGCTTTATCTGCTAGTAGTCTGGGAGATGGAATTGCCGGCAATATTAATATTAATTCAAGTGCTGTAAGACTAGATAATAAAGCCGCTATTACTGCTGTGACTAACTCTAGTGATGGTGGAAATATTAACTTAACCGCTACAGATTTATTACTATTGCGTCGTAACAGCAATATCAGCACAACTGCGGGGTTAGCCAAATCAGGTGGCGATGGCGGTAACATCAATATTGACTCAAAATTCATCGTCGCCAGCCCCGAAGAAAACAGCGACATCAGCGCCGATGCATATACTGGTTCCGGTGGAAGAGTCCAAATCAATTCGCAAGGTATCTTCGGTATCGAAGCGCGGACAAAACCAACCGAAAAAAGCGATGTTACTGCAAGTTCTGAATTAGGTGTATCAGGTATAACAAATATTAACGCACCCGATACCAGTTACATTCAAAACAGCTTTACTGGATTATCCCCAAATGTCATCAATACTAATGCACTGATCGCTAATAGTTGCATTGTTCGCAGTTCAAAACAAAAGGGTACATTCTTCATCACTGGTTCTGGTGCTTTACGTAGTAGTCCGGGAGATGGATTAATTTCAATCTATTCTACAGGTGAAGTGCGTAATGTTGAATCAACATCGCAGGCTTGGAAAAAAGGCGATGCAATAGTTGAACCACAAGGGCTTTATCGACTTGCTGATGGCCGCTTGGTACTCAGTCGAGAATGCGATTAAAATATAGCGCTTCTGGGTTGAGTTCAATACAGACCTAACAAGAACAGTACTCATTTGTTATTTCGGGGTACTCATTTGTTATTTCGGGGTACTCATTTGTTATTTCGGGGTACTCATTT
>NZ_JAVRCC020000096.1:0-12936 GCF_034530975.2 Nostoc sp. DedQUE07 | reverse complement strand
GGATTAACATCGGAGCTTAATCGTAAGTGATTTACCGGACATGATATTACTGTCACGCTCGGAACCATTAATGGTGATTGTTGCTACTCTCCTAACGCAGTTTAGAACTTGGCTGTGGGTTAAATCTGCGATCATTTCTGGGATTAAAAAAGATAGTGAATTAGCTCAACTGTGCAGTATCAGCAATCCTAATCGCATTTACTATTTGCGTCAGGAGGTAGCAAATACAAGCATCAATGCTTTAGCTAAAGCAGTGACTATGGTGCTGGATTTGGAGATGTCTATTAAGAGGGGTGCTGAAAGTAAGGATTTACTGCTAATAATTCTTAGTGTTAGCAGGTTATTTAAGTTAACTTAATCAACATAAAGTTGACTGAGAGTTTTGGATTTTGGATTGTATATTTGATTCCAGTCTAAAATCCAAATTCACTAATAATGATATTAGTATATAACAAAACTTTCACAAGTTATATTTCTCATTTTAGGAATAGGACGTGCTGGCTCTCTTGAAAATATTGGTATCAAGTAACTATTTCAAGCTCATAGATCAATTTCTCTGACCACACTGCGATATCGTAAGTCAGCGAAATCATCATCAGTAAAGATAATCCCTTCGCTTTGGATTACGCTTCTAAATTTTTGTAATCCCTCCCAAAAATTATCCCCTCTAGATTCCTCGTTTTTTTTACGGAGAAACTCAAACAAATAGTCCCGTTCTTCTGTAGGCAAACTTTCAATAGAATTAATAATTTCTTGTAAAATCATCATAGAACCTCCTCGAAAGTAAACCCTAACTTTGCTGACTCATTTCCATCTCTACATCTCAAGCTTCAGCCTCTATTTTACCATTTAATAAACTTCATCATGGCTGCCAATATCAATCAATAAAATAATCATTTCTAACAACTTCTCATCTTCAGACAAATTAAAGATAATTCTACAATCATAAGCAACAGAACAAGACCACAACCCAACTAAATTTCCTGTTAACTTATGAGACTTCAAAGACGGTGTAAATGGATCATCTGCCAAAAGCCTTAATACATTAACAATTTGATTCTTTAATTGCGGGTTTTTCTTTGTAATCTTCCTAAAAGACCGCTTAAATCCACTACTCCAGACAACTTCCATCATCATCTCCGAGTAAATCAGCGATCAAATCATCAACGCTTCCTCTATGAGCTGTCCCATCCTTAAAAGCCTGCATCACTTCCTGAGCATTAGCCAAAATTTCAACCCGCCGATTCTCAATTCGTTGCTGGCGAAGAAACTCAAATAAATACTCTCGATCTTCTGTGGGCAAACTTTCAATAGAATTAATAATTTCTTGTAAAGTCATCATAGAACCTTCCAATTAAGTAAACTCTACCTTTACTAACTCTATTTTAATCTCTATTTCCATTGCCTCAGCCTCTTACATTTAGCCAATTTACGCAAAAATATGATACAGTATCGGGCGCAGTGAGGGCAAATGTTTCTGGAGGGCAGAAGCAGCGATTAGCGTAGGCGTAGCCCGCCGCAGGCATCGCTAGATGATTTACTGTCAATTGTAATTGTTGCTACTCTCATAACACAGTTTAGAACTTGGTTATGGTTTAAGTCTGCGATGTCTGCGACGGACAGCTGCATCAAATTCTTGTGGAACGGGTGGAGTATTTTCAAATAAACCCTCAAATACTTTCACCCTAAATTTTCTCTATAAAAGGGTTAGTACCATACCAAACTCAAAAGTTAGACTCAATTTGTTGCCCCAACCAATCACGAAAACTAGCATGATAAATACTATAATGGATTTCTGCTGCTATTGATTCTAAATGTAAAAATTCTCGCCACTTGTCTAAAATTATCTTGATTTCATATTCATCTGCATCTAATCTTTCTGCGATCGCTTCTATTGATATTGATTGGTCTTGAACTAAAATATTTAACACCTGTAAAGCCATTGTTTGCTGTTTACTAGTTGCTAAATTCATTTTTTTCCAATGATTTTGGTAATAGAGTTGTAAATTTGGCGGGTAAATATCCTCATTAATAGCTGCTAAGATTTCCCTAACATACATAAAATTTGTTTCATGATTATCAAAACCTAACTCTGTCATATTGAGCGAAACATCTCCAGTATTTTTTTCTTCGCTAACACTAAGCTCAGAATGAGATGATTTATTTAAATAAGTTTTAAGATATTCTTGGATATCAGAGCGGTTTTGCTCAAGATAGTTTGATAAATCTAAAGATTGGGATGGAGTTTCAATTAATAATCCTAATTGGTTTGCTAAAAAAGGGCGACGAGTAAGGATAAAATAAACTTTTTCTGGCAGATAACGGGGTAAATAGAAAATATTTGAACCGCGTGGTTGATTGTTGATATCAATCCTGTCGCAGCCATCTATAGTAATAATTAAACTTTGCTCAGGATGCAATCTATCGCTGATTTGTTGCAGTAACAACGATAAAAATCCACTGCCTTCTGTGGTAGAATCAGGAAAGTTAGCGTTGAGATTTTGACTACCTTGATGTTGGGCGATTTCTATTAATTGAGTGCAAATCGTCGTCAGAAATTCCTCAACGCGATTTTTACCTGTAATTTCGACATTGTAATAAACAACTCCGGGATTTTGGCTGACATAATGGGCAAGAATGGCACTTTTACCAATCCCAGGATCACCGATAATAGTAAAGTAGCCTCGGTCAAATTGATTGAGAAAGTTGTTGATGGCAGAAAAGACAAATTCACGACCGGCAAAGTTGTTATTTTTGGCAGTAATAATTTGCTGAAATTCCGGGGGATATCTGGGGATATTGATTGTATTTTGGTTGATGTTATTCATTTTATCAATCCCCTTCCAACCGCAGGAAATGAACACGACCTGATGTGTCTCCTGCTAAAATCGTGAATCCATCTGGGGAAATAGCACAGCAATTTATAGGACTTTCAACAATAAAAGTAGAGATTTCCTTTCCTGCCTCTAAATCCCACAGTTTCAAGGTGTTGTCCCAAGAACCAGAAATGGCTTTTTTACCATCTGAGGTGATCGCTACTGCATTTACCCTGGAGTTATGACTAGTCAGGGTAGAGATTTCCTTTCCTGTCTGCAAATCCCACACTTTCAGGGTGTTGTCATCTGAACCAGAAACAGCTGTTTTTCCATCTGGGGCGATCGCGATCGCTACTTGACTTACCGGGTCGTTATGACTAGTCAGGGTAGAGATTTCCTTTCCTGTCTGCAAATCCCACACTTTCAGGGTGCTGTGGTCGTATCGATAATAGGCTATTTCTTCATAAGAACCAGAAACGGCTGTTTTTCCATCTAGTGAGATGGCTACTGCACTTACTGAGTCGTTATGACCGGTTAGGGTAGAGATTTCCTTTCCTGTCTGTAAATCCCACACTTTCAGGGTCTTGTCATCAGAACCAGAAACGGCTGTTTTTCCATCTGGGGCGATCGCTACTGCATTTACCCTGGAGTTATGACCAGCCAGGGTAGAGATTTCCTTTCCTGTCTGCAAATCCCACACTTTCAGGGTGCTGGTTCTGTCCCAACCAGAAACGGCTGTTTTTCCATCTGAGGCGATCGCTAATGCTCTTACTGGGTAGTTATGATCAGTCAGGGTAGAGATTTCCTTTCCTGTCTGCAAATCCCACACTTTCAGGGTGCTGTGGTCGTATCGATCATAGGCTATTTTTTCATAATAACCAGAAACGGCTGTTTTTCCATCTGGGGCGATCGCTACTGCACTTACTGAGTCGTTATGATCAGTCAGGGTAGAGATTTCCTTACCTGTCTGCAAATCCCACACTTTCAGGGTGGAGTCCTGTGAACCAGAAACGGCTGTTTTTCCATCTGGGGCGATCGCTACTGCTCTTACTGAGTCGTTATGACCAGTCAGGGGAGAGATTTCCATTTCCTTTCCTGTTTGCAAATCCCACACTTTCAGGGTGCGGTCATTAGAACCAGAAACGGCGGTTTTTCCATCTGGGGTGATCGCTACTGCATTTACTGGGGAGTTATGACCAGTCAGGGTACGCAGTAGGTTTCCGCCTGGAGTGGTTAAGCTGGCTGTAATGGGACGAAATCGAGGAATTTCACTTTTACTTTGTACTGCATCTGCCAATATTTTCTGAATTTCTGACTGGGGAAAACTCTGCAACCTTCCCCATAATTGTCCTACTAATTGGGTTTGGTCTTGATTCAAAACATGGGCTGATAACTCTAAGGTACGTTGAATTAATTTGAGGGTTTTGAGTTGCTCGGTTTCTAGTTTTTCATCTTCTTCTAAGTTTTCTAATATTTCAGGCTCTTCAATTAAGGAATAATCCCTAATTAGGGCTTCTATTCCAAATTGAGGATATTGAGTTTTCAGATAAATAAAATCAAAATCCGTGAGAGTTTGATAATACTCCTCCACTTCAGCTACCTTCAAGGTACTTTTGGGAAATCTGTCAAGATAAAAAAGTTTGTCGTCAAGCTCAAGAGATGCAAATTTAGTAGCAATTTGTCCCATTTTAATTTATCCAATCTTCTTTTTTAAATAAGCATAAATCTTTTTATTAACTTCTTTAAATAGCACTCGACCTTCACCTAGCTTGTCTTGCCCTTTGAGAAAGTCAAGAAAACTGCGATGATAAATACTATAATAAGGGTTTTTTACATCTTCTTTTATTTTCTGTGTTATGTACTCAACCCAATCATTTAATACCGATTTCACCTCATATTTATCCTCATCAAGAATTTCCGCAATCATGTTTAGAGATATTGGCTCACCTCTTTCCACCAATATATACAGTGTTTTGACCTTATTTTCATTGGATTCTTTATCCATTCCCATCCGATTCCAATGAGTCGTATAATAGTCCTGAAGACCTTGTGGTAATCCCTTTAAAGTTAAATCATTGTATTTACCTTCAGAGATTCCAGGTAATAGATATCGCAAATATATAAAATTATTTTCACTCTTGACAGCTATTTCCTGGGTAAAATTGTCCTCAGAAATATTGCGCTCATTAATCCAGTTTCTTAGTTTTTGATCATTATTCAAAAATAAGTGAAGATACTCTTTAACATCTTCCTGACTCAAGGCTGTATAATCACTTTTTGTTAAATTCAATTCATTTACAGGAGTATCTGGAGACACAGTTAAACGTTTTGTTTCTTGATTATAAGTTCTTCTAGTCAATAAAAAATAGACTCCATCGGGAAGATTTTGTGGTAAATCTAAAAGATTACCATTTCCTTCTTGTTCTACTTCATCTAGTGCATCAACAACAATAACAAGTTTTTGTCCTTTTAGTTCTTCACTAGCTTTTTGCAATAAAGTACTTAAATCGGCATTTTCTGCATTTTGTAGGGAATAACGCTTAATTAATTGTTGACGAATACTTGCTAAAAACTTTTCTGGTTTGTTGCGTCCTTCGGCAAAAATATTAAAATAACAAGGAAATTTGGTAGCTAAAACGTATTTGGCAGCGATCGCACTTTTACCCATCCCTGCATCACCAATCACACTAAAATAACCCTTGTCTTCAGTGGTGAAGAATTTCTGAATAGCTTTAAACACAAAATCACGACCGCAAAATAAGCGAGTTTTTTCAAAGATTAAGGCTTTAAATTCTTTAGGATAAACATCTAAATTCCAATCTGGGTAAGGCTGATATCGTGAGGCTTTCGTTTTTTTAGCAGTTTCAATAAACACTTCACCAAATTCTTCTAATTCACCCAAAAAGTTAATTTTAGCATTGATGATCTGCGTTTTTAGTTCACTGTTTTGATCAATAAATTCTTTTGTTTTCTTGGCAAATTTAACGGGAGTATTATTAGTGTAAGCAGTAAAAAAATCATCTTTAATTACTTTCTCTCTAAACAAATTTAAAATTGCTTCAGGTTTAAATACACCATACTTTACCAGAGTGTAAGCATAAACCCCATCAACATCATCAGGAATTTGGGTAGGATTGAGTTTTAATTCTTGTAAAACTTTGATAACAGCTTCGTTTTTTTGAGCTTGTTTAATGATTAGTTGACTAACTTGAGGAGCATATTTACTAATCACTGAAGTAATGGCGGCAAATTCTATCATGGCTTATCATCGAAAATTTACTGTTTTAATTACAAGCATTATATACTAATTTATACAGTAATTACTGGTGAATAATATTATATTTGCGTAACTTTGTTGTATTTATTTTAACGTTTTATCAAAATTTACGATAACTCCTGGTAAGTATAATAACAATCTCTATTATAGAAAAATAGAAAAAACTCATCTGACGCTAAGGGCTAAAATCCAAGAGCAGCAAGCATTTATGAGTTGCCAGCTTTTCTAGCGTTACTACAACCCTAACATTGTTACTTACATAGTTATTTTCTACACTAGTGTTGCTGTATCCAATCCTTTCTATTCTGTCCTTGTTTGCGTCACTTTTGGTACATCTGGACTTAGCGGTATCATTACAAAATTACAATAGTGTTAGCCTTCAAGTCAACGAAATCTAGATTTAGCATCACTCCCCCAATGGGGGATTTTTTAGGGCAATGAGCGAAGACTACGACTATGACCATGCCCAATTATAGTTTATTACTTCAGAGCTTTTGGACACCACCTAGTACACCCATTACAGAAAATTCCAACTCAAATAACCATCCTACTGAACCAACAGATATTACTGAATTTCTAGGTGAAGATTTACTCTGGCAACAGACTATCCCTGCCAAAGAACCTAATCTGAAAAATATCCCTAATGACCTGCCAAATAAATTAATTAAAGCACTTCAGTCATTAGGAATCATCCAACTTTACTCTCACCAACTTCAAGCCTTACAAGCAATTAGACAAGGTAAAAGTTTAATCCTCACCTCTCCCACAGCCAGTGGCAAAACTCTCAGCACATACCCCGCCATTCTGGAAGGTTGTATCAATGAAGAACATCGAGCATTAGCATTTTATGGACTACGAGCCTTAGCACTAGACCAGTTCCACAAAATCTCTGAACTACTCTCTACCATACCAACACAATCCAGACCTATACTGGCAATGATCACTGGAGATGTCAAATCAGAAAAACGAGAACAAATCCTCAAGAGTGAACCGCATATATTAGGTGTCACACCAGAATTAATCCACTTTCAACTCAAGCAAGCCTGGAAATCCGCGCATTGGGCAAACTTTTATCAGCGATTACGCTATGTGCTGATTGATGAAGCTCATACCCTCTCAGGCAGCTATGGCGCAAATATGTCCTGGCTGATTCGTCGCATTAAACTAGCAGTAGATCATTACGGTGGTGACTCCAAGAAACTGCAATTTATCTTCCTGAGTGCCACTTGTGGTAATCCTAAACAACTGGCTCTGAAAATCTCCGGCTTAAAACCAACTAAACTCAACCCCAAACCCCTGATTTGGATTCGCAAAAGTGGAGCCGCTTCACCATCTAGACAAATAATAATCACTCAGCCCAGTTACAATCTAACTGGTGATACCGCTCGGATAATTCAATTTTTACTCAATCAAGGTAAATCAGGTATCGCCTTTTGTAACTCCCGTCGCAGCGTGCGGGAACTAACAGAATTACTCAAATCAAACCAAATAGCCGCTTTCTACAGTGGCATTACTTCTGAGCGTCGGGCAGAAGTAGTTGACCAACTCCAGTCTGGCACGATTAAGTGGATTATCACCACAGAAGCATTAGAAGCTGGTATTGACCTACCAGAATTAGAATGTTGCATTTTGCGTGGCTGGCCTGGTTCCAAAATGGCATACCAGCAACGCAGTGGCCGCGCCGGACGTTCTCAGTCTGGACTGACAGTGCTGCTTCCCAATGCTCTCAATCCCATTGACTGCTATGTAGCAGAACATCCAGAAATGGTGATATCGCCAGAAGCTGAGGAAGTCTTCTTTAATGACGAATATCCCATCTTTGCTGCTAAACATTTGATGTGTGCAGCCGCAGAAACTGGTATTCCTACTAATAAAATCAAGCACTACTTTGGCACAGCAGCTTACGAGGTAGCAAAACTCCTGTTAGCCCAAGGGCATCTAAATAAAGGTCGTAATGGACTGTGGGCAAAGGGTTATCCCCATAAAGATGTTAACTTTCGAGGTGGTTTATCCCAAACTACCATCAAGCTAGTAGATGCAGAATCTGGCGAAGAACTAGAGGAAATCTCAGAAGATATTGCTCACCGAGAAGTCCATCCCCAAGCCATCTACAAACGACAAGATACCAATGGACGAATGCTGACTTATCAGTGCATCTCCCTTGACTTGAACAGCAAGCAAGCAATTTTAAAACAAACAGCAGATAGCTCACTGTTTACAGTTGCAGTTACGGAATCAGAAACCAGTAGCTTAACAGTGCTGACAGATCCGGTGAAGTTACCATTGCTGTTTTCTTCAGATCGTGAAGTTGAAGACTGTCAGGAATACTTAACCCTGGAACTGAGTTTTGGAGAAGTTAAGCACATTACCAGTGGTTACAGTTTAATGACCCAAATTTATGAGCAGACTTGTTTGAACAAGCGGTGTCTTAACTACAAAGAGCCGCTACCTAAAGAACGTCGTTGTCCGCTTTGTAGCAAACTCACACGCAAAGCTGTAATTGTGAAAACCCTGTCAGAAGAAAAATTTGAGCAGCCTTTCCGTACTCAATTTTCAGCACCAATGGTCAAAGTAGCGATAAACTCAAGTGCGCGAGAATATCTCCAGCACAATGCCTTGGAAACTAGAACTAGTCTTACCCGCAGTGGAGAACCGATTCCCCCTGGCTATCAACAGTTGTGGGAATATTCCAGTACCTTGATTGCTATCCACAGCTTCGGGCATCAAATTATGAGAGCGTTACAGCTGGTGGCTAGAGTTGACTCAAAACAGGTGAATTTTACAGTAGTGAAGGAGTTAGGGGAAAATAACAATTACACAGGGTATTTCTATGATACCAGTGACGGCGGGAATGGTGCGGCTGAAGCTGTGTTTAAACATCTGCCAAAACTTGCTGGTGCTGCTGGACGGATCGCACGAGATTGCAACTGCGATACTGGCTGTGCCAAGTGCCTAATTCAACATGGTTGCCCTGATGGTAACACTGCTTTATTGAAGCAAATGGGATTACTGTTGTTAGATGCGATCGCTACACCTGATGTTTAACACTCTCCTGACTGTGAAACTGAGCGCTTGCGTTAGTTTCGCAGCCAAGAGAGTGTCAATGTCCCAGATACTCTATCACTGCCTCCAAGTCTGCGATCGCTCGATTAAATCGATTGAGCATTGCTTCTGCTACTTCTGGTTGGGCGTTGACAGTCGGTAGTTTTTCCCTCACCACACCTTTGAGTGCTTCTAGCCACAGCGACAAATTTGTATGTCGAACTGCTGTCAACAATCCCATGTTGGTGAGAACAGACAAATGAAACCCAAGTTGGTCTTGTCCACCGTAACCCAAATATCCGTTACTCAGTTCTAGTTTTTCTGGAGTAAACTCAAAATACTGGTCAGAGGTAATACCAGATCCTTCGAGTTTGGGTTGTGGTAATGGAGGTTGGGATTGAGTCATTATCAATTAGGATTGTTGTACAGCAGGTAATTTTGACATTTGCAAAACACTGTCTGACCAAGTGCCAAGTTCTTGAATAATCTGGTTTTTAGCATCTGTGTCATTCCAAGCTTGTTCCCAGTTAAACAGCCAGCGTGTAAGAAACCTTCCTAAATTTGCTAACTCAAAAGCATTGTCAATATCTATATCTGGGGCTATCCACTCAAGAAAATACATAGTCTCTCTAATCAGGCTTTTGACCACATCCTCATGTGTAGACTCACTGAAAATTTGACTTATCCGTGCTAAATTAGTTGCCAATTTTTCCAATCTAACAGGAATACTATCTTGCACAAAGGTTTCTTGCTCATAAGTTAAGCCACTATTCATCCCAGAAACTCCATAATAATTGCGGCAACAATATCTCTAATCTTAACGTCCATAATTTCCATTGAACGATTCTGTCGGGGACGGAGATTAACCATAGACTCATAGATTATCTGTTGTGTGTCAGGTCTAAAACTAGCAGCCCAAATATCACTCTGCTTACTGCCATCTTCTAGCAATGCCTGTTCACAGTAAAAGTGCATTTCACCTCCCCCAGCCAGAATCCGCTGCTCAATATCTACCGCTACCTTAATATAAAATTTTAACTCTTGTAGCATCTGCTCAATTTGCTCCGGTGTAGCACGAACTCTAATAATCTCAATCAAAAAACTTACTCCTATTAAACATACGGTTGCCCTGGCTATCTTGCCTAATTACATCAGCTTTCAACTATCAACATTAAAACCCAATTGGTGCGTAGCTTTGTAACTAAATTTTCTACTTCCTGCAACTGGACTTCCTGCAACCCACAATACGCTGTATATCTGTATTGAAGCATGATTAATCGAAGTAGTTAATTTGCAGCTTACCGCTGCATGGGAGAGATGTTATATTCTCTCCACCATGCCAGTAATTAATCTTGCCGATATTCAACAAATTACTAAAACACAACAACAAGTCCTATTTCCCAGTCAAAAATATCATCCAAATCGCTCTGCCTTTGACTCTATAGTTGCAGATAACTTCTCTTTGGTGATGAAACAACTATTTTTAGGACTTCCTATAGAACCTTTATTAAATGCCTATCCTCAAATAGCTCAGTGGGTTGATCAAATACAAGAACTTGCACCGGAAATTTTTAAATCTCGGAAAAAGTTACTAATCGATAATCCAGTTATTGCACCTCTTGCGATTAATGACGATAAGCATTTTATTCAAGTATTAACAAATCTAGCATTTAAACAAGGTATTCCCAGGCTTTATGAATGGGCTATACGCCATCCATATTTAAGCTGGCAAGACCAGGTAAAGTTGTGGACTACGGCTAGACAATACTCAGTTACTCCTAACCAAATACAACTCGTAATTTTAGCATTACATCCTGTTAAACCAGCCCAAAGATTAAATGTACGCTGGAATAAAAAGGATCAGATGCAGACTGAAAAATGGTTAATTAAACTACTGACTCAATCTCCAGATAACAAATCACAATCAAATATAGTCATTCCTGAGTTATCGTCAATGGTCAATTTAGAAGCTATTCCAGAAGTCAAGATTTAAGAGGCTAATGCCTCTGCCATTGGCAAATGTTTATTACAGATAACTCCAATGGTACTCAAATCAACTTTTGAGCATGGATGGCTACTATCAAAACTACTGAAATTAGATGATGAATATCAAGGTAGGTGGGAGCAATGGCGATGGACAATGGAAACTGGAGAACTGCCTACAGAAATACCACAAACTGAGTTTTTAGACTTAGGACATCCTCAAGTTTTACAGATGCTCTCAAGCTGTCTGCAATCTATTCCTAAAGGTGGATGTGGCAGTCCTTCCAGATTTATTCCCTATTTCACTGATTGGTTACTTTATGCTCTAGGGCATCCCAGTATTGCTAAATTGCCTCATGAGCCAGAGGGATGTAACGGTGCGAGCAATCGTCTTATTCAAGAACTGGAACTGAAGCTTTTGATTTCTTGTCCCTTCGATTACTTCGGTCATTTGTTGGCTGCTAATCGTTATGGACAATCAACAGCTAAATTCTATCCTACTCCTACTTGGACAGCCAGGACAATGGCTATTGCATCAGTTGACAGTTCTGCTGCAATAGCACCATTTCATATATATGAACCAGCACTTGGTACAGGAAGATTAGCATTGGAAATGTCCAATTATGCCATCAGTTTGACAGGCTGGGAGTGGGATTCGCTACTAATAAAAATAGCAAGTTTAAACTTCATGCTTTACGCTCCCTACTTGGCATTGCCTATTCCTAGTTTGGGTGGAGATTTAGTCATCGGAGACACCCTGACTGGCAAGGGTATTTCTTTTATCCGACCAAATCTAAAGTATGAGACTCCCGCATCAACACGTCAAACTAAGCTAAATAATAGGTTGCTAATTAATGGTATCAGATATGAGAATACTAAAGCAGAAAATCTGTTGCAAGGAAGTTTATTTTGATGGAAATTCAAATTATTGAATGGCAACAACTATTTCAAAATTGTGTCAGTAATCCTCCTCTGCCAATTTCCTTGCCTACTGTAGCCATTGCCAATCCTCCCTATTGCAAAATTAATCTCACTTCCGATTCAGAACTAGCCCGATTTGAGATGGCTTATAAATGGATAAAACACGGAGATGGAAACTACGTGATTACATCCAAGTTGAAAACCCAAGTAGAACAAGAGTGCTTATTTGTAGAACAGTGTTTAAATCAATTGCAACCTGGTGAAATAGTCTGTATCTTGGTATCTAATGGAATTCTGTCTTCATCTAACCAAGCACACTTTCGCCGATGGCTATTAGAAGACATGGCTTTGCTAATTGCTTCCATTCAGTTACCTACAGAAAACTTTCAGGTAGAATGTGGATTAGGAATTATCACCAGCTTTTTGATTCTTCAGCGCAAAGGTTGGGATTTACCAATACCAGAAGATTACTCAATCTTTATGGCAGTTGCAGATAAAATTGGTTTTGATAGTAGAGGTCGTCGTCTCTTTCGTTCAATTACAAATGGGCAACAAACCCAAGAAATTGATAGTGATTTACCTGTGATTCTAGAAGAGTTCAAAAAGTTTATCAAAGAAGTATGGCAAAATAATGTTGATAAATAGCACTTGCTGTCTATTCGCGCCGTCAAAGTTATCTATGCAGTATATGGGGAAATTAAGGACGTGTCTCATGAATTTGCAGACTTACTTTAGCTACTATAGGATTCCTATCTAATTTTTGAAAAACTGAGAAAATAGAAGCCTTGCATCATAGAGTTTAAAGCCTCAGTATACTTAGTAAGATTTAAGTCAGATTCCTATAGCTATTTTCTAATCTAGAACTTAAAATAGTCGTTAATACTGTTTGCGGGACTT
>NZ_JAVRCC020000095.1:0-14595 GCF_034530975.2 Nostoc sp. DedQUE07 | reverse complement strand
TCTTCCGATCTGGCGATCGTTTGTTGAATTCGGGCGATCGTTTGTTGAATTCGGGCGGTCGTTTATTGAATTTGGGCGGTCGTTTATTGAATTCGGGCGATCGTTTGTTGAATTCGGGCGGTCGTTTATTGAATTCAAGCAGTGATTAGGGTGGGGTAAAGATACCATTTAACTTCCACGCTGTCTTGCTTGTGCCTGTTACCCTGAATGCTATGGATCTTCAGGAAAAACCCATTTCGGCGGTTCCATCATTTTTTTTTGCAGGCGTTCTTGTGCCAACTCCAGCATTTTCTCTAAGGGAGTCTCTTTAATAAATTTTGCGGCTGACTCTCTAAACTCGGTATTGGGGCATTTATCCCCTAAAACACACCCATTAACACAGGCTACAGCGCAGTTAATCTTTTGCTTCACAGTACATTCCTCTCTCTAAAAGTTATAAGTTATAAGTTGTGAGTCATGATTTTCATCTCTAACTCTTCACTGTTAACTCTTTACTATCAGGCATGACCTACAGGTAAATTTTACCTTGCCAGTTGGTATCTCATTAGTCTAAATACTCACTATTTAGAAAGTTATGAGTTATGAGTGAAAGTTATGAGTTATGAGTTATGAGTTATGATTTTTACTCCTCACTCCTCACTCCTCACTTTTATAAAGGGCGCTCATGTCAGAACTGTTTGCTACTACTGGAACTATAGCCGCGATCGCCACTGCTGTTGTCCCCCAACAGGGTAGTGTTGGGATTGTGCGGGTATCCGGTTCTCAAGCAATGGCAATCGCCCAAAGTCTCTTTCATGCACCAGGGCGACAAGTTTGGGAAAGTCACCGGATTCTCTACGGTTATATTCGCCATCCCCAGATGCAACAAATAGTGGATGAAGCTTTGTTGTTGATGATGAAAGCACCCCGTTCTTACACCCGTGAAGATGTAGTAGAATTCCATTGCCACGGGGGAATTATCGCAGTGCAGCAAGTGTTGCAACTGTGTTTAGAAAATGGCGCTAGACTAGCGCAACCTGGAGAATTTACTCTCCGCGCCTTTTTGAATGGACGATTAGATTTAACTCAAGCCGAAGGTATTGCTGATTTAGTCGGAGCTAAATCGCCCCAAGCTGCTCAAAGTGCTTTAGCTGGTTTACAAGGAAAATTAGCTCATCCGATTCGGCAGTTACGTGCTAACTGTTTAGATATCTTGGCAGAAATTGAAGCTCGGATTGATTTTGAGGAAGACCTTCCGCCGTTGGATGATAAAGCGATCGTATCAGAAATCGATCAAATTGCCGCAGAAATAACTAGGTTATTGGAAACCAAAGATAAAGGAGAGTTGCTACGCACTGGTTTAAAAGTGGCGATTGTTGGGCGTCCGAATGTGGGTAAGTCGAGTTTATTGAACGCTTGGAGCCGGAGCGATCGCGCTATTGTGACTGATTTACCTGGTACAACCCGCGATGTTGTCGAATCTCAGTTAGTTGTCGGGGGAATTCCTATACAAGTGCTAGATACAGCCGGGATTCGGGAAACAACAGACCAAGTGGAAAAAATTGGCGTCGAGCGATCGCGTCGTGCTGCCAATGCAGCTGATTTAGTCTTGCTTACCATCGATGCTTCCGCAGGTTGGACAGAAGGCGATGAAGAAATTTATCAAGAGGTACAACATCGTCCGTTGATTATAATAATTAACAAAATCGATTTATTGCAAGAAAGCGAAAGAACAACTCTTCAATCTAAAATCTCAAACCCAAAATCCAAAATTGTCACAGCCGCAGCCCAAAATCAAGGTATTGAAGCTTTAGAAACAGCAATTTTAAAAATAGTTCAATCTGGAAAAGTGCAAGCTGCTGATATGGATTTAGCCATTAACCAAAGGCAGGCAGCAGCCTTAACTCAAGCTAAAATGTCTTTAGAACAGGTGCAAGCGACAATTACCCAGCAGTTACCTCTGGATTTTTGGACAATTGACTTACGAGGTGCGATTCAAGCTTTAGGGGAAATTACCGGAGAAGAAGTAACAGAATCAGTTTTAGAGAGGATTTTTAGTAGATTTTGTATTGGTAAATAAACTATAAAAATTTTTGTTGAATTTTACTGTTCTTTTACTCAAACTTCGATTGATAACTAAATGTACATCTCAATTCGTCAAGCAACTATACAAGATACGGCGATCGTTTCGGATGTGCTATTAGAAGCAGCTTTGTGGCTCCAGCAGAGTGGTAGACCTCTGTGGCATGAGAGTGAGATTTCGCCAAAAAGTATCTCTAAAGATGTTGCTAACGGCTTGTTTTTTATTGCTGAGTGGGCAGGTGAACCAGCTGGTACAATCAAGTTTCAACTAGAAGATTTACTTTTCTGGCCTGACATTTCTCAGGAAGATTCAGCATTTTTACATCGCTTTGCAGTTCGACGGCATTACTCCGGCGGTAAAGTCTCTTCAGCACTTCTAGCTTGGGCTGTTGAACAAACACAAACACTTGGCAGACATTATTTACGTCTAGATTGCGACGCTTCACGTCCACGCCTTAAAGCAGTATATGAACGTTTTGGTTTCCGTCATCACAGCGACAAACAAGTTGGTGCTTATTTTGTCTCTCGCTACGAATATAAAATATCTCCAATGTATAAAATGCGTAATATCATGTCCGCATAATTAGTTATACTAACCACAGTCATTACACCCCACCCCCAACCCCTCCCCGCTCTTCGGGAGGGGAGACAAAGCGCAGCTTTGGCGAGGTGGGGTTCTTCGGGTTTAATAAGCAATCAAGCGGACATGATATAAGTCCTAAAAACAATGTCTGATGAGCTAGCCGGTGCTTCATTCTAAAATCAAAGTAAACCTCTTGTCTAAGTGGTAGAAAAAAGGCTAAATAAGAATTATGACTGTAACTACCTATAAATGGACAATTAAACGTTATCACCAAGCAATAGAGGCAGGTATTTTTGACGACCAGCCCATTGAACTATTGCGCGGCGACCTCATTGTTATGCCTCCAGAACGAGAATCTCACGCCTACTACAACACAGAAGCAGCTGATTATCTTCGCACACTGCTCGGTGAACGGGTAAAAATCCGCGATGCAAAACCCGTTACCTTACCCAACGATTCAGAACCTGCTTCCGATGTTGCGATTGTCAAACCTTTAGGTAAGGTCTATTTAGAACACCATCCTTACCCAGAAGATATCTTTTGGGTAATTGAATTCTCCAAAGCCACTAGTAGCAAAGATTTAGGTGACAAAAAAGACATCTACGCTGAGGCTGGTATTGTTGAATATTGGGTTGTCAACCTGAAGACTCCGCAGTTAAAAGTATTTCGTGACCTAGAAAATGGGGAATACAAGACCGAACTGACACTAACTACAGGTACTATTTCACCCCTAGCCTTTCCTGATGTATCCGTCCGAGTTGAGCGCCTTATAAGTAAGACCTAGTACAGCGTATTATGGAAAGGGCGTAGGAGTTATAAGTTATGAATTATAAATCGATCGCTCATAACTCATAACTTATAACTCATAACTCATTTTCTGTCGCGATCGCTCTTGGCATATTACCAGCAGTTGCCAGTTGCACTGTAAAAGTAGAACCTTCAGATAATTTACTTTTTACAGAAATAGATCCACCACAGCGCAGCAGCAATTGCTGTACTATCGTTAACCCTAACCCAGCACCGCCATTATCTTCGGTTGCTGTTGTACGCACGCGATAAAAGCGATCGAAAATTTTGGGAATTTCGTTTTCCGCAATACCGATACCTGTGTCGCGGAATTCTAATTGGACATAATCGCCTTGATTACGGGCACGCACCCATACTTGACCTCCATTAGGAGTAAACTTAAGACTGTTGTGCAACAGATTAATCACAATTTGCCTTAGCTTACCAGTCACGCACCAAACAGATGGGAGTTCAGTCGGTACGGTGTAGGCTAGCATAATTCCTTTTTCTTGGGCTACAGGTTGGTAAGTACTAACTACTCCAGGTACTATATCTGAGAGACGCACCAACTCCAAAGTCGTCCCGTCAAAATTCTGTTCTAGCTGCACCAGTTCCAAGAAACCAGTAATCAGGGAGTTTTGCTGATCGCACTGGGTATTTAACATCTGTAAATAACGTTGTCGTTGCGGGGGTTTCAGATTAGGGGAATTTAATAACGAAAGTGCTGTCTTCATGTGTGTCAAAGGTATACGTAGTTCCTGACAGACATTTTTCAGGTATTCATCTTTGAGTTGCTCTTTGTTGTGCAGTTCTTGATTTTGCTGTTCCAACTTATTAGTACGTACTGTGATGATTTGACGATTAATTTCATCTTGTCGGAGGAGTTGTTTTGCCAACAGTTGATTCATCAGTGCAGGTTGGGGCACGGTTGGACAAATAAAACTAGCAGGTAAAATTGAGGATGATTCTGGCGCAATCGCTTGTTGGATACCATTTAATACTTGCTGAATTACTCTCCCCTCAACAGTAGTTATAATCAGCAACGGCTGGTTTTTATTAGTATTTACCTTCCCCGATGTCTGATTTTTGCGTTTTTTAAGTGGTCGATGAGCCAAAATTAAACTGCAAAACTGTGGCGATAACACCATCAGAAAGTTTTCCCGCCGCATTTGGCTATTTGGTGGTAGATGAACGGGGACATAATTAGATGATGGGGATGAAGGAGATGAGGAGATATTTAATCTTCCCTCTCCCTTGTCTTCCCCTGCTTCCCCTGCTTCCGTTTTCCTACTCTCGTCAATCTGGCAACTATAAATGAGACTAGACGCACCTACCGAGGATTGATAACGCGCTAATTCTGATTGCCAAATTTTATCTGGTGGTAGCTTCACCCAGAGAGTGGCTGCAATTTGCTGCTCAATGAGTAAGTCAATTTGCGCTCTCACCAGTGATAGCAGAGTAGCAGGACTGAGGGACAATGGTTTCGGAGGCGCTTGCACTCCCATAACCAGTTGATAAACAGACAGATCCTTAGCCAGAGAAACATTCATGAGTCAAGCACAACTTGGATGAAGCAAGAAATAATTCTGTCTTCGATTTTCACCTTTATATGTGCATTTTTTACAAAATCACCACGGAAAAAAACATTAACTATAAAAAACTCTATCCACGAGGGGATGGGGGAGCAGGGGAGCAGGGGAGCAGGGAAGAAATTGCAGTAAGTTTTTCTCCTCTGCCCCTCTGCCTCTCTGCTCCCCTGCCTCTTCCAATGCCCAAATTATTGTACGTTAAGTCTTTGCTGTAAAGCCTCGCGGGCGTGTTCTCGGTCGTCAAAATGGATTTTTTCGGTGCCGAGAATTTGGTAATCTTCGTGACCTTTACCAGCAAGCAGCACTCCATCACCGGGTTGTGCTTGTAAAATAGCGGTACGAATTGCGATCGCTCGATCGCAAATTACTCTTGGCTGCACTGTATCAGCTATTCCCGCTAAAATATCTTGCAAAATCCTTTCTGGATCTTCAGTGCGGGGATTATCTGATGTCACCACTGCCACATCAGCTAACTCAGCAGCAATTTTACCCATTTTTGGGCGCTTAGTGCGATCGCGATCGCCTCCACAACCAAATACACAAATCACTTTTCCAGGTATAAACGGACGCGCAGCTTTCAATAAATTTTCTAAGCTATCGGGCGTGTGGGCATAATCCACAATCACGCTAATATCTTGCTCAGTACTAATCTGTACCCGTTCCATCCGTCCGGGAACTCCAGGGAACTCAGGTATCACAGCTGCCACTAACTGTAAATCTAGCCCTAAGTGCAAAACTGCTCCTACGGCTGCTAAAAGATTTTCTAAATTATATTGTCCGACTAGGGGCGATTGAAAAGCCACATCACCTTTTGGTGTATGTAATGTCCCACTAACACCATTTGGCTGGTAACTTAAATCGCTCATCCATAAATCAGCGCTGTTGTCGTTGACGCTGTAACTCCAAACGCGTTCGGAATCTAACGAGGCAATTAACCGCTTCCCGTAGGAATCATCAGCATTAATTATTGCCCGTCCCTTGAGATAATTAGGACTAAACAATAACGCTTTGGCAGCAAAGTAATCTTCCATATCGCTGTGATAATCGAGATGGTCTTGAGTAAGATTACTAAATACCCCTACCTCAAATTCACAACCCAACACTCTACCTTGGGCCAAAGCGTGAGAACTGACTTCCATCACCCCAAACTCACTACCAGCCTTTACAGCTTCTGCTAGCTGCTGTTGCAGTTCCACTGCAAAGGGTGTAGTGTGGGCAGCAGTTTGCTCAAAACCTGCCCAACGAGTGTAGAGAGTTCCCATCAAAGCTGTAGCTAAATTAGCTTTGTTGAGGAGAAATTCAATTAGATGAGTAGTTGTAGTTTTGCCATTTGTACCAGTCACACCTACCAACTTGAGTTTTCGCCCTGGATAACCGTAAAAAGCACTGGCTATCTGCGCACAAGCTTGAGTGATGTTACTTGCACTAATGACCACAGCCTGATTTGTGGGAGGATTTTTTTGTGCAGCTTCGGGAGAAACGATCGCAGCGACAGCCCCTGATGCGATCGCACTTTGCCAAAATTCCCCACCATCAACCCGCGTTCCTGGCATCCCAATAAACAAATCACCCACACGACAAGCATGGGAATTCGTCTTTAAACCCCTAACTTCCACATCCTCTAAAGTTGGATAACTAGGCAATTGCTCAACACTGTCTACCGCTGTTAGTAATTCCCGCAATTTCATTTTGTGAACCTCGTCACATTCTTGATCTTGCGCTTATTCTGCATTATTTTTTTCTAATTGGCTAAATATTTACGCAACATTTGCTCCAATTGCTGCACGTTAGCACGAGGAGAAGGACGCGGCAATGGTTTCTCACTTCCCTCTGCGCCCTCTGCGCCTCTGCGGTTCGATAAATAAAGCACCGGCACTTCATACTGATACGCAGCAAACCAATCTTCACGAGTTGTAATATCCCTAACTTCCAACTCGAAACTGAGATTTTGGATTTGTTCTAGCTTTTCTTGCAAGCCTTCACATAAATGACAGCCGGGTTTACTGTATAAAATTAGTCGCATTCTTGATATGAGTTGGCGCAAGAAGTTATAAGTTTAGAATAACGTAGATGCTTCTCCTGTCGGAGACGCTACGCGAACGGCTTGTCGCAGCCACAGCAGAGGGCACGAAGTAGAAGGATGAAAGCTCATTGATTCATGAAAGTAGTCTAATGACCAAATTCTGTGACAATGATTAACAACCAACCAGAATACTGTATTTAAGCTACTCATGAGCCAAAGTTCTCAAAACAGCCCTTTACCAGGCAAACCTGTTCAATCATATTTCCAGTGGTTATACGCCTTCTGGAAATTCTCTCGCCCTCATACGATTATTGGTACAAGTCTGAGTGTTTTGGGTTTATATTTAATTGCCATTGCCATCAGTAGAGACGCAATGAATGTTGTCTCTACGTATTCTCTATTCCCTGTTTTTGGTGCATGGATTAGTTGTCTGTGTGGCAATGTTTATATTGTGGGGCTGAATCAATTAGAAGATGTAGAAATCGACAAGATTAATAAGCCTCATTTACCCTTAGCGTCTGGTGAGTTTTCCCAGCAAACTGGGCAATTAATTGTTGCTTCTACTGGAATTTTGGCGCTGGTTGTGGCGTGGCTAACTGGCCCGTTTTTATTGGGTATGGTAGCAATTAGTTTGGCCATTGGTACTGCTTATTCTTTACCACCAATTCGCTTAAAACAGTTTCCTATTTGGGCGGCGCTGTGTATTTTTTCGGTGCGCGGTACGATTGTTAACTTAGGTTTATATCTGCATTACAGTTGGGCGTTACAACAAAACCAAACAATTCCGCCTGTGGTATGGGTGCTGACGTTATTTATTTTGGTGTTTACCTTTGCGATCGCCATCTTTAAAGATATCCCGGATATGGAAGGCGATCGCCTCTACAATATTACTACTTTCACCATCAAACTTGGCCCTCAAGCTGTGTTCAATCTATCTCTTTGGGTAATAACTGCCTGTTATCTGGGAATAATTCTGGTTGGGGTGCTACACGTCGCCTCAGTTAACGCTATATTCCTGGTAGTTACTCATTTGGGGCTGTTGGCTTGGCTGTGGTTGCGGAGTTTGACGGTAGACTTACAAGAGAAAAGTGCGATCGCTCAATTCTACCAATTTATCTGGAAACTCTTTTTTATGGAATATCTGATTTTTCCTATCGCCTGTCTTTTGGCTTAGACAATGCTAGAAACCTTTCCTACTAGTTCGATTATCGCTGCTGTTGCAGTTGTTCTGAGTCTGTCAATCCTTGGCTATTTCGCCTGGAAAACTTTGATTACCTCAGATTTGTTTCAAAAAGGTATCAATCTTGCCCAAGCAAAAGATTACCAAGGTGCAGAAGCAGCTTTTCGCAAAGTGATTTCCATCAACTCTACAAATGACGTAGTGCGCTTGTTTTTGGGAGATGTTTTAAACCAGCAAGGACAAGTAGAAGAAGCAACAGAATTATTTCGGGAAGTAATTCGCCGCAGTCCGAAAAATCCTGATGCTTACTTGCGGCTGGCAAATATTCTCATGCAGCAAGAGCGAGAAGAAGAAGCTAAAACTAACCTGCAACAAGCTAAAGATTTATTACAAAAACAGCGCCAACTTGAAAAAGCTAAAAAAATCACTCAACTGTTAGATAAAATGAGTGCTAAGTCAAGCGAATCTTAACTTGAATGAGAATTGCAGAGATTGAATTTTCCTATTGTGTCTCCTAATTTTTTGCCATTCCCATCATTATGATGGGAATGGTTTTTATTTGATAACTTAGTAGTGTATACCATAATTATGTCCGCAATTTCCGCAAGTTTGACCACTCTCTTCATAGCCATTACAATTGCAATCGGATGGACGACAAGCTCCATAGCCACAATTAATTGATTTAGGCTTGATAAGAGAAAATCTTGGGAATTTTCAATGATTAATTTTTGCAAAACAGTAATAATACTAACAGCCTTTTTGTTTTTAAAGATATATTGTAATTGGCTTAAGTAGTAGAGACATTAGACACACGTATCATTAAGATTTTGGTACTAGAATAGTATTAAGCAAGGGCAGAGATTTAATAATAGATTTTATAGCTTAAAGAATCAAGTATTTATGTCAAATATAATATCAGAATTGTGGACTAACTTTTTTACATCAGAATTATTTATTCCACATGGACACTGCTATCTATGGCAAACGAATTTAGTTTGGTTACACATATTATCTGACGCATTCATTGCACTAGCTTATTACTCGATTCCAGCTACACTCTTCTACTTTGTCCGCAAGCGACAAGATTTGCCCTTTGATTGGATTTTTTTGCTGTTTGGTGGATTTATCGTAGCTTGTGGCACTACTCATTTAATGGAGATTTGGACACTTTGGCATCCAACTTATTGGGTGTCGGGGTTTCTCAAAGCAGCAACTGCAACAATATCTGTAATTACAGCATTAAAGCTTGTGCCTTTAGTTCCACAAGCACTGGCACTTCCTAGCCCTACTCAATTAGAACAAGCAAATCAAGAACTTCAAACACAAATAAGCGAACGCTTATGGGTAGAGGAGGAACTGCGAAAATACCAGAATCATCTCGAAGAAATGGTTGCTGTTCGCACCAATGAAATTACTAAGACTAACGAGCAATTACAACAGGAAATTCTTGAACGTCAACGCATCTTAGAAATTCTCCGACAAAGCGAAGAACGCTACCGTTACTTGGCTGAGGCAATTCCTCAACTTGTCTGGACAACTAAGCCTAACGGTGAATGTGATTTTTTTAATCAAAATTGGTGCGAATACACAGGGCTAACGTTAAAACAATCTTTGGGTTCTGGTTGGTTGGCTGCCTTGCATCCAGATGATGTTCAAAGAGCTGATAAAGTGTGGTCTGATGCTGTTAAAAATAGCACTATATATAACAATGAATATCGTTTTAAACGAGCTGCTGATGACTCCTATCGTTGGCAGCTAGCGCGAGGTTTACCACTCAAAGATGAGCAAGGTTTTGTAGTCAAGTGGTTTGGAACCTGTACGGATATCCACGAGCAAAAACAAATACTTGAAGAACGAGCGCACCTACTGGAATTAGAACAAGTAGCACGAGCGAAAGCAGAAACGGCCAATCGAATTAAAGATGAATTTTTAGCCGTCCTCTCTCACGAACTACGCACTCCACTCAACGCAATTCTCGGCTGGTCAAAGTTATTGCAAACGCGCAGATTAGACCAAACAAAGACATCTGAAGCCCTAGCCACAATCGAGCGAAATGCTACCTTACAAGTTCAACTCATTGAGGACTTGCTGGACATCTCCAGAATTTTACAAGGTAAACTGACGCTGAATATCACGAAGATTAATCTAAAGTTTACAGTATTGTCGCATTAGAGACAATGCAGTTAGCAGCAGAAACAAAGTTGATTGAGGTAAATACAGTATTTGAACCTGGTGTGGGACAAATCATGGGCGACTCGACTCGTATGCAGCAAGTCGTCTGGAATCTCCTTTCTAACGCAATCAAATTTACACCCAGGGGAGGAAAGGTAGAAGTGCGACTTCAGGAAACTGATGGCTATGCTCAAATAATCGTTAGCGATACGGGTAAGGGAATTAGCGCTGACTTTTTGCCATTCGTGTTTGATTACTTCCGCCAAGCAGATAGCACCTCTACGAGAAATTTTGGTGGATTAGGACTGGGATTGGCAATTGTGCGTAATATCATCGAAATGCATGGCGGCATTGTCAAAGCAGATAGCCACGGTGAGGATAAAGGGTCAATATTTACTGTTAGCTTACCGCTTCTAGCAGATGAAAGTCCAAGGCTGACGGATGAAAAAAACTACCCTACATTCTTAGCTAGTAAATCCTTACCTCTGAATGACATGAGGATTTTAGTTGTCGATGATGATACTGATTCACGAGATTTTGTTGCTTTTGTATTAGAGCAAGATGGGGCTTTTGTGATGACAGTATCTTCCGCTGAAGAAGCATTACAAGCCTTAGCAGAGGTCAAGCTAGATGTGTTGGTAAGCGATATTAGTATGCCCGATATGGATGGCTATATGTTAATACATCAAGTCAGAACTCGGACACCAGAACAAGGTGGGCAAATTCCAGCAATTGCCTTGACTGCCTTTGCCAGAAACAATGACCAAGAAAAAGCTCTAAACGCTGGGTTTCAGATGCATTTATCCAAACCTCTTAACCCAGAAAAATTAATTGCAGCGATTGTTAAATTGATGGAAACAAAAGTGTCAGCAATTACTTAAAAACGACTTTTTACTTTTAAAAAAGCACTATCTATTAGATTTTTTGCATGAATCAAAAGCCCTCACCCTAAATCCCTCTCCCAACCTTGTGAGAGGGACTTTGAAATGTCTATTGTGTAGAAATAGCCATTTATATGAGATTACACTTGTATCAGGTTAGCTTAATCACTTATAATTCCAGCTATAACCTCGCCAAAGCTACACTTTTGCTCTCCTAACAGCAAGTTAGGAAGGGCTGAGATAGGGTTTTTTGACGATCGCAATTAACCGAACTTGATATTAGATGTAAACCAAGCAGGTAAGGTAAGAAAAATGCTGAAAAACAAGAATCTACTGGTAGCAGCTATTATCTGCTTGTGTTTGAGTAATGGGAATACTGCCTTTGGTCAAAATGTTGGCGTTATTTTAGCAAAAATTCAAAATACTCAGTCCGCAGTTATTCGGAACAAAAACGCAGTTGCTAACTTCGAGCAAGGAAGCAATCTTTATAAACAGGGAGATTTAAAAGGAGCGGAGGCGGCTTTTCGGAAGGCAATTGAACTAGAACCCAATTTTGCACAAGCTTATATTGCCTTGGGAAATACTCTCGACGATCGCGGTAAACCACAAGAAGCGATCGCTCAATACAATAAAGCCATTAGTCTCGATCCTCAAGACTCTAGAGCATATTTTAATTTAGGTTTGACTTTAGCAAGACTCAATCAATTAGAACCTGCGATCGCCCAATACAAAAAAGCCATCAGCCTTGAACCCAAGTATGCTGAAGCTCACTATAACTTAGGAAACGCTTTCTACGCTCAAGGCAAGCTAAAAGAAGCAGTTACCGAATATACAGCAGCTATTCGCCTCAAACCAGACTATGCGCCGACTTACACCCGTTTAGGAAATGCTCTCTACGATCGAGGTGAGCTAGCAGAAGCAGTTACCCAGTATAAAAAATCTATTAGCTTCGATCCTAACTATGCAGACGCTTACTATTACTTAGGAAACGCCTTGTACGCTCAAGCAAAGCCAACAGAAGCAATCGCCAACTATACCGAAGCCATTCGCCTCGCTCCGAAAAACCCAGCAGGTTATAATGCCTTGGGAAATACTCTGTACGCTCAAGGCAAACTAGAAGAAGCGATCGCACATTACCAAAAAGCCATCAGCTTCGCTCCCAACTATGCAGACGCTCATTATAATTTAGCAAGTGCTTTTTACGCTCAAGGCAAGCTCACAGAAGCAATCGCTGGCTATACCGAAGCGATTCGTCTCGATCCCAAACACGCACAAGCTTACACAGGTTTAGGAAATGCAATGGACGATCGAGGTAAACCTCAAGAAGCGATCGCACATTACAAAAAAGCCATTAGTCTCGTTCCCAATGATGCATTCACTTACTATAATTTGGGAATCACTTTGGGAAGACAACAACAGCCAAAAGAAGCGATCGTTAATCTCAAAAAAGCCAGAGAATTATTCCAAGCTGAGAAAAACAAGGAGATGATTGAGCAAGTCGATCGGCTAATCGAAAAAATTAATACCCAAACGGATTGAATAAAAGGATTGGGCATTGGGCATTGGGCATGGGGCATGGGGCATGGGGCATTGGGCATGGGGAGAATGACAAATGACAAATGACAAATGACAAATGACAAAGGCAAAGTCTACCTCGTAGGTGCTGGGCCTGGAGATGCAGCATACCTGACAGTAAAAGCTTACAATCTCTTAGCTACTGCTCAAGTATTAGTCTACGATGCTTTAGTAGATGCTCAATTATTGCAGTGCGTACCAGATGATTGCCTGAAGTTAGATGTTGGTAAACGCGGTGGCAAACCCAGTACAAGCCAAGCACAGATTAACAAGTTACTGGTAAAACACTGTCTGCAAGGAAAACAAGTTATACGGCTCAAATCAGGCGATCCGTTGATTTTTGGGCGTTGCACCTCCGAAATTGAAGCCTTGAAAGCATCCGGTTGTGATTTTGAACTAGTACCAGGAATTTCCTCAGCCCTCGCTGCACCTTTATTGGCAGGAATTCCCCTGACAGATCCGGTGTTAAGCCGCACTTTTGCAGTGCTTACAGCTCATGAACCAGAGATTTTAGATTGGGAAGCACTGTCACGCTTAGAGACACTGGTAATTTTAATGGGAGGGCGACATCTAGGAGAGATTGTAGATCGACTGGTGCGGCATGGGCGATCGCACATAACACCCATTGCCATCATCCGTTGGGCAGGAACTCCCGAACAACAAATTTGGACGGCGCAACTGGGCAATATTCTAGAACAAACCGCCGGATTATCCCTTTCTCCGGCGGTAATTGTGATTGGCGAAGTTGTTGGGCTACGCAAGTACTTACAACCTGAGAAAATAGATTGTCAGGTTTCTACTACAGGCAAAACTTTTAGCCCCCCTGCTATGTCAAGCAATTTCCCCCTATCTCCCCTTACTGGTAAAATGATCTTGGTGACACGCTCAATTGGGCAATCGAGTCAATTTAGCGATCGCCTCATTGCATCAGGTGCAACAGTCATCGAAATGCCTACCTTAGAAATCGGCCCCCCCTCCAGTTGGGAAGCTTTGGATAATGCGATCGCTCATTTATCTGACTTCGACTGGTTAATTCTCACTTCTACCAATGGCATAGACTACTTTTTTGAAAGGCTAACTACGCAAGGTAAAGATAGCCGTGCCTTAGCTGGCATCAAAATTGCCGTCGTTGGTGAGAAAACAGCCCAAAGTCTCAAACAACGCTCCCTGCAAGCAGATTTTATTCCCCCCAACTTTGTTGCCGATTCTTTAGTGGAAAATTTCCCAGATAAATTAGATGGTAAAAAGGTGTTATTTCCCAGAGTTGAAAGCGGCGGCAGAGAAGTTTTAGTTAAGGAATTAACTCTCAAGGGAGCAAAGGTGATAGAAGTTGCGGCATATCAATCTTGTTGTCCTAGTAGTATTCCACCTGCGGCAAAGTTAGCTCTCCAAAACCGCAAGGTAGATGCAATCACCTTTGCCAGTTCTAAAACTGTACAATTTTTCTGTCAACTTACTAATAGTATATTTGCCAACAACTCCGATCCTAGCCAATTATTAGAGGGAGTTTGTATTGCCTCTATTGGCCCCCAAACCTCTAAAACTTGCCATGATTTATTCGGACGCGTGGATGTAGAAGCCGAAGAATACACTTTAGATGGTTTAACCCAAGCACTGATCGTATGGGCGACTTCGTAGATAAGGGGGCAGAGGGGCAGGGGAGCAGGGGAGCAGGGGAGCAGAGGAGAATAACTACTGACAAATGACAAATGACAAATGACAAATGACAAATGACAAATGACAAA
>NZ_JAVRCC020000094.1:0-15828 GCF_034530975.2 Nostoc sp. DedQUE07 | reverse complement strand
CCTTGCTACTATCCATATCTGGGTTCAAAGGATTTTATTAGTGGGATAGGTTCATGAAGATATTCCCAAAACACTTGCTGGATATGAGAGTTATGTTCATCAGTCTCTACCTGGATAATGTTAAGCAAAGTTTATACCTCCGCTAAATAATTGAATAAAAATACACAAGTTAAAGTGACAATTACTAAAGTTGATTTCGCGCTTTGAGTTGCAGATATCGCTCAACCAACCGATCGGCAATTTGATTTGCTGGTGCATCTAGAACCAATACACCTTTTTGTTTCAGTTGGGCATAAGCTACTTGTCGTTGCATTAATAAATCTAGTGCTACTGCACGGGTATAAGCACCTGTAACATCATCTGTAAAAGTGTCTGCTAAACGATCGACTTGTGGATCTCGCAAAGTCACGCAAAATGGAAGGTAGCGGGGTGCTAACTTGGAGAGTGCAGCTAGGAGTTCTGTAGAGGCAGTGATATCAACTAAATCGGTAATCACTACTACCAGCGCCCTGCGAGTTTGTCGCTGCACAACATTTGTTACCGCCCCCAAATAATCAGATTCAAATAATACTGGTTGAAGTGGAGTTAAACGATCGATTAGCTGATTCAAATGATGTTGACCGCGTTCTGGGGGAATCCACGTATGCATTTGGCGGTCAAATACACCAACACCCACGCGATCGCCTCGATGCAAACCTGCCAAAGCTAAGGATAAAGTTGCATTCAATCCCCAGTCAAATCGCTGCAAATTCTGCACTTTTGCTGTCATCAGCCGACCGCGATCGAGTAAAATCAGTAACGTTTGTTCCTGTTCTGGTTCTAGAACCCTGACCAGTGGCATGGCATTACCATAAGCCCCAACCCGACGGGCAGTAGCTTTCCAATCAATAAACCGCAAATCGTCACCAGTTCGATAGTTTCGCAGTTCGGCAAACTCTGTACCAATACCAGTTTTGCGAGATTGACGCATCGATCCCGATGATTGCAGTGTCAGACGAATGGTGAGCGATCGCAATCCTACTAAATCAGGATAAACTTTCACAGGCAGACTTTGGGGAATTTGCCAATCATCCCAAGCTAGTCCCCAAAGCCCCAACTGTCGGACTTGAATATTTCCCCAAGGAAACTCTCCTCGCTGTGTTGGGTGGACGGTATACGTTAATTCTTCAGTGCTGTTACTGGGAACAATGGCGCCCAGTGCAGGTGCAGACACGCCAAATCCTGTTGGGTAATAGTCGCGGATTTCAATTTGAGCGTCGGTATTTTGTGATGTCACCTTTAGCACTACAGGATTATCTCGCCCAATAGATAATCGTGACGGTAATTCGCGGGTAATTTGCACGCGAGAACGCCGCACTCGCAAACCATCTGCAACCATCAGTCCGAGAATGATGGCATCAAATAGCACAGTTATGGCGATGGTTGCTCTAATGCTGATAAATAAGGATAGAATCGGGGCGATTGCTATACCCAAAACTAATAATAAATAAACTCGTTTGGAAGGAACCATTTTTTAAAGGGAGGAGTTAAGAGTTAGGAGTTAGGAGTTAAGTATCTGACTTTTCACGCTATGTGGAAAAACCAACGCGAAACCTAACCCCCCAACCCCCTTCCCTACCAGGGAAGGGGGAGAATTCAAAGCCTCTCTTTTTGTAGGAGAGAGGAATGGAAGTGAGGTTTTCCAGATCCTGTGAAAAGTCAGGTTAAGTATAAGGTGAATTCAATGTAACCGAAATAAGAAGACTTGCTAAATTATTTTATTTTTTCCTTGTAGAAAAATAACTACCTAATGTACTATTTTTTTTGGGTAAAGTAGCAAATTATATTTTGGACGGGTGTATGAGAATCTTGCTAATCGAAGATGAAGAAATTTTAGCAAGTGTCTTGTTGAAGTCTCTGACTAAGCAACACTATGTTGTTGATGTCGTACAAGATGGACAAATGGGTTGGGAATACACGCAAAGTACGAACTATGACCTGTTATTAATAGATGTAGGATTACCAAAACTAGACGGGATTACATTGTGTCAGCGATTGCGTTCTGGTGGTTGCTTCACTCCGATTCTGCTGATGACGGCGAAAGATGGTAGTAGAGAGCGAATTCAGGGACTTGATGCAGGTGCAGACGATTATCTGATCAAACCTTTAGATTTGGAAGAACTGCAAGCACGGATACGGGCGTTGATCCGTCGAGGCGATCGCCCCTGTACTCCTATACTGGAAGTAGGCGCGCTGCGACTAGATCCCAGTAGTTGCGAAGTCACATATAACAACAAACTCCTGGAATTAACAGCCAAAGAATATAGTTTGCTAGAGCTATTTTTACGGAATCCATCCCGTGTTTTTAGTCGGGGGGATATTATTGAGCATTTGTGGACTTTTGACGACCCACCCCAAGAGGAAACTGTAAAATCTCACATCAAATACTTACGACAAAAGTTAAAAGCAGCCGGAGCAGTAGACTGGATTGAAAATGTTTATGGTTTGGGATATCGGCTGAATCCTGGAAGAGAGCAGGGGAGGCAGGGGGGCAGAGGGGCAGAGGGGCAGAGGGGCAGCACTTCGACTACGCTCAGTGACCGACGAGGGGCAGAGGAGCAGGGGGAGGAAGAAAAATCTCGAATTTCTAACCGTGATGTTGAACAGCAGTTTCAGCAAGCGATGGGTGGCTTGTGGAAGCAATATCAGGGGTTGATGGTGCAGCGATTAACGGTACTGCAAGAATTGGCGACTGCATTATCTGGTAAAACGCTGACTCAGGAGTTACGTAAATCGGGAGAACGAGAGGCGCACAAACTAGCTGGTGTCTTGGGAATGTTTGAGCAAGACAATGGTACTTTGCTAGCGCGGCAAATTGAACAGATTTTAGGGAAAGATGGTGATTTGTCAGTAAGTGAAAAGCGGCAATTGCTGGGGCTGATTGAAGGTTTGGGTAACATCATCAACCTGATGGGGCAAAATGTAGATTATCAAACTTCGGCTGCGATCGCACCAGAAATTAGTACCCGATTGATATTAATTGACCCCAATCTGCAACTAGGTTCTCAGTTGCAACAACTGGTTGAGTGCATGGGAATATGCTGGCAGCAAATCAGCAACTTAGAGGATGCAAAAAACTTTCTCCAAACCACATCACCAGATTTAGTAGTGCTAAATATAGATGATATCGGCTGGCGTAAAGAAAGTTTAGCACTACTAAGGGACTTAGCAACGCGTACCCCACCCGTACCCGTTCTGGTGCTGGCTGCAACTGATGAGTTAGTAGAACGCGTAACTTTTGCTCAATACGGGGCGCGGGGGTTTTTGGTCAAGCCTGTAACAGCTGCTCAAGTTTGGGATGTGTCGTCCCAGATATTACAACGTACTCGTTCTTTACGGGTAAATATACTGGCAGTAGATGACGACCCGTTGATTTTAGCAGCACTGCGCCCAATGTTAGAGCCGTGGGGTATGCGGATGACAGGATTAGAAAATCCGCTACGTTTCTGGGAAGTATTGCAATCTACTAAACCGGATTTGTTGATTTTGGATGTGGAAATGCCTCATATAAATGGTATCGAACTTTGCCGAGCAGTTCGTACCGATCCCCAATGGCAGGAATTACCGATTGTGTTTCTGACTGCTCACCGAGAAATGGAAACTGTGCAGCAAGTGTTTGCGGTTGGGGGAGATGATTATGTGATTAAACCTGTTGTCGGTGCAGAATTGTTGGCGCGCATTACCCATCGCTTAGAACGCAGTCGTTTACTACAATCGCTTTCTACTAAAGATCCCTTAACCGGACTAACAAATCAGTTTCAGTCTAACCGCGACTTGCAGCACCTAATTGCTCAAGCTGAGAAAAATCAGCAATCTGTTTGTTTGGCGATTTTAAGCGTGACTGATTTGCGTCAAATTAATATTAAGTATGGTCATCAGGCTGGAAACCAGGTATTGCAAAGATGGAGTCGTTTATTCCAATCGGCATTTTGCAGTGGTGAAGTGCTTGGTTATTGGGGTAATGGTGAATTTGTCGTGGGAGTTTCTGGATTAACAAAAACAGAAGTAAACCATCGCCTGAGTGAGATTTTAACTACCCTCCGCCAGCAAATATTCACAGCCTTCAAAGGCGATCGCTTTCAGGTAATATGTAATTTCACTGTAGTCGAATACCCCAATGATGGGCTGACGATACAATCTTTATACCAAGCTGCTGCTGGGCGTAATATCGTGTCGGGTTAAAGACTTATCATTAAGACGGCAGGGGGCAGGGAGCAGAGGGCAAGGAGCAGGGGGCAGGGAGCAGGGAGCAGGGGGTATCTCGTTATCTCGTTCCCATGCTCTGCATGGGAATGCCCCTCCTTGAGGCTCTGCCTCCAGTATGGTATTGAGTCAGAGACTCAATGAATGCATTCCCAGTCTGAGACTGGGAACGAGGAAACGAGGAAAAAACCGCTATATTTTGAGATGCCTACACATTTGCTGATTTGGCGTACGCAATTGTTGATTTGGTGTTCGCAATTGTTGATTTGGTGTTCGCAATTGCTGATTTGGCGTACGCAATTGCTGATTTGGCGTTCGCAATTGTTAATTTGGCGAACGCAATTGTTGATTTGGCGTACGCAATTGTTGATTTGGAGTTCGCAATTGTTGATTTGGCGATCGCAATTGCTGATTTGGCGATCGCATTTTTGTAAAATGAAGAAAATATGTAGTTTTGCTGTAGTCGAATATTTCAGTCAGAGACTAACGATACAATCACTATACAGATTTACTAGTATCATCTTTAGCACAGGATTGTTAATTTGTACAGTACTTAATTAATAAAAATTACGAATTACGAATTACGAATTACGAATTATTTAACAGGAGTCTTGATGAATACACTACAGCTAGAGCAGGTAGAGCAATTGCAAGCCACTGCGAACAAGATGGAAGTAACGCTGGGTGCGATCGCTGATGCTGTAGTTTGGGTAGGAGAAGACCGACTGATTCAATGGTGCAATTCTCGCTTTGAGTCTCTAGTAAACCAACCTCACGGTACTGTGTGCGGTGCGAAGTTAACTGACTTGCTACCCCTGACACAATTAGGACAACCAGTTGCTTTATCCTGCTATCCTGATGTGCAGATACTCAATGGAGAGTATGAAACAGCAAATTATCAGTTGCAGCAAGATGAGCAAATAACATTACAAATTTCTGGTAGCTCTACCGGAATGACTGGCGATCGCTGTGCAATACTGGTGATTCGGGATATCACATTGACGCAACGAACTCAAGAATCCTTACAAGAAATTGAGGAGCGATTGCAGACATTAATTAACGCTACACCCGATATTATCTGTTTGAAAGACGGTGAGGGCAAATGGTTGCTGTCAAACCAAGCTAACCTAGAATTTTTAGAGCTACAAGGCGTTGATTATCAAGGCAAAACAGACTCAGAATTGGCAGAATTTAGCAATTTTTATCATGATGCTTTGCTCAACTGCGACAAAACAGATGAACGAGCTTGGCAATTGGGATGTGTGCATCGGGTAGAAGAAGCTATTCCTCGTCCTGATGGGACAGTGAGCAGTTTAGATATGATTAAAGCTCCCCTATTTCACCAGGATGGTAGACGCAAAGCCTTGGTGGTTTTAGGGCGGGATCTGAGCGAACGCAAACAAACCCAAGTAGCTTTAGAAAATTCTCTATCTTTATTAAGCGCTATCTTTGAATCGATTCAAGATGGTATATTAGTAGTCGATAGCTCAAGTAATATTACTAGTTACAACCAAAAGTTCTTAGAAATGTGGTCAATTCCACCAGAACTTTTGACGGAACCAGATTGTATTCAGCGGCTAGCGTATCTGGCAAACCAGCTAAAAGATCCTGATGAATTTTTGCAACGAGTCCGAGAATTATACTCACAGCCAGAATTAGTTAGTTACGACTGGTTAGAACTAGAAGATGGCAGAGTATTTGAGCGCTACTCTTGTCCTCAGCGCATCGGCGAACAAATTATTGGTAGAGTGTGGAGTTTCCGCGACATCACCCAGCGCCAAAGGGCTGAAGCAGCGCTGCGACAAAGCGAATTACAATACCGCAGTATTTTTGAAGCAATTAATGATGGACTATTTATTACTGAAATAGAGACTGAAAAAGTCGCCGAAGTTAATCCGGCGGCTTGTCAAATGCACGGTTACTCTTATGAAGAATTTCTCACTTTACATCCATCTGCTTATATTCACCCAGACTCCCATTCTGTTTTTCTAGAGTTTGTCGAGAAAACCCGATATGGCGAGCAATTTTATGGACAAGCTGTTGATATCTGCAAAGATGGCAGTTTAATAGATGTGGAAGTCAAAGGAACAACCTGTATCTACAATGGCAAGCAACATATTTTAGCAATAGTCCGGGATATTACGGCTCGCAAACGCACCGAAGAAGCCTTACGTCAAAGCGAAGCTCAGTACCGCGATTTGGTGCAAACAGCCAACTGTATCATTCTGCGTTGGGATGGCAATGGTGACATTATATTTTTAAATGACTACGGTCAAAGGCTTTTTGGTTTCGATGTAGATGAGATTATCGGAAGCAATGTTATTGGTACAATCGTACCAGAAACGGAAACTTCTGGGCGCGATTTGCACACATTAATGGTTGATATTTGTCAGCAGCCAGAAAATTATCTATTTAACGAAAACGAGAACTCATGTAAAAATGGCGATCGCGTCTGGATCGTCTGGGCGAATAAACCCATTTTAGATGCCCAAGGAAACTTAATCGAAATTCTTTCAGTCGGCACTGATGCCACAGAACGCAAACGCGCCGAAGCAGCCCTCCAGGAAAGCGAGTTAAAATTCCGTAGCATTGTGGAAAATGCCAACGATCTGATATTTGTCCTCTCGCCAGAAGGAATTTTTACTTATCACTCGCCCAATGTGACTGCAATCATGGGCTACAGCCTAGAGGAAATCGAAGGTCATTCTGTGGTGGAGTTTACCAAACCGGAAGACTTAGCAACTAGTGCCAGTGCTTTACAAAAAGCGATAACTGGTGAAAAGCTGACTGATATTGAAGTGCGATTGCGACACCAAGATGGTAGCTGGCGATGGTTCAACTTTAACACTTCTACAATTAACACTCCTAGCGGTGAAATTGCGATCGCCGGCGTGGGACGCGATATCACAGAACGCAAGCAAGCAGAAGAAGCCTTGCGTCGTAGTGAAATGAAATACCGCAACATCTTTGAAAATTCCCAAGTGGGGATTTTTCGCACCTGCCAAAAAGATGGATTGATTATCGATGCAAATCAACGTGGTGCTGAGATATTAGGTTTTACCTCTGCTGCTGACTTAATTGGCAAGTATTTCACAACTGATTTATATGTCAATCCAGAAGAACGGGTGCAAATGTTAGCAGAGTTAGAACAGTCCGGCGAAGTTCGCAATTTTGAAGTAGCACTGCGACGCTTGGATGGATTTGTTGTTTGGGTACTGTTATCACTCCGTCTCAACGCCGAAGAATACTGTTTGGATTGTGTTTTTACAGATATTAGCCAACGCAAACAGCAAGAACAAGCTTTACGCTTAATTGTTGAGGGTACAGCCGCGAAAACAGGCAATGAATTTTTCAATTCTTGCGTTCGTTACCTTGCCGAAGTCTTGCAGGTTCAATATGCCTTAGTGACTGAGTTTGATGACGAGCCAAAAACGAGAGTCCGCACTTTGGCATTTTGGTGTGATGGGGCTATTAACGATAACTTGGAATACGATTTACACGGTACTCCTTGCGAACACACCTTGCGAGGGAATATGTGTCATTACCCGCAAGCAGTACAAACTAGTTTTCCAGAAGATGCCGATTTAGTGAAGATGAATGCCGAGAGTTTTTTTGGCGTTCCTCTCACCAGTTCATCCGGCGAAATTATCGGACATCTAGCAGTGATAGATGTCAAACCCATGAAACCCGATCCGGGACGGGAACTGATTGTGAAAATATTTGCTGCCCGTGCCGGTGCCGAATTGGAACGCAAACAAGCAGAAGCAGCCCTACAGCAAAGCGAGTTAAAGTTTCGCACTATCGTCGAAAAAGTTAACGATGTGCTGTTTGTTCTTGATGCTGATGGGGTTTTCAACTATATTTCTCCAAATATCTTGAAGACTACCGGATTTGCCCCCAGCGAAATAGAGGGTAATTCCTTGGCATCCTTTACTCATCCCAACGATCTGCCAAAATGGCTGGAAGTTGCCCAAAGTATTCTGGCAACAGGTGAGGGAATTTCGGGGACTGAGTACCGCGCTAAACATCGGAATGGGGGCTGGGTTTGGCTAACTAGTAATGCAGTCCGCACACAAGATGCCCAAGGTAATTTTCAGATTGTCGGCGTAGCTCGTGATATTAGCGAACGCAAACAAGCAGAAGCAGCATTGCAACGTCGAACTCAAGCCGAAAGTTTAATCAGCAGCGTTTCTCGGCAATTTATTGACCAAGATTTAGCAACAGCAATTAATTTTACATTGCGAGCGATCGCTGAATTTATTGATGCTGAACACAGTTGCATCTTTGAATGCTCCCAGGATAAACGTGAATTCAACCTGATCCATGAATGGTGTGGTGAAGATGTTGCACCATTGATTGATATTGCCAAAGGTTCGCCTGTGGAAGTTTTCCCCTATTTCTACGAGCCGATTCTTTGTGGTAGGCATCGACAAATCTCTTGCGTGGAAGATTTACCCCTGCATCTACCTGAGCGACAACTTTTTGAAAGTATGTCGTTTCAATCTATACTAGCTGTGCCAATGGTTCATGCTGGCAAAGTAGTTGGGTTTGTTGGTGCAGCGATGATTCACTACTCAAAAACCTGGAACCAAGAAGATATTAATCTATTGAAACTGGTAGGTGAAATAATTGCGATCGGTCGAGCTAGACACCAGGCAGAAGAAGCGCTGAGAATTGCCAAAGAAGCCGCCGAAACTGCCAACCGAGCCAAGAGTGCTTTCCTCGCTAACATGAGTCACGAACTCCGCACTCCTCTAAATGCAATTTTAGGTTTTTCCCAATTAATGGAGCGAGACACTAGCCTCAACTCAAACCAGCGCGAATCATTAGCTACCATTAATCGCAGTGGAGAACACTTGCTTAACCTGATTAACGATGTCTTGGAAATGTCCAAAATTGAAGCTGGACAAATCATTTTCAACCCCGAAGACTTCGATCTATATCTGCTGTTGCAAACATTACAAGAGATGTTCCAAGTGCGGACACAGGCAAAGCAATTGTTTCTCAAATTTGAAATGGCTCCCAATCTCCCCCGCTACATCCAAACAGATGAAGGTAAACTCCGCCAAGTGCTAATTAATCTTTTGGGTAACGCCGTCAAATTTACTCAAACAGGGGGAGTTACTTTACGAGTCAGATTAGGAAGTGAGAGTAGAGGAGGGGAAGCAGGGGGGGCAGGGGAGGAAGAACTATTAAGCCCTGCCCAATGCCCAATGCCCAATGCCCCATGCCCCATGCCCAATGCCCAATCCTTATTTTTTGAAATTCAAGACACTGGACGGGGAATAGCGGCAGCAGAAATGAATAACCTGTTTCAGCCTTTTGTCCAGACAACAAGTGGTATTCAAACTAAGGAGGGAACTGGACTCGGACTGACTATCAGCCGTCAATTTGTGCGGTTGCTAGGAGGCGATATTCACTTAACGAGTAGCCTGGGACAAGGATCTACTTTTAGCTTTGATATTCAAGTGAATTTAGCCGCAGCTTTGAAAGCTGCACCAAAATTGAATAAGGGACGGGTACTGAAGCTAGCAGAAGGCCAAGCATCTTACCGTATTCTCGTAGTAGATGACCGTAAAGAAAACCGCGATTTGATTGTGCAACTTCTTGGTAGCATTGGTTTTGAAATTCAGGCTGCGACTAATGGACAAGAAGCGATCGCTATTTGGCAAACCTGGCAACCTCACCTAATTTGGATGGATATGCGGATGCCTGTAATCAACGGCTACGATGCCACTAAAGAGATTAGAGCCAAGGAAAAAAATACAACTAGAAATTTCCGCACTGTAATTATTGCCTTAACTGCCAGTGCTTTTGAAGAACAACAGGCAAGTATCTTAGCCGCAGGTTGTGACGATTTGGTTCGTAAGCCATTCCGAGAGCAAGTGATTTTTGAAAAGATCGCTGAATATTTGCAAGTACGTTATATCTGTGCAGAAGAAAGCAATGAAGATGCAATAGGCAACAATTTAGAAAATACTCAATCTACTATCTTGGATCTTCGCTCTGCAATTACCATTATGCCTACCCAATGGCTAACAGAACTGAATCAGGCAGCCGTTGAAGTCGATGCTGAAAGGATTTTGCAACTCATTGAGCAAATTCCCCAAACTCATTCTGCTTTGGCAGAAAAATTGGCAAATTTAGTCCGCAACTTCTGCTTCGATGAAATTATCGACTTAACTGAGGAAAATATCTAATTATGAATAACAAAACTAAAATCTTGACTTTTGTCACCGTAATGCTGACAGTTTCTTGTTTGACTATTAGCACAGTTATCGCCAAGGCGAAACTAACGAATCAGTCAAAACTGTTTATTAACGGTATTGGCACAGTAAAAGTTGGCATGACTGTCCCTCAAGCGGCAAAGGCTGCTGGTACTAAGCTAGTGGGCGATTCACCAAATAACAATTGCTATTATATTAAGCCACAAAATGAACCCAAAAATCTTTCGTTCATGGTGACAAAAGGTCGAATTTCCAGAGTAGATGTAAGGCAAAATAATCAGATTACTACCTTCAAAGGTGCAAAAATTGGCGACACCGAAGCGCAAATCAAGTCTCTTTACCCAGGACAAATTCAAGTCACACCTCATAAATACGTCCAAAACGGACATTACCTAACTTTCATCCCGAAAGACCCTAGCGATCGCAACTATCGCCTAGTCTTCGAGACTGATGGTAAACTTGTCACTGAGTTCAGAGCGGGTAAATTGCCAGAAGTCGAATATGTTGAGGGCTGCTCTTAATTTGGCGTTGCGGAAGATGTCTAAAAGATTTGCAAATGTCAACTAGCAAACGCACATCTAGAGGATGATATAAAATGTCATCTTCGTTGTCATCATAACTCAGGAGTTTTACGGTGATGAAATCTTCTAATTCATTGTTAGCGGTAGCATTGGCGATCGCTTCTTTGAGTTTTCCTGTATCCGTCAAAGCCGATACCGTGAATGCCCGTTGCGATGTATTCCCAAAAGGAGAAGACCGCGCCACATCCTCTGGCCCTTGTACCTTTTCCCAACGTCAGGGTGCGGTTAGCATTCAACTAGAAAATGGTAATAGCTATGACCTGCTCCCTTCGGGTAATCGACCTGGCAATTATCGCGATCGAAATGGTGATGCTGCCTATCGACAATCTGGACTTGGCGATCGAGGACAGATTTATCGTCTCGCCAATGAGTCGATTTTTGTCTATTGGGATACATCTGCCAATCGACAAAACTCAGGTAACAGAAATCGGAGAGCTGCTGCTAGGCGTCAGCCGGAAGCGGGTACTACCGTCTCTCGGTTGAGCGATTTAGTGGGAGCAAGAGCAGGACAGGCAGAAAACACAGTGAAAAAACGGGGCTATCGATGGGTCAAAAGTGATGATTCGGGCTACGGCTACTGGTTAGAAGGCAAAACCAACTACTGTGTAACAATCCAGACAGATCAAGGACGCTACCAATCGATCGTTTACACGGGGAATTCAGAGGATTGTAAGAATTAGTTGCTATCTGGACAAACAATCCAATTTAGAAGTGTATTTTTATATAGGACTAGTATTTGATTTTTGAAAAGATACGTAGGGTGTGTAGCTGCGAGAGTACGGCACTATCATCAAGGGTTTGGTGCGTTACAAACTGCGTTTTAACACACCCTACAATACCTAATTTTGTTCAAAAATCAAATATGATTCCTATATAACAGTTGAAGGTGCCGAATGTGAGATAAAAACTGCGAAGACATGGGTTTCGTCTTTGTCTTTATAAAACCCAACAATACAACAGACTAAAAACGAGTTCTGCTATTGCTCCAGTCGCCGGAATCACAATTACCACGGAAATGCTCAATCCCATTAATGGCAATCCGTCCACTGCGTCGATCGATCTCAACACGCGGATGATTTAGCCCATTTACTTGGTATTTTCCCGTGATTTGCTCAGGTGTGACACGGAGATCCTTGAGGTTCCACCATCCATCAGTACCGCCTGAATTAATTGGCGGGATGAGCCTTCCGCCCAGATGAATTTTTCCCTGCATATTACGAATCTCGACTTGAACCTCGGAATCGAACTCGTTTGTCGAAGACTCTACACGATTTTGCAGTTCATAGCGATGACGACGTGAGTTCCATTCATAGCTGTTGCGGTTTTCAACACTTGGTTTGCGACCTTCACCGTAGCAGATTAAGGTCAGTCTTTGACGTATTGAGTTGTCACTGTTGCGCTCAGGTGCGCCTTGCTCCCGGAGATAGGTATCGATCGCAGTTTGAGCTTTACCAATTTCTTTTGAACTACAGGAACGACCGTTTTGAACTAGCTCCCCTTGAGGACTAAAAAGGACAGTGCAACCGCTTCCTCGTGTCATCCCCGTCACACTTAAATTACCGTTGTCTACAGTGTCAATTATCGCTTGAGCATTCACAGAACTCGCGACTGTAAGTGTAAGTAAACCCAGCGCGATCGGCATTAAAGCCTGCAATGTTTTCATTGTTATATTGATTGTTGTTTTGAATAGATATGAATTAATGGGATTACTTTATCACCAAGAGGTTGAATGGTAAAGTCAGTAAACCTAAAAGTTTTGCCAAGCCAAAAACAATAGCCTATAATACCGTTTTTGGATAATTAAGTTATCAAACAGAATTCAGTTGGGTATTCTGTACAACTGGCGGATAGCGTAGCGTTAGCGAGTACTCGATCGTCTGAATAATCAGCGTTTTTGCACCCCCACCAAATTGAAAATTTGGTGGTCAACAAGAGAGTCGCAAGTCCCAATCTCCGACTGAAAGATTGCTGAATTCTGAATTCTGATTTCTGGATTTTTCTTCAATAGCTTTACTTACAAAACGAGTTCTTGACAAAAAAATAAAAGACCATATTTTGAGATCCAATTTTTAAATTTAAAATAAGCAAAGTCCCTCTCCCAAGCTCTACGGTGTATACACAAGTCTGAAATAGCTGAGAAATCACGGTTTTACCCCACCCTAACCCTCCTCTTATAAAGGGGAGGGAACAAGATTCCTGTTTCCCCCCTTTATAAGGGGGGATTAAGGGGGGTAATTTGACTTGTGTATACACGGTAGCTCCCAAGCTTGGGAGAGGGATTTAGGGTGAGGGCTAATATTACTCCTTATTTATCGACTTTACTTCTTCTGGTAGTAAAGTAGTTTCATCTTTAGAACGTTCGCTATCTACGGATTTGGCTATAGTTCTATAGGGTTTGATAATTAGACTGACACCAATCGTCCAACCTAATGCAACCATCCAACCTGCGAGAATGTCACTAGGAAAATGAACCCCTAAATAGAGACGACACCACGCAATTGCGATGATGTATAAGCTGCCAAATATGAGAATCAACCAGCGCCAAGAGGTAGCCCAAGTTAAAAATAACAAAATTGCTACCAATGTTACACTCGTCATCGCATGAGCGCTGGGAAATGCAAAAGTAGACTCAGGTGCAATGGACTGCCACAATTGTGGACGCACTCGATGCATTAATTGTTTTGCTGTGCGGTTGATGATGACGCTTCCTGCTGAGGCGGTGAGTAAATAAGCTAGCGATCGCCAGCGTTTTTGAAGTATTAACATCAGTGCGATCGCCCCCAAAATCACCATTGCCGTCCAAGGCAACCCAATTGTCGCTAGGATGACAGCTAAAACGTCTAACTGTGGGTTTGCTGTAGAATGAACCGCTAACAGAATCGGCGCATCCCACGGAAAGCCTGCTTGATTCTTCCATATATTCACTGTCAAGATTTCAAAAATCTGCAAAGGTAAATACACTCCGATCAAAAGGAGTAAGAGCGATCGCCAACGAGCAATCAACAGGTTTTTCAGAAAATCAAGCGGCGACTGACTCTCTTTATTGATTTGTTTCTCTTTTTTCATATCTAAGTTAAAAAGGCGATCGACGACTTCATTGATTACAAATTACTGGAAACTTGAGAAGTTCCACAATGTTTACAGTACGACAAATGCTTATAAGTAAGATTATGGCAGTTATGGCATTCAATGTACTGATAATAACCGCAGTGTGGACAGTAAGTATCAAGATGTCTAATTTTCTTGGCACAATTGACACATCGGGATTTTTGAACTCTGCTAGCTGCTTGGACTTTAGCGTTAAAGACAAATTTTTGAAAAAATTGGATGATTCCAAAACCAATAACTGGAATCAGCAAGATATAAACATAATTTATCAGGAAAAGTAAACCGCCAAAAATGGCGCTAATTACATCAAATAAAAATTTGAATATTGCACCTATTTGGAGAAATTCAAATATTTTAATGATTAATGGGATAAAAAAGATAACTAGCAAATGCCAGCTAATTAGCGAGACGAGTCCATATCCTCTTCTTTGGGCAAATTTATGAACTGATAAGGCAATGAGAATCAGTGGTAAAAGAAAGAGGGATTGAAAACCAAGTTGGATACTTGGATACCAAAATGATGCCTGATGATAGCCTTTATCGACTTCTTGAAATCGATTGTCATTTTTAAGAAAGGTTATAAAACTAATGCTTTCTGGTTGAGCGAGTAGTTCGTTTTTAAGAGTAGAAGTTTCTTGTTGAAGAGTAGAAATTTGGCGATTATTTTCTTCTAACGTCTGTTTAGCTTTTTCAGCACTGACTTGATTAATTGATTGTTCGCGATTCTGTCCGGCAATTTTTTCTAAAAGCGTTGAGTCATACTGAGATTTAATAGTGCGATTGCCTTGTTCCAGTCTACTAATTTTTGCTTGTTTTTCCTCGATAGTTTTGATAATTTGCTGCTTTTCAGAATTCTTAATCTTATCTTTGTAATCGGCATATTGCAAACAAGTTTGAGAAACCTTACCTAGATGTCCTGCTTCGGCTTGTTGATAGTTTCCCCGAAAACTAAATTGATTGTTCGTGTAAGATGGCAATGAAAGTCTAACAATTTCATAGTCTTTATCTTTAGTGGTTTTTGCTCGGTAATTTTGCCACTCTGAATAACATGGATAAGCCTCAGTTGGACTGATATGCCATCTGCTAATATCATCGAGTCCGGTAAAAACATTAATTAAGATAAAAATATCAACTATAATAATGACAATCAAACTGACTTTATTCAGTGGTTCGTTGTTGATTGTTCTGGAATTACTAAAAAATTGACTCAAAATTCGGCGAATTCTGGCAAACATATTGTCTTTTAAAGAAATGTAAATTTAATCCGAATCAATTTTATGCGATCGTTAGTGAATAGCTAGACAAAAATACATCTACCGATTTGAAGATTTGTTAACTGCTGGGGAAAAACAAAATCCCCGACAACTTTTATGAAGTCGGGAATCGGTGTTTTTCAATTCTCAAAAATCAGGCTGCGGTCAAAAATATCATAACTTTCACTGAAGTTTACACAATTGATGACTGTGTACTCCAACTCAATACCGTTCGGTTAAGAATATTCGTCGCGACTGTTTTAACGTGAGTTCGATGAACCTCTCCCGGACAACCTCCCTCTCCCACAGGGAAAGGGAGGAGCAACGAGAAATTAGAGTTTTGGCTCCCCTCTCCGTGTCGGAGCTTCTGTGTACACACATCTTGGTAATGAAGCGCAAACCTCGGATTTACCCCCC
>NZ_JAVRCC020000093.1:0-16455 GCF_034530975.2 Nostoc sp. DedQUE07 | reverse complement strand
TATGAGACTCGGAATTTATTCCGAGGCGGGATAGATACACTGCACCAACACTTGTGTGTACACCGTAGCCTTAAAAAGGGGGGCAAAGAGTCTCTTAAAGTCCCCCAATTTATCGGGGGATTTAGGGGGATCTAAAAAGTTAGGAGGCTAAACAAAAATGTTCGCTATTAAGAAATAGGAAAAACAGGTATTGCTTATGAACACTACTTTAACTGCTCCAACAACTCAATCCAAACCTCTACCCCCAGTTGATGCCAAGGCTAGAGTTAGCCAGTTTATGCGACAGTTGCAAGACGAAATCTGTCAGGGTTTGCAACAGCTAGATGGCGAAGGTACGTTTCAGGAAGATGCATGGGAACGACCCGAAGGAGGTGGCGGTAGATCCCGCGTCATCCGCGACGGTGCAGTATTCGAGCAAGGTGGAGTTAATTTCTCTGAAGTTTGGGGTTCTTATTTGCCGCCTTCAATCTTGGCACAACGTCCAGAGGCTAATGGACATCAGTTTTATGCCACCGGCACTTCAATGGTATTGCATCCGCGCAATCCTTATGTGCCAACCGTTCATCTCAACTACCGCTACTTTGAAGCTGGCCCGGTTTGGTGGTTTGGCGGCGGCATCGATTTAACGCCTTACTATCCGTTTGCTGAAGATGCGGCTCATTTTCATTACACATTAAAACAGGCTTGTGACGCGCACGATCCCGAATATTATCCAGTGTTTAAACCTTGGTGCGACGAGTATTTTTATCTCAAACATCGTCAAGAAATGCGGGGCATTGGCGGCATCTTTTTTGACTATCAAGACGGTCAAGGTCAGCTTTATCGAGGCCCCGATCCCAAAGGAGCAGCGGCAAACTACAGCGATCGCGTTGACATCCCACAAACCCGCAATTGGGAAGAATTATTTGCATTCGCACAAGATTGCGGTAAAACTTTTCTACCTGCTTACACGCCAATTGTCAAGCGGCGGCAGTCAATGGAGTATAGCGATCGCCAACGTAATTTTCAATTATATCGGCGCGGACGCTACGTTGAATTCAATTTAGTTTACGATCGCGGCACGATTTTCGGGTTGCAAACTAACGGACGCACAGAATCAATTTTGATGTCTTTACCTCCATTAGTGCGTTGGGAGTATGGCTATCAACCCGAACCCAACACCCCAGAAGCCGAGTTGTACGAAGTATTCTTAAAGCCTCAAGATTGGGCAAGCCTGACATCTCTTGTAGTTTAACTTTTGCCGTCAAAACATCAGAAATGTCATTAGTCATTTGTCATTAGTCATTTGTCATTTGTCATTTGTATTTACAAAGGACAAATAACTAATGACCAAGGACGATTTTACCAAAGTCCTCGCTGAAATTTGAAGGATTGACATGAATTTACAATCGCTCTCAAAACCTTCAACACAATGGATGCTGGCTGTAGTTGTGGCTGGTACTGCTCTTACAGGAATTATCGCTTTCTACGGTGTTTCTCAATCAAAACCAATCGGCAAACCCGTTGAAGTTGTGCAACCCAGACCAAAGATTGAAGAAATTACCGCTTTAGGACGGATAGAACCAGCAACGGAAGTCATTAAAGTATCCGTACCTGCTACCTTAAGCAACGATCGCGTAGCCAAATTGCTTGTACAGCGTGGCGGTAGCGTTAAAGCCGGTCAAGCGATCGCTATTATGGATTCGCGCGATCGGCTGCAAAATGCTCTATTGGAAGCACAAGCACAAGTCAAAGTATCCCAAGCAGAGTTAGCCAAGGTGCAAGCTGGCGCCAAATCTGGAGAGATTGCTGCCCAAAAAGCTGAAATCGATCGCTTGGAAGAAGAGTTAAAGGGCGAAATATCTACTAGAGAAGCCACTATCTCTCGCTGGCAAGCCGAAGTTAATACTGCCAATACTGAGTATAATCGCTATTCCTCGCTTTACCAAAACGGCGCGATTTCTGCTGTAGAAGTAGATCGAAAACAACTTGCTTTAGAAACAGCGCAAGCACAGCTTACCGAAGCTAAAGCTAACCAAAATAAGAGTGTAGATACCCTACGGCAGCAAATCCAGCAAGCTAAGGCCAACCTAAATAAGATTGCTGAGGTACGTCCAGTAGACGTGCAAGCAGCTAAGGCCGAAGTTAATAAAGCGATCGCCGCAGTCAAAAAAGCTGAAGCCGATCTCGCTGAAGTTTATATCCGCGCACCTATAGCAGGTCGGATTCTCGATATCAAGGCCAAACCCGGAGAAGTCGTTGGCGAGAAAGGCATTGCCGAACTCGGACAAACCAGTTCGATGGAAGCGATCGCAGAGATATATCAAACTGATATTGGCAAAGTTCGTGAAGGTCAACAAGTAAAGATTTCCAGCGAGTCCTTCTCCCAACAGTTGCGCGGAACCGTTCGGCTGATTGGACTACAGGTGATCCAACAAGAAGTCACTAGCGGCGAACCTGGAGAAAACCTCGATCGCAAAGTTGTTGAAGTGAGAATTGCACTCGCTCCCCAAGATAGCAAACGAGTTGCAAACTTAACTAACTTGCAAGTACAAGTTGCCATTCAGCCGAATAACAATATCAAACAATAAAAGGGAACAAGCAAAATTAATACTAATTATCAAAAATAATGCAGCAAACAAACCATTTTGTAGAGACGCGATTCATCGCGTCTTCACTTCACCCAAAGATATGTTGCTTGAATTTTGAATTTATAATTTTGAATGGGAGCGAAGCAACTTGACTATATTCGATAAATTATTTCGTAAAACCCCACTTGCTTGGCGGCAAATGAGCCGTCAAAAGACTCGATTGCTCGTTGCTATAGCAGGAATTGCCTTTGCCGATTTTCTAATGTTTTTTCAACTGGGAGTTAGGGATGCACTATTTGATTCGCAAGTTACTCCCTATACCACGCTTAAAGGAGATTTATTTTTAGTCAATAAACTGTCTGATAACTTGCAATCTATCAAAAGTTTTTCCAGAAATAAACTCTATAAAATAGCAGGTGTTAACGGTGTAAAATCCCTGACGACGCTATATGTGAGTCAAGCATCGTGGCGAAATCCTGAAAATCGAGCTAGCCGTAAACTTTTCGTCTATGGAATCGATCCAAATCAGCCAGCATTTGACTTACCAGAAGTCAATGGACAATTGAATAAACTGAAGTTATTGAATCGAGCGTTATTTGATAGAGCTGGATTGGTTCCTCAGCTTGGAGACGTTCCTAGTTTGCTGAAAAAACAGAATCCGCTGATCGTCCAAACTAACGATTATCAAATTCAAATAGTTGGATTATTTAAGCTCGGTTCTTCTTTTTCTGCTGACGGCAATCTGATCGTCAGCGATTCTACCTTTTTACGACTTTTTCCCCAACGCCAAGCAAACGACATCGATCTTGGTATTATTGACGTAGAATCAAATGCCTCCATTGAGCAGGTTCAGGCTGATTTACGAGCCAAGCTGCCGGATGATTTACTAGTACTAAACATCGCTGAATTCACTGCTCGTGAAAGTGCATATTGGTCTACAGGCTCCTCTATTGGCCCGACTTTTAACCTCGGTGTCGCAATCGGTTTTTTAGTCGGAGCAGTCATTGTTTATCAAATTCTTTATACTGATGTCTCAGATCATTTGCCCGAATATGCAACTTTAAAAGCAATGGGTTACAGCGATATATATCTAATTAAAATTATCGCTCAAGAAGCTTTTATTTTAGCTGTTTTAGGCTTTATTCCAGGTTTTTTGCTCTCAAGTGGATTTTACATTTTTTTCCAATCCGTGACGTTTTTACCGACTGCAATGAAACTAGCTCGCGCGGTAACTGTGTTAGTGTTGACATTCGTTATGTGTATTGGAGCGGGAACGCTTGCCATACAAAAATTACGAGCAGCCGATCCAGCTGATATCTTCTAAGTTTTGAGTTGAAGTTTAGCAAAATATCGCATTTCAAAACTCATAGTTTTCTAGAACAAAACCCAAATTTACAGTTGAACTCTCATGCTGCAAGAAATTAGTCTCGATCGAAGCTCAAAACTCCAAGTTCAAAATACTTGCCAACAACCAGTTATTTCAGTTTGCCATCTCGATTACTACTTCGGTCAGGGACAACTCTGCAAGCAAGTCTTGTTTGATATTAATCTCGACATTTATTCTGGAGAAATCGTAATTATGACTGGGCCATCTGGTTCTGGTAAAACCACCTTACTAACACTAATAGGTGGATTGAGAACCGCTAAAGAAGGCAACCTGAAAGTTTTGGGACAGGAAATGTGTGGGGCTAGTAAGCGGCAATTGATGGAAGTGCGGCGGCAGATTGGTTATATTTTTCAAGCACACAATTTATTGACTTTCTTAACAGCAAAGCAGAATGTCCGAATGTCTTTAGAACTGCATGATGAGTATCTAAAGCAAGATATGGATCGGCTGGCGACGGATACTCTCAAAAGTGTTGGTTTGGGCGATCGCATCGATTATTATCCAGACAGTCTTTCTGGAGGGCAAAAACAGCGAGTTGCGATCGCTCGTGCCCTAGTCAGCCATCCTAAAATTGTTCTTGCCGACGAACCCACTGCTGCTCTTGATAAAAAATCAGGTCGCGATGTTGTAGATATCATGCAGCGTTTAGCTAAAGAGCAGGGTTGCACCATTTTACTAGTCACTCACGATAATCGAATTCTCGATATTGCCGATCGCATCATCGAGATGGAAGACGGACGGTTAGTACAAGAAGTAGGCAACTAGTTTTATACGATTAATTTTAGTTATTTGTGAAAGTCTGATGAGTCAAACTGAAGAATCAAAATATTGCGTATTGCAATCCTATGATGATATTGAAATCCGGCAATACGAGCCAAAAATTGTTGCCGAAACACTCATTGAAGCCCAAAGAGATCGAGCAAACAAAGCTGCATTTTCGATTCTTGCCGCTTACATATTTGGTGAAAACACGTCTGTAACAAAAATTGCCATGACCGCGCCCGTCACGCAATCTCAGCCAAGTGAAAAAATCGCCATGACTGCGCCCGTCATTCAACAAGAAGCGGGAGAAAATATTGCTAGCACTTGGGCGGTACAGTTCGTGATGCCCTCAGAATACACCCTAGCAACGCTGCCAAAACCAAAAGACTCTCGCATTACTATCAAAGAAGTTCCCAGCAACAAAGTTGCGGCAATTCGTTTCTCCGGCTCGGCTGGGGATGAACAATTGCAGGAAAAGGAAGCCAAATTATCTGCTTTTCTCGCTCAACAAGGTATCGAGACAAAAGGTAAACCGATTTATGCTTTTTATGACTCTCCCTTCATTTTGCCCGCATTCAGACGCAATGAAGTCATGCTCGAATTGAAATAAGACGGTTGGTTTCAGCTAACTCTAGAACCCAAGTCAAAATCTCAGGAGAAAAAATTATGATTGCAACGACTCGCTTAAAAACCACCCAATCGGCGGAAATCTTTGCTGCTGCTCAAAAATTAATGCCAGGAGGAGTCAGTTCTCCCGTGCGGGCTTTCAAATCCGTTGGCGGACAGCCGATTGTGTTCGATCGCGTCAAGGATGCTTACATCTGGGATGTGGATGGCAATCAATATATCGATTATGTCGGCAGTTGGGGGCCTGCTATCTGCGGTCACGCTCATCCTGAAGTCATTGCTGCTCTCCACGATGCCCTGGAAAAAGGAACTAGCTTCGGTGCGCCCTGCTATCTCGAAAATGTACTGGCACAGATGGTAATCGATGCTGTTCCCAGTATCGAAATGGTGCGTTTTGTCAACTCCGGCACAGAAGCTTGTATGGCTGTGCTTCGTCTGATGCGAGCTTTTACGGGACGAGAGAAAGTAATCAAGTTTGAAGGCTGTTACCACGGGCACGCCGATATGTTTCTCGTTAAGGCTGGCTCAGGCATTGCCACTCTCGGCTTGCCCGATTCTCCTGGCGTACCCAAATCCGTAACTAGCAACACGCTGACTGCTCCTTTCAACGATTTAGAAGCAGTAAGAGTTTTATTTGAGCAAAATCCTGATGAAATTGCTGGTGTAATTCTTGAACCTGTGGTAGGAAATGCAGGTTTTATTCCACCTGCTGCGGGTTTTCTTGAAGGTTTGCGAAAACTGACGCAGGAGTATGGAGCGCTGCTGGTATTTGATGAAGTGATGACAGGCTTTCGCATCGCTTACGGTGGAGCGCAGGAAAAATTTGGTGTTATTCCTGATTTAACTACTTTAGGTAAGGTTATCGGCGGCGGTCTACCCGTAGGCGCTTATGGCGGTCGCCAAGAAATTATGTCGATGGTTGCTCCAGCCGGAAATGTGTATCAAGCCGGAACGCTTTCGGGCAATCCACTGGCGATGACAGCAGGGATTAAGACGTTAGAGTTGTTGCAAAGACCTGGAACTTACGAGTATCTCGATCGCATTACCAAGCGACTCACAGACGGGATGCTGGAGATTGCTAAACAAACAGGTCATGCTACCTGCGGCGATCGCATTAGCGGCATGTTTGGTTTCTTCTTTAACGAAAGTCCAGTTCGCAATTATGAGGATGCCAAAAAGTCTGATTTAAGTAAATTTGCTAGCTTCCATCGCGGTATGTTGGAACATGGAATTTATTTAGCTCCATCTCAATTTGAAGCCGGATTTACTTCTTTAGCTCATACCGAAGCAGACATTGATCGCACCCTCCAAGCAGCCCAAACAGTCATGTCTAAGTCCCGCTAGTGGTCTGTCAAGCCAACGAAAGCTGGGTGAGGCTGGGGAAAGGGGAAAGGGAAAAGGGAAAAGGGGAAAGGGTAAGGGATTTAAAACCTTTTCCCCCGCCCCTTATCCCCAAAGGGGACTCCACCTTCCCCCTTACCCTTCTACCCCGTTTTCGTCACGAAAGCGAACTACTAGGCTAATGGTTTGAATTTAGATAACTGCTCCTAAAGAGGTCAACGTGGCAGTTGTCGCCTCAGTTAAACCTTTAACTCCGAAAATATTCATTTGTTCATAGGGCTTACTTGCTCTCATGGTTTTTAAGCATTTGCCTGCTACGATATCCCAAAGTCTAATCGTTTCATCGTCACCGCCACTAACTAAGGTTTGGTTGTCTGGACTAAAAGCAACTGACCAAACCAAGCCTGTATGTCCGTGCAAAACTTTCAGGCACTCACCTGTAGAGACATCCCACAACTTGATTGTCAGATCGTGACTCGTGCTAGCCAGTATTCTGCCATCAGGGCTAAAGGCGATCGATTGCAACCAGTTTGTGTCTGCTTGCAAAACGTTGAGGCAGTCACCCGTGTGCGAATTCCACAGCCTGATTGTTCGATCTGGACTAGCACTTGCCAGGGTATTACCATCGGGAGCGATCGCAATTGCCCAAATCCAACTTGTGTGTCCTGCCAACGTTCTGAGGCAGTTACCCGTGTGAATATCCCATAACTTGACCGTTTGATCCCAGGAGCCACTCGCCAATATATCTCCTTGAGAGATGAAGGTAACTGACCAAACCGCAGCGTCATGCCCCTGTAAGGTTCTTAAGGTTCGACCTGAACGAACGTCCCACAGTTTTATAGTACAGTCTTCACTACCACTTGCTATGGTTTGGCTGTCTGGACTAAAGGCAATCGATAAAACTGCTGCGCGATGTCCCTGTAAGGTTTTTAAGGTTTGACCTGAACGAACATCCCATATTTTTAGTGTTTTATCTACACTACTGCTGACTAGGATATTTCCTTCATGATTAAAGATAACTGAATGAACCGAGTTGGAATGTCCTTTTAACACTTGGAGGCATTCGCCAGTTGCGGCATCCCATAACCTCACAGTGCGATCGCGGCTGCTACTAGCAAAAATTTGACCAATGCTTGGCAAACTAGCACTAACAGGACTAAAGCTAAGAGAGAGTATTTGATTGGTATATCCTTGTAGGGTCTTGAGGCATTCACCTGTATCGGCGCTCCATAGCTTCACAGTTTGATCGTGGCCGCCACTAGCCAAAAGCTTACCTTGGGGACTAAAGGCAACTGCAAAGACCCAACTGAAATGTCCTTGAAGCGTTTTGAAACATTCACCCGTATCGACATCCCATAACTTCACGTGATGATCGTGACCGCCGCTAGCCAAAATGTCGCCTTGTGGGCTGAAGTCCACTGAAAAAACTCGATTAGAATGCCCCAGAAGTGTTTTGAGACATTCACCCGTTTGAGTCTTCCATAGCTTAATAGTTTGATCCTCGCTGCCAGTTGCTAGTATCTGACCATCTGGACTGAGGGTAATTGACCGGATTCCACTATTATGATGCTTTTCAAACGTTTGCATACACTTTCCAGTGTTGATATCCCACAATTTAACGGTGCGATCGTCACTACCACTCAACAGTTGAGTATTTCCCCTAAAGACAACAGAGAGTACCCAACTAAGATGTCCCTCAAGTGTTTTCAAGCATTCTCCAGTGCTGCTATTCCATAGCTTCACGGTGCAGTCATCGCTGCCACTTGCTAATGTGCAATTATCTTGGCTAAATGCAACCGACCAAACCTCATTTGTATGCCCTTCTAAGGTGCGAAGGCACTGACCAGTACTAACATCCCATAGCTTTATTGTGTAATCTGTGCTGCCGCTAGCGAGAATCTTACCATCAGGGCTGAACGTCAGTGATGTTACCCAACTCTTGTGTCGCGTGCAGATGAAGACTGGTTGCACATCGCTAACTTGGTAAAGATGAATTTCTCCATTACTGTCACCTACCGCCAGAAGTTCTCCATCAGGACTAAAAGCTACCGCATGAATAGCACCAAAAGTTTCAGTAAACGTACACTTGGCTAGATTGGCGTAAGCAAAGTTTGTATTTTGTAAATTTACATCTCGTAGGTCAGCCTGCCAAATGGTTAGACCAGAGAAATCATAGCCCGTTAAATTAGTTCCTAGCTGATTGAGTAAGTTAAAAATATTACCTGCTACATATCCCGGCTCCAAAGGTGACTTCTGTTGCTGCTTGAGTAAAATTTGAGTCAGTTGATATTCCAAGTTTTTTTTGCCTTCAAAGACTGGAATTAACCTGTTAATCACGGGATAGAGAATCAGACGAATTTGAGTCTCTCTTACATAGTCTTTGGCGGTAGCTTTGATCAGAGCATGGCTTTTAAAAAGCGAAAACTCCTGGTTAGCAATATCCTCACAAACTTGTTCAACCAAGCGACTTGTCACGTACTCCATGACGACTGGCTGTAGGGTGAAGCAAGTTGTATGTCGTTCAATGAGCGATCGCCGTCCCAAAGACTCCAGCGTTTCAACTAAATTCAGTTGGGGAAAAGGCGATACTAAATCTTCTCGTAACTTGGAGAGGGTAACTGGCTCCCGATTAATCGCTAGCCAGTACATTACATGCTTTCCCTCATCAGATAAACGCTCAAATTGCTGGTCTAATAAGTCGCGAAGATCGCCAAATACGGTGGTTTCCTCCTTTAAAAACTCAGAAATATAACCATCAAATAAATCTTGAATCGTAGTTGCGACAATTTTTAAGGCTAAGGCATTGCCTCCATAGCGTGTAACCAGTGCGCTGAATTGAGTTTCTAAACCCTTAAGCCTCTTACTCTTAAGAATTTCCTCTCCCTCTCCTTCTTTTAGTCCACCCAATCGCAAAGTTCGCACTGGCAAGGCTTCTCCTTCTAGAGAGGCGACCTCTTTCGGTTTTTCTCGCGTTGTGAGTAGCAAGCAACTCTGGTGATCTGATTTACCTACTCGTTTGAGGAGTTCGCCATACTGCTCATATCCAACCCTATATTGTCCTGCTCGACTCCCACCACGTAATACAGCATCTACATTATCGAACACGACCAAGCAGCGCATTTCCTTAAAGTAGTTAAGCAGCTGGGAAATCTTATCACTAACGCTTTCCGGCAATTCTGCCTCGGTTTCTTGCTCGTCAGACAGAAACTGAATGATGCTACCCAAGAATGTATCAATGGGTGGAGCGTCATACAGCGATCGCCAGACAATACAATCAAATTTGTCTTGCATTAGTTCTGCCAATTTGATCGACAGACTAGTTTTCCCTACTCCACCCATTCCGAGAATGGTCACTAATCGACAGCTATCCTTCAGCAACCACTCATCCAGAGTACTGAGTTCTTCTGTACGTCCGTAAAATGCTAAGACAGAAACAGCTTCCCCCCAATCTTGACGGCAATTGGGGTCTGAGGTCGAATAGTAGCCTTCGCATAGGCAGCTATCAAAACCAAGAAAGAGAGCCTCAAGTGTTCGCTTGTCGACTCCCTTCCTACGGTTCAAAACTTTTCTAATTGTTAGAGGATCTAAGTTAGTGCGGTAGCTTAACTCTTCAAGAGTAAATCTCTTGCCAAAATTATCTCGAAACTCAAACTTGTGCCTTGCTTCCTCAAACTTCTGTAAACCGACAGAAGTGAGTATAACTCCGCGCTTGCGTCTTAGCATACCCAAATTCCTCTACAGACAAAGATAGATTTAGCACAGAACTTAAGTACTTTTTCACCCAAGATATATTTATAACTGTTTTCGGTTTTTTTTGATGGTGTCAATAATGACTTTTTTCTTTTTAACCGAAACTTCGCGGAATTGACTAAAACGTTTTCCACTCAATACTGGAGTTTAGACTAGTTCTCGGTGCTAAACTTCAAACCTTTATGGTGATTGATATACATCCAATTTTATCGACACCCACCCGAAGCTTGAGCCGGAGATATAGTACATTTGAACTAACAAGCTAGCAAAGATGCGATCGCTAAAAAAAATAAATTGACGAGCGCGATTTTCTTTTGTTCGAGTCTCTGGGGATAAAAATGATGACTATGATGACTTAATCTTAATGAAAGATGAACTTTTCTCAATTATTTTTGAGCTAATTTTAATAGTTAATCTAAAAACTCAAGCATCTGTTTGAGAGTAAATAAATGAGAGAAAACTGTTTGTATTTCTCGATAAGTATAGTTGTTTTCAACCATCTGCATTGCCAGTCCCCATAGTTCTCTATTTGTATCTAGTATAAATAAATTTACAAATTGCGTAGATGGACAACAAGATACAGGAATAAAACGAAAAATTCTTGAATCAGGTTTAGCAAAATTTGCCTAATCACAAAATAAAAGAGCAAATTGGTAATATAACAGTAGTATTTGAGTAAATAATGCTTAAGTAGCTGAAAGTCGCAGCTATATAAAAAAGTCCGCCTATGCGGACTTGAGAAAATAGTTACTTCAAGAATTTCTGTATGTGTTTTAGTTAGCTGAAACTAACTCTGTCTCATCTTTAGATTCATCTCTCACCTTAAAATAGTAATAAAGATTACCAACAGTTAAGTCTGATGCCTGTTGCAAATTAGATGTAACTAATGTTTTATAACCAGTAATTCCAGCTCGATCGCTAATATAAAATTCATACTCTCGACGTAGTTCAGGCTCGAATATAAATAGTAACTGGTCACGAAGCGAATAGAAATGAGATTTTTCGGCTAAACTCTCATATACTAATTGTTCTGGCGGTTCTGCTACATTGATTGTGGAGTAGTGAGTCTCTGGACTATTAAAATCAGCGCTACTTAAAAGCTTTAAATCTGATGAAGGAAGCGATCGCATCCAATCAACATGATTTTGCCACGAATCCAATACTGCTAAATCATGATTTTTAATGCGGATAATTTCGGGAAAGAGAAAATCAAGCTCATCATGTGATTCGCAGCGATTAATCACGGTGAGAGCATCTTGACAGATTTTATCTTGGAGATGAGACAAGCGATCGCTAACTGCTGAAACCTCATTCTGCACTTGATAAGTTGCAACAATCACCTGTTCAATTGCCCAAGCACATTCGAGTCTGCGTAATTGACCAGCTGCACAGGTTTCTTCCAGTAGATGGGGATTACTGTAATCTGCTAAAGCCGCAAATAACATTCCCCTAACGCTATCAATCTCAGCGTTCCTCCGGCTGAAATCTTGCAATTGCATCGCTGAACGGAAGCGGTTCATCGCCTGGATAAACACTCCATACGCCCTCACTAAAGCTGTGCGATGTTGTTCAAATTTAATATCTTGAGCTACTTGCTCGATTATTTGCCTAATTTCTACTCCTTGGTCTTTTAAAGCTTGTTTCAAGTCAATAAAACCGTTTTTGACTTCCAGCCTTAATTGCTCTACTTCTTTTCTTAATTTCATTGTTTGGTGCAGATTTACTGCTGTCAACGCTACACCTGCAATTGTTCCCACACCAATCAAGGCTGTAGTTGCTTGCAGCACACCCAAGCTAGTCTGTATAGTTTGTAATCCATTCAGTACTGCTGTAAAACCTTCCCTACTCGGAATCAAATTATAATCAGCTAACAGTGGAGATAAAGGACTGTTATTGACACTAGCACCAATAGCATGGCCAACAAAGTGCCCGGTGACTGCATCTCTGGCTATGCTTAAGGGTACTCCATTGCTAGAGACTTGTAGATATTTCCCCGCATCAATACCAGCTTGAATTGCAGGCGGAAATTGGAACAGCATATTCATAGGTTGCTCAAAGCTAATTTTCTTGAATTTAACTGGTATAAAAAAGCAAAGATAACCGTATTTATTCGGTATATTAATTAATTTTGTCTAAATCTGGGCATACTAAGCTTGAAAAACTCTATTGCCTCATATACTTTATGAATACTTCACTGGTTCGCTTTAAGACTGTTGAGCTATTGTCACAGATTACCGGACAAAAGCTAATTCAAAAAAATATCACGCCGCTCGTGATATTTCTGGGAAATTTAGTCACAGTGCTGCTGGGAGTGATAATTGATAAATTTCCGACTTTTGACAGTGGAAAACTAAAAATCAAGTATTTTATTACTCAAATAAATAAGTTGATACAAATAAATTTATATGGGTTGTATCAATTTGAGGATATTTTAAAGGGTAAAATTAAAATTTATGAAGCAGAAAAGCAGAAAATATTTGAAAAAATAGGAGAAGCTAGTGGACGAGATGTCAAAATTAAGCTTTTAGCTGAAATTAAACAAAAAGAAGTAATTAAAGAAGCTACTGATTCCTGGACTAAGTGGCGTGAAGAACTGAAAGGAAATATTAATTATCAAAGTAAACACTGGGATTCATTACACAGTCCTGTTGTTAGTCAAGACAAACTTATTCAAGACTACATAAATCAATTTACTGAAACTGTGTCACGAGAGATAGATATATGGGGTAATACAAAACTTAGAGATGTCATTTTGCTCAAAACCATTGAATATTTAGATGCAAAAATAGCTTATGAGTTAAATGCAATTCAAAGTGAATTTCAAAGCATGGATATGAATATACAAACAAATTTAGGTCAACAACTTAAATTTTCAATTAATGGTATAAATGATGACTTTACGGGAATGGGAGGAATTGGTGGTGGTCTTGGGATTGGTGCTTTAGCTGCTGGATTAATGGTATTTTCAGGGCTTGGATTTATTGCCGTAGTTGTTGCAAGCCTAGCTGCTGCAATTGCTGGTTCGTTTGGTTTAGGAATGCTAGATTTGGATGGGCTAAAAGACCAAATAAAAGGGAAAGTAATTGAACTAGGATTTGAAAAATTTCATGAGTCAATGGGTAAATTTTCCGAGAAGTTAGATGAAATAGTTGGCTCAGTCTTTAATAGCCGAGTTGAATCAGCTAGTCGAGTAATTGCACAAGCGATCGCACTTTACGAAAATCTCCTAGAACACCAGAAAAAAGCTTACAACAAAACTCTGGCTGAAAAGATGTGGATTTACCAAAAGCGCCAAGAACTTGAGCAAGTACAGAATCGGCTGGAAGTTATTCTCAGTAAATGTACCAGCGCTCGCAAAAATTAAGCAACTCAATCACCTCAAAAGACATATTACAGACATCCGCCACGCTGTTATATCTGGCTAAAATGCTTTAAGAAGCGATCGCGCTTTGTTATAATCGCCAGTCTCATAATGTCATTTACAGATAAACGTCCTCTGGGTTGGTTGTTGCAGCAGTTTCAACTCCAGCCAGGTAAACCCGCCCTTTCCTCTGGATTGCGTAGCCTTTTTGTACTGGGTGTCCCGATTGGAATTGGCATCATTACAGGTCATACTGCTGAAAGTGCGATCGCCACTATGGCAGCTTGGTTTGTTGGGATGGTAAATGTTGAGGGAGCTTACCGTCAGCGAGCGATCGCGATGATCGCAGCTACGATTGGGGTAACTGTGATGTTTTTAATCGCAAGTCTGGTTAGCAGTCATCTCTGGTTAGCTGTCCCGACCACGTTCTTGGTAATATTTATCGCAGGTTTAGCCAATCTCTATGGCAACGTGGCTGCATCTGTCAGCTTGATTACTTCGATCATGTTTGTGATTGCGCTGGCTAGATTCGCTGCATTTTCTAATTTGTCTACTCTTATTCAACACTGTGGGCTATGTCTGGCTGGTGGAACATGGACAACTGTCCTGTCATTAGGACTGTGGGTGGTGCGTCCTTATGTACCTGCAATGCAGATAGTTGCTAACTGTTATCTCTCATTAAGCAATTTTGTGGACTTGGTAGGCCACAGAGCATTAAATCCAAAGGATCGTCAGGAGTGGGAACAGCGATTTTTGCAATTTCAGGATACAGTTATTCAAAACTTGATATCTGCCCGTAGCGTCTGGACAACTATTTGGACTAGGCAAAGAGGAGCTAACCTACGAGGAAATCAGTTACTCGTATTAATCGAGGATGTAAATCAAATTGTCAATTCGGTTGTAGCACTGAACGAACTATTAGCGATCGCATCCGAACATCAATTATTTTCTCGGTTACAACCAGAAATTCAACAAGTGATACAACAGTCAGCAATTGCTCTGCAAATGTTATCAGAAGCGATCGCCAAAGGAAAAAAATCACCTCACTTAGGGGATCTCGATCGGAGTCTTGAAGCACTAGAACACCAAAGGCAAGTTCTGCGTTCGCAAGTCCTCAATCAAACCATCAATGCTCAAACAGATGATTATTCCGATCTCCTCAACCTTGGGAAAATTACAGCCAGTCTGACAAAGCTAGTAGAGCAAATTCATACTGATGCAGAGATTGTTACAGATTTAAGCCAAGGAAAACTGCGTAACAGCATTACCCAACGAGATATTTCCCCTCCAGCCCAACCAGAACGTTCTACAATCATTGATACGCTGCGAAATAACTTCACTTTTGATTCAGTCCTCTTTCGTCATGCGTTGCGCCTCGCACTGATCGTAACTTTTGCTGAATTAATTGCATCGGTATTCCAACTACCTAGAGGCTACTGGATAACGCTCACAGCTTTAGTTGCACTCAAACCCAACTTTGGCGGAACGTCACAGACAACAGTCCAAAGAGTCATCGGTACTATTTTAGGTGGAATTATTGGCATTGCTCTGATTTTACTAGTTAAGAATCAATTGGCGATCGCAGTTTGTTTCCTGGTGCTGGTGTTTGTGGCCATGTCAGTGCGATCGTTAAGCTACAGTATATTCACCATACTACTCACTCCCGCCATCATATTGCTACTCAACATGATTAGTGCAGGTGGCTGGCAGGTTGGAGTATTGCGGATCTTCGATAGCTTTGCTGGGGGTGCCTTAGCACTGCTTGGTAGCTATTTGCTTTTCCCGCGTTGGGAACGACAGCAACTTCCTGCACAACTGGAAAAGACAATTCGAGCTAATCTTGCTTACTTTCAGCAAGTAATAGCTAACTATCTCCATCCAGAACATAATGCGTTTGCTGATTCTATCAATATGCTACGCCACCAAGCAGCACTAGAAAACGTCAACGCTAACGCCGCAGCTCAACGATTGTTCAGCGAACCTCGTCATATTCAGGGAGAAATCGAACCTGTAATGACGTTGATGGCATATATTCGTGGCTTTTTCAGTTCGGTAACAACTTTGGCAGAACATCTGCGGGAATTTAGCGGCGAGTACCAATTTACTGAACTTAAGCAACTTGCCGATACCATTGTCCAAGTTTTGGAAAACTTAGCAGATGCCCTTGGACAGGGACACTCACCCCAACCATTACCAGCGCTGGATAGCGATCTCGAAGCAATTCACCACCAAATCCAACAGCTACATACTGCTCGGTTATCAGAGATTGCTACCAATTCCAACACTTTAACTCCCACATTACAAGCCGTTCGAGAACAAACTCCACTTTCCACAGAACTGGATCGAATTGTTAATGAAATTAAAGTTATGCACTGTGTAATTGCTCGTCTGCAAGAATAATTGGCGTTGCAAAATAGTGGGATAAATTGGGTTATATTCACAGAGCTATTGCAAAATTGTAACAAAAGCATGACTAATTTATTTAGAATTGTGTCGCACAAAGTCTCACTCTTGATTTGTCAGAATTTCCCTAAAATCCTTAAATCACCGCTAAAAAAATGGTGATCGCACTTGCAAAATCATGTATTAGTATATGGTCATATAGGACTCATATTTGATTTTTGAAAAAAACTCAGTACAGCTTTATTCCTTAGATC
>NZ_JAVRCC020000092.1:0-18788 GCF_034530975.2 Nostoc sp. DedQUE07 | reverse complement strand
AACTATCAGCATCTCGGATGTTTCAGTCTCTGAAGGCAATACAGGCACAACAACTAATGCCAACTTTGTTGTCACTCTCTCCAATGCCAGTTATCAGCAGATTACTGTAAATTACAACACGAGTGATGGCACTGCTCAAATTTCTGACTCTGATTACAATTCTGATTCAGGAACAATTATTTTCGCTCCTGGTGAAACTAGCAAAACTCTTAGCATTGGTGTTTTAGGCGATAACCAAAGTGAAGCCAACGAGACATTTTCTGTTAATCTTTTGGGTGCAACAAATGCCGCGATCGCAGATAGTTTAGGAGTGGCTACCATCATTGATGATGACAACCCAACAACTGTCAGTATCTCGGATGTCTCAATTGCTGAAGGTAACACAGGCACAACAACTAATGCTAACTTTATCGTCACTCTCTCCGCAGCGAGTTTACAGCAGGTTACTGTAAATTACAACACTAGTGATGGCACTGCTAAAGTTTCTGACTCTGATTACAACCCTGCTTCCGGGACAATCGTTTTCAATCCTGGCGAAACTACCAAAACTCTTGCTATTGGTGTCATAGGTGATAACAAAGCTGAAACTAACGAGACATTTTCCGTCAATCTCTTCGGTGCTACAAACACCACGATTACTGATAGCTTGGGAGTGGCTACTATCATAAATGATGACCAACCTCCAGCCATTAGCATTGCAGATGTATCAGTCAAAGAAGGCACAACAGGGATGACAACTAATGCTAATTTTGTCGTCACTCTCTCGAATGAATTCTATCAACCGATAGCCGTAAATTACAGTACGAGTGATGGTACCGCTAAAGAATCTGACTCGGATTATAATTTTGGTTTAGGGACAATTGTTTTCAACCCTGGCGAAACTAGCAAAGTGATTAGTATTGGCGTCAGAGGTGATAATAAAGTTGAGTCCAATGAAACATTTTTTGTCAATATCTATGGTGCAGCAAATGCCATATTTAATAATCACCAAGGAGTTGGCACAATCAAGAATGATGACTAATCGTTATTAGACTTCTTGCAAAAGTCGGGGTAAAGGGGAAGGGGAAAAGGGTAAAGAAACTCAAAATCCTTTCCCTTTAACATGAGTCCCTTTTCCCTCTCTTGCAAAAATATATTTTGCAAGAGGTCTATTGAACAGAACATTAGCGATCGCTGCAATTATCCCAGCCCAGAGTAGCCGTTGGTAAAATACTTGTGCTATAAATTACAGATTTTTGATTTATCCAACCAAATTTTTATAAAATAAAGTATTAAATACAACTAAATATTCACGTAGTTAAAGTTCGACTAGCATTTTAAAATACAGTATTAAGCCATTATCAAAAAAATTTATCCGAAAATCAAATATTCAGTAAAATTACGTATGCGGATCGAAGTCTTCTCAATGAATAGTAGAATTAGCCCATACAGGAGAAGACTGTGACGCTCTTAAATGAAGCTCAAGTAGAGCAACTAAAGGAAATAACCACACGCTTGCGACAAGTAAGACAAGAAAAATCTATTCGCATAGAAGAAATAGCCTCTCAGACAATGCTTCGAGTAGGTATTTTGCAAGCCTTAGAAGAAGATCGATTTGAAGAATTGCCTGAGCCGATTTTTCTGCAAGGATTCATCCGTCGTTATGGAGATGCTTTAGGGCTGGATGGAAATGCTTTATCGTACAGCCTTATAACCAATGTTGTCTGTAAAGACTCTAAAAATGCTCGCCACTCAGACAATAAACAAAATACATACATACCTCTTGTTCTGACCTATATTTTATTATTGGTTGGTGCATCTGCTGGTCTTCTTCATATACTTAATCCACAACTGACAGCTGAATCTCTGACTCCAGAAAATAATAATCAACAGTCAATAGTCAGTAATCAGACTAACAAATGACCAAAAACATAGAGGGAGTGGAAAGACGCGATTAATCGCGTCTGTACCAAGTAAAAGAAAAGAATTAATAATTAATGACAAATGACCAATGACAAATGACAATTTTCAAGATATTTGGGGTTTACGCAGATGCCAAGTAGTAGATTGTTCATAAGCGTAAGCTACCTGAAACAGTTGGTCTTCTCGCAGCACATTGCCAATTAGCTGCAATCCTATCGGTAGCCCTTGGTCGTCAAAACCACATGGCAAACTCAAACTGGGTAAACCAGCAAGATTTACAGGAATAGTCATCAAGTCATTTAAATACATACTCAAGGGGTCAGTAGTTTTTTCCCCTGCTTTAAATGCTGTAGTGGGAGATGTGGGACAAACTAACACATCAACCGCGCCAAAAGCCTTTTCAAAGTCTTGCTTAATCAAAGTACGGACTTTTTGCGCTTTCAGATAGTAAGCGTCATAATAGCCAGCCGAAAGAGCGTAAGTGCCAATCATAATTCGGCGTTTGACTTCTGTACCAAAACCAGCGGCACGGGTACGAGTGTACATTGATAACAGATTATCTGCATCAGGAGCGCGATACCCATATTTAACGCCATCGTAACGAGCTAGGTTTGCTGATGCTTCTGATGGGGCGATGATGTAGTAGGTGGGTAAGCCATAGCGAAAGCGGGGACAGGAAATTATATGAATTTCGGCTCCCAAACTTTGTAGTTGATCTACTGCTTTGGTAACAGCTTGTTCCACTACAGAGTCTAAACCTTCACCAAAAGTTTCTTTAATGATACCAATTCTTAGCTGACCTCTGGGTTTGAAGTTTGGTTTTAAGCTAGCAGCATAGTTGGGAATGGGAACTTTCAGGCTGGTAGAGTCTTTGGGATCGTAACCTGCGATCGCACTTAATAATATTGCCGCATCTTCTACCGTGTTTCCAAATGGCCCAATTTGATCCAAAGATGAAGCGTAAGCCACCAAACCATAACGGGAAACCAAACCATAAGTAGGTTTCATTCCTACCACACCGCAGAAAGATGCAGGTTGGCGAATCGAACCGCCAGTATCAGAACCGAGAGCAACTACACATTCTTGAGCTGCCACCGCCGCCGCCGATCCCCCAGAAGAACCACCTGGAACTCGTGACAAATCCCAAGGATTAGCCGTGACTTGATAGGCAGAGTTTTCAGTGGAACTACCCATTGCAAACTCATCCAAGTTGGTTTTGCCTACCATTACCGCCCCAGCATCTGCCAGTTTTTGCGTCGCCGTTGATTCATAAGGCGGCACAAAATTTTCCAAAATCCGGGAGGCGCAGGTGGTAGGAATCCCCTTGGTACACATATTGTCCTTAATACCCACAGGAATGCCCGCCAGCAGCCCAATTTCTTCTCCTGCGGCAATTTTGGCATCCACAGCACCTGCCTGCTCTAATGCTCGATTTGCCGTCACACATAAAAAGCTGTGCAATTTCGGCTCTAACGCTTGAATGCGCTCTAAAGCTTCTTGGGTAATTTCAACGGCAGAACGTTCTTTTTTAACTAGCTGTTGGTGCAACTCGCGGATGGATGCCATGATTGCTCTCTTTGTGACTCAAATCATTGATTCTAGTACATATTGGTCAAAATTGGGTATTGGTTATTGGACTTTGGGCATTGCTTATTCTCCTCTGCTTGCCATTCCCCATTCATCTGACTAAGCGGATTAATATGTATTGAAATGTGTTTAATAGGTTTTTTTAAATAGCAAATACATGGCTATCAACCGTCTACTGAATAGTTTGTCAAAGTTTTTATATATTGGCTACTTTTGTGTAAGAGTACAGCAGTGTTTTCTAATGATATAATTTTGTATTACAACCTTATTAATACTACAAACTTCATAATTTTATTCAATTCCACAAAATTTTTCGAGGTAAGGTAGGATGATAAAAATAGCCACACGTAAATATTTAGGCAAACAAAATGTTTATGACATTGGGGTGGAGCGTGACCATAATTTTACCATAAAAAATGGCTTAATAGCTGCTAATTGTTTCAATAAATCCCATTCGACAGCCTATGGTTATGTAACATATCAAACAGCATATTTAAAAGCTAATTACCCATTGGAATATATGGCGGCACTGTTAACAGCTAACAGTGGTGATACCGATAAGGTACAGAGATACATTACTAACTGTACAAATATGGGGATATCCATAGATCCACCAGATATTAATCGTTCTGGTGTTGATTTTACGCCAACGGCAGGCAAGATTCTGTTTGGATTTTCGGCGGTGCGTAACGTGGGACAAAATGCGATCGCTTCTATTTTGTCAGCGAGAAATGAGACAGGAGAGTTTAAATCACTCGCAGATTTTTGCGATCGCGTGGATTTGCGTGCTGTTAATCGCCGCACTCTGGAGTCGCTGATTTACTGTGGAGCCTTTGACAAAATTGAATCCAACCGCCAACAGTTAATTAACGACTCAGAATTAGTGTATGATTGGGCACAATCTCGTGCGAAAGATAGAGCTAGCGGTCAAGGGAATCTATTTGATTTATTGGGCGACGGCTTTTCTTCGACTCAGAATAAAAGAGCAAATAATGCCTTTGAAACTGCTCCAAAATCTAAACCTGTGACAGATTTACCCCCACAGAAAAAGTTGCAGATGGAGAAAGAATTATTAGGCTTTTATGTATCAGATCATCCACTGAAATCCTTACGGCAAATAGCACCACTTTTGACTCCAATTAACCTTTCGCAACTAGGAGAACAAAGGGAAGATACACGGCTTTGTGCAGTTGTCATGTTGAATAACGTCAAAAAAGTGGTGACGAAAAAAGGCGATCAGATGGCGATCTTGCAAGTAGAAGACCTAACTACACAATTAGAAGCTGTAGTTTTTCCGAAAACTTATGAACGCATTAGTTCCCTACTCCAAGTTGATACTAGATTGATTATTTGGGGAAAAGTAGACCGACGTGACGAGCAAACTCAATTTATTCTTGAAGATGCAGAACCAGTGGAAACAGTACAAATGGTAATGGTGGAATTAAATCCCCAGCAAGCAGGTAATATGGAAGATTTACATCGCTTGAAAACGATTTTACAAGACCATTCAGTAGACAAAGAAAAGGCAAAAATGCCAGTGATTGGAATTATTCAAACTGAAACTTCTCGTAAACTTGTTCGCTTAGGTTGGCAATTTTGCGTACAAGATTCTCGAATAACTGTTCAAGCTTTGCAAAATGCCAGTTTTCCTGCTCATATAAAATCACTGACTGGTAGCTGACACCAGAAGTAAAAAATCCACCAATACTGAAAAGCAGCTTAAAAATTAGTTTTATTGAACTGTCAACAGTAAATTGTCTTAAGTATTGAGGATTTTCATCGGTTTTTTTAGTTACTTATGCGGATGATAATTTCCTTGAGAGAGTGGTATCTTTTGATGCTAATACCCTTAAGGCTGCGACTGGGGGAAGGAGTTAGAACTTGATGATCGTCAACGAGCTACATAGATTTGTTTCATACTGTAAAAAAATTCAACCCCAAACTCACGATGACATTCAAAAATTTTTTGAAGGAGTAATCTTGTTTCCTTATGATAAGGAACTTCTATTGCAAGCTTATTTATTTCTGAATATTAAAGAATTGTTTCCCTCGTGCGCTGAATTGCTATTGTTTGAAAAATCTCCAATTTCAGATTATACAGATTTAGGAAAGTGTGATTTTGTCTTCCTGACCTTTAAAGGTAGTCTGTTTTTAATTGAAACTAAGTTTATTGATACAGAAGCAACTGGAGCAACGGAACGAAAAAGGCGAAATAAGCATAGAAACAAGGTATTTGAGCAAGTTATTACTTTAAAAGGTCGATTTAGCGAATATTGGAATATGAGGCTAGATCAATTAGAGTGCGGGGTTTTCACAACAGATGCAGAAGTTGCTTGGCGAGGAAATGGTGTGAATGTCACATCTAAATCAATATCTATAGATAAGCTCGAACAATGGCGAAGAAGTTATCACAGTAGTGGAAAAATTTTATCTCATCAAGATGGATCAAAGTTTGAGGAAAAGGTGAATTTGAAAGGTTGATACAAGACCCAAATTATAGTTATTACAGTGAATGGTGTATGGGGCATAAAAGTAATTAACAATGCCACATACACCAACCCAGAGAAATTATCTGGGTTTTCCTTCCCATCAATCTTTACTGCCAAACATAGATAAGGACAAACAAAATAATCCAGATAACATCGACGAAGTGCCAAAACAATGAAGTTGCATTGACGCCGAAGTGACCTGTATCGTAGTTGCCAGGGATGAAAGAACGTACCAAAATTATCAACTGCAACAGGATACCAGTGAATACGTGCAAGCCGTGGAAGCCTGTAAGTAGATAGAATGTTCCACCAAATACCCCGGAGGTGAAACCAAAGGCGAGGCCGTTCCATTCAATCGCTTGGCCAACTAAAAAGTAAGTTCCCATTGCCATTGTTGCCAAGAGGAACAGGCGAAATTTCACTAAGTCGTGGCGTTGAAGGGCGCGTTCTGCTAAGTAAATGACAAAGCTACTAGCGACAAGAATTACTGTGTTGATTGCCGGTTCTTTTACTTCTAGTCCAGAAACACCAGCCGGTAGCCAGTTAGGGGTTGTTGTTTTGTAGATGGCATATCCAGCGAAAAAACTTAAGAAAATGACGCTTTCTGACAGTAGGAAGACAATGAAGCCAAACATTTTGTTGCCTTCTTCGTCGTGACTGTGTTCTGCGCTTGTATGGTGCAATTCTTCGGTATTGATATAGCTGTCCATTTTGCTTTTTGAGGGGGAATTTGAAACGCAAAGTAACGCAAAGGGAAGCGCAGAGGTACGCGGAGGGTTTTTGCGTCTTCCCGATGGTTGGCGTTATTCTGGGAGGTTGGCTGTTAGGGGTTCTGATTTGCCGTAGCCGTAGGGTTCGGAGATGATGATGGGAGTTTCTTCAAAGTTTTCTACTGGGGGGGGTGAAGAAACTAACCACTCTAGTCCAATTGCTCGCCAAGGGTTAGCGGGTGCTTTCTCGCCTTGCATCCAAGAAATCACCATGTTGAAGATGAAGGGCAAGGTGGACATTCCTAAGAGAAATCCGCCGAGGCTGGCGATGATATTCCAGAATTGATACTCTGGGGCGTAGGAAGCAACTCGGCGTAACATCCCTTGCAATCCTAATGGGTGCATGGGCAAAAAGTTGAGGTTGGTGCCGATGAAGGCTAACCAGAAGTGGATTTTACCCCAGCTTTCGGAGTACATTCGCCCAGTCATTTTGGGGAACCAGTGGTAGATGGCAGCAAATAAGCCCATCGTCACGGTGCCGTAGAGGACGTAGTGGAAGTGTCCCACTACAAAGTAGGTATTGTTAACGTGGACATCAACGGGCACGGAGGAAAGCATAATGCCTGTGATTCCTGCGAAGACAAACATGATTAATCCGCCCAAGGCAAACAGCATGGGGGTATTTAGTCGCAGTTTACCGCCCCAAATAGTTGCTACCCAAGCAAATACTTTAATTCCTGTGGGTACAGACACACACATCGTCGTCAGCATGAAAATCAACCGCATCCAGCCTGATGTACCACTGACGTACATGTGGTGTACCCAAACAATGCCGCTTACTCCTGCAATCAAGATGGATGAAATAGCAACTACTTTGTAACCAAATAGAGGTTTACGCGAATAAACTGGAAAGATTTCTGAAAAAATCGCAAAGACAGGCAGAATGATCACGTAAACGGCGGGGTGGGAGTAGAACCAGAAGTAATGCTGGAACATGACTGGATTCCCACCCTTGCTTGGGTCAAAAAAGGCGGTGCCAACTGTGAGGTCAAGTAGCAACATCACCGCACCAGCTGTCAATGCAGGTAGTCCGAATAGTTGGATAATCTGGGCGCTAAATACTCCCCAGACAAACAAGGGCATCCGAAAGAAGCCCATTCCTGGGGCCCGCATCTTCACGATTGTGGTGACAAAGTTGACTGCCCCCATAATTGAGGATACGCCGGATATTGCCACCGCTAAGAGCCAGAGAACTTGACCATTAATCAAGTTACCTGTGGGATTCTGGAGACTGACTGGCGGGTAAGACCACCAGCCGGCTTGGGCTGGGCCACCAGGGACAAAGAAGCTAGCCATCATGATAATCCCGACTACTGGCACCATCCAAAAGGCGACGGCGTTGAGGCGGGGAAATGCCATATCTCGCGCCCCAATCATCAGGGGTACTAAATAGTTGGCAAAACCAACCAGTGAGGGAAATGTCCACAAAAACAGCATTATAGTGCCGTGCATGGTGAACATACCGTTGTAGATGGTGCGATCGACTAAATCTGATTCGGGTGTCATCAGTTCTCCCCGCATCACCATCGCAAAGATACCGCCAACGAGAAAGAAGAAAAATGAGGTAACGAGATACTGGATACCAATTACCTTGTGGTCGGTACTAAAGCTGAAGTATTCTTTCCAATTACTTGGAGATTCGTGGTTATGCTTCTCATCAGGGAGAAGGATACCTTCAATAGGAACATTAGTCATGGTTACTTTCCTTTCAACCAGGTGAATTGACTAGAGGAGGTGCAGCAGGTGGAACTGTAACCCAACCAGTTTGGACTGATTGATTGGATGTTTGGACATACTCAGAAGCTGCTTGATTATTTGCTACGGATGGCTTTTGGGTTACAGCTTGTGCTAGCCATTGCTGATAATCTTCAGGAGATTCGACGACTACATTTGCCTGCATCGTCGCAAAGTATGTACCACTATATTGAGAATCGGTCAATCGGTATTGTCCGGCGCGGATGGGAGTAAATTCAAAGTCGATCGCATGGTTGGGAATAATATCCTGCTTGAGGCGGAATGCAGGTATATAGAAGCCGTGGAGAACGTCTTGTGATTTCAGTGCTAAACGTATCCGGCGATCGCTTGGTAAATGCAATTCGGTACTGGTAATATCTTTTTCGGGATAATGAAAAACCCACGCCCACTGTTTAGCTAGTACGTCGATTTTTTCTACAGGTTCCGCTAAAGCGCTAGCTGGTGCATTATTTGGTTCTGCATGAGCCGATTGCATTGCTAGCGGATTATGCAAATGAACTAATTCCGATGGGCCTTGAATCCCCATTTGTTCGTAAACTTGGTAGCTGTAACCCGCAATCCAAAACACCAAAAGAATTGGGATTGCTGTCCAGACAACTTCTAAGGTGACATTGCCATGAATTGGGGGGCCGTCAGTGAAGTCATCTTTGATGGCCCGATGGAAGATCACAGAATACATTAAAGTACTTGTTACTCCCAAGAAAATGAAAGCACCGAGGGTTACTAAGAAGCTAATCAAATCATCAATTAGTAGGGATTCGGCTGCTGCTTGGGGGGGAAGCCAAAAGTAAGCCTGCTTCCCGATCCAGAGACTCGTAACAGTCACTGCGATCGCGCCTGTAAGCAGCGTCAAAATATTTAAAATCTTCTGGATTTTCATCATTGGTTATTAGTCATTAGTCATTAGTCATTGGTCATTGGTCATTGGGCATGGGGCATGGGGCATTGGTCATTAGTTATTGGTCATTGGTCACTAGTCATTAGTTATTGGTTGATCGTTAGTAACTCTAAACAAATGACAAAGGACAAAGGACAAATGACAAATGACTTATTTGAGTATTGTGTTGAGGTCTTGGTGCGATCGCAGCAAACTATCTGCGGTATTGTGTACGCCAAATTCGGTGGCTAGTTGCGCTCCTAGTGTGCCGTGGATGTACATAATGAACATGATTCCTATGCCTGCGAACAGATAGATCCATTGCACTTCTCTATCTGTATGTTTATATTCTTGTCTGCCCCAAACGAAGCGCTGCCATGCTCTCCAGATGGTCATACCAACAATCAGCGCTAATAAGAACACACCACCCACACCATGCCAAAGCATAGTTTCCATTGCCTGCAATCCCCAGGCACTCTTCATATCAGCTGGTGGTGTTGCCAACAGCATTTCGTAAAAGCCTGCTCCCACTGTGAAAAATGTGATGATGCTGGCAGCTAACATGTTGTACCAGCCAACAGCAAATAAGTTGTCACGTTCGACAGTAATTGCCAACAATTTGAAAACCCATTTTTCAAAGGGGAACAGAACACCAACGATATCAAAAGCGATCGCAATGATGAACAAACCTATTGTCAGATGCACTAAGTTGGGATGAATGGGAATGGTGTAAGGTAATCCGTTTGCACCTAAAGAACCGTTCAATTGGTCAATTAATTCTGAGTTCATCGCAACACACCATCCTTTACTGCTTCCACAACTGGCACGGTATGCAATCCATATACCCAAACAAGCTCATCTCCGAGATATACTTGTAAGCCAACTATTAGGGTTAAAACTAGTCCGGCTCCCAAATAATAAATCGGTACTTTTTTAGGATTGCGGGCACGAATTACATAGCGCCAAGCTGTAATCGCTGTGATAATTCCTGAAAGCGACCAACCAATTAGCGTATGCAAATTCAGCACCGATTTCGCTAAACTGTAAGGCTGTGCTAATCCTGCTTCAAACTGACCAAAAATGATCGCAACGAAGATGGCGATCGTGGCAACTAACATATTCCACCAACTCACCTCAAAAAGACCGGATTTACCAGTAAAATAGCCAATTACATCGCAGAAGAAGGAAAACAACACCATCGCAATTACGAAGTGGACAACGATGGGATGAATCGTATCTGGATAGGGCAAATTGTGGTCGTTCAAAGATGTCAAATACTCAAGCATCGTCTTCTCCTGGGCATATATACCGCACTTTGGTCAATAAATTTTGGATTTTGGATTGGCGATCGCGCAGTCTTAGCGAGCGTCTTTTAGATTTATTCCGTCCCAGACGAGATATAAACTAGAAGACCCTAATCAAAAATCTAAAATCGCTAGTCAAGCTTCAATAATTTATGGATACTCACTAACATCACCACAAGTATCCATCCATAATTGACCGAATTCTGTTCAATATCTGCGCGGTGCAATACGCTTAATCATGTCTTAGCTTTTTGTAGCCAAATTTGGTTAAATTGCCTACATGGAATAATTTTTGTTTTGATTCATTTCCTTATACCAATAGTCTGCAACAGCAATTCTTGATGTAGCTAAATCAAATCGCTGTCGTTTGTTGATTTGCTTAACCTATCCTTTAGCTTAAGTAAATTTTTATGAATTGTCAAAACAATAAATATTAAACTTTTAAAGGTTAGTTTTTTAACAAACAAGCATTTTCATAATGTATTTACTTTTGCATTTTTTTAAATACAAAAAAGCCGAAAAATCATATTTGTCTGTAAGTTATTTCACAATAGTAAAATATTTGTTTGTGATGTAAATAACAAAAATATTTGAATCACTCAAAAAAACCTTTAAAAAGACAAAAGTAAGGAATCATGGTTAAGCCAGAACTCAGAAATACAGTTTATTGCAATAGGTTCGCTTTTTTGCTCTGAGATTATTTTCATAATTCTTTCATTTTTATCTTACTTCTGCTAAAGTGAAACAAAAGTGAGAAGATTATGAAATTGCTATAATGAGATTTAATATCAATAACTTTCAGATGCAACTACCGCAGCACGGGCAAAAATTGGCTTTAGGGTCTGGGCTGCTATTGTGGCTATGTTTGAGTGGGTGTAGCCCGTCAATTTCCAATTCTCAACCACAGTTAAGTCCAAACCCAGGCACAACTAACACCAACCTAGATAAAAAAGGTAAAAAAGTAGTTCTTACCACCTTTACAGTCATTGCAGATATGGCGCAAAACGTGGCAGGAGACAAGGCGATTGTTGAATCTTTGACCAAACCAGGGGCAGAAATTCATGGTTACGAACCAACTCCTAGTGATTTGGTGAGGGCGCAAAAAGCAGACCTAATTTTGAATAATGGTCTGAATTTAGAGCGTTGGGCACAGAAATTGTATAACAGTGTCCCTAATGTCCCTCACGTTACCTTAAGTGAGGGAATTAAGCCTGTTGAAATTGCGGAGGATGCTTACAAAGGGAAACCTAATCCCCATGCTTGGATGTCACCAGAAAATGCCTTAATTTACGTAGAGAATATTCGTAAAGCATTGGTTAATTTGGACTCAGCGAATGCAGAGACTTATAACACCAATGCCAAAGCATACAGCCAAAAGATTAACGAAGTTGATCAGAAACTGCGAAAAGCCGTGTCGGTAGTTCCAGCAGACAAGCGCTACATGGTAAGCTGTGAAGGCGCTTTCTCATACGTCACCCGCGATTATGGCTTGAAAGAAGCTTATCTTTGGGCAGTTAACTCTGAACAACAAGCTACTCCCAAACAGCTAGAGAAAGTCATTGATCTAGTTAAAAAAAATAAAATACCTGTAGTTTTCTGTGAAAGTACAGTTAACGATGGAGCGCAACGTCAGGTAGCGAGAGAATCAGGAGCAAGGTTTGGTGGAGTGTTTTATGTTGATTCCCTGTCTCCAGCCAACGGGCCAGCACCAACTTATCTCAAGTTGCTAGAAGGTAATATTAATACTCTAACTCAGGGATTAGAGCAAAAATGAGCAAGTATGCAAGAATAAATCTAACTATTGTAAATAAGCTTGTAGTAACGAATTTAGTCCGATTTTGTTCTCTGGAAAACGTTACGTCTTTGGAAAGAGGGCTGAAGCCGCTCACTACAAACTATTAATTAATTTTAGAGGTGATTTTTAATGAAATCCATTAGTATTGATGTCGAAAATTTGACAGTAGCTTACCACGGCAAAGTAGCTTTACATGGTGCTTCTTTGCAAATTCAAGCAGGTTCAATCAGTGGTTTAGTAGGGATGAATGGTAGTGGTAAATCAACCCTATTTAAAGCGATTATGGGTTTTTTGAAGCCAGTTACAGGAAGGGTTTTGATTAATGGTTTACCGATAAAGACTGTACAGAAAAAAAGCTTGGTCGCTTATGTACCACAGTCAGAAGAGGTGGACTGGAATTTTCCAGTAAGTGTCCATGATGTGGTGATGATGGGACGCTACGGATACATGAATATACTGCGAATTCCATCGGCGAACGATCGAAGAGTGGTAAGGGAGAGTTTAGAGAGGGTACAAATGTGGTCGATGCGCGATCGCCAAATTGGAGAACTCTCCGGGGGACAGAAAAAACGTGCCTTTCTCGCCCGTGCTTTGGCACAACAGGGAACAGTTTTATTATTAGATGAACCTTTTACTGGGGTAGATATCAAAACAGAAAAAGCGATGATTGACTTATTGCTGGAATTGCGAGAAGAAGGTCATACAATTTTAATTTCTACCCATGATTTAGCATCTATCACTACTTTCTGCGACCAAGTAGTACTCATTAACCGTACAATTTTAGCTTATGGTGATACATCCGAAGTTTTCACAGAAGAGAATCTCTCACGGACTTTTGGCGGTTCTCTTGGAGATTTGTCTCTCAACAAAAGTCAGCTAATCCGTGGAAATCAAGGTGAATCTGATTGATTGAGAATTTTTAGTTGATATTGCTTGGATTAAAGTTATAAAAATATGAATACTCTTGCATTCTTAGACTGGTTCACTACACCCCTACAGCATGAATTCATGGTGAAGGCAATTTGTGTAAGTGCCTTAGTTGGAGTGGTTTGTTCTGTTTTATCTTGTTTTATGACCCTCAAAGGTTGGGCACTAATGGGAGATGCTGTTTCCCATGCAGTAATGCCTGGGGTTGTAATTGCTTATGTTTTAAATATCCCTTTTGCTGTGGGTGCTTTTGTTTTTGGAGTGGGTTCAGTTATTGCGATCGGTTATATCAAAGCGAAGACGAGAATTAAAGAAGATACTGTAATTGGACTTGTATTTACAGGATTTTTTGCTCTGGGTTTAGTACTAGTTTCCAAAACTCCCAGCAGCGTAGACTTGACGCACATTTTGTTTGGTAATGTCTTAGGTATTTCTAATGAAGATATTATCCAAACGGTGATTATTAGCGTAATTACTTTAGTAACAATAGCTGTTTTACGCAAAGACCTACTATTATTTTGTTTTGACCCCACTCATGCACGTTCCATTGGCTTGAATACAGCAGTGCTACACTATATTTTACTATCATTACTCTCGCTAACTGCTGTTGCCGGACTTCAGACAGTGGGAATTATTTTGGTTGTAGCTATGTTAGTAACTCCGGGAGCAACGGCTTATTTATTAACAGACCGTTTTGACCACATGATACTAATTTCAATGGCATCTGGAGTATTTTCTAGTGTTATGGGGACTTACATCAGCTATCATATCGATGGTGCAACTGGGGGTTGTATAGTGGTGTTACAAACCTTGTTGTTTATCATAGCAATGATTTTTGCACCTAAACATGGGTTACTGGTAAGAGCAAAGAAGCAAGAAAACACTGACTGATTCAGTATGAAATACCCTTTGCTATTTACGTAACCCCCATTCTACAGGTGTGAGGGCGAAATAAGTGTCGTTTAAAATTGTGGTAATTGGTACTTCTTTAGGTGGATTATCAGCATTGAAAATTGTCCTGGGCAATTTACCAGCAGACTTCCCTGTACCGATCGCGATTGTACAACACCGTCATAAAGAGTCTAGCAACACACTCCAGGATTTATTACAAGAATCCACTTTGTTGAAAATTCGCGAAGTGGAAGACAAGGACGAAATACTACCGGGATATATCTACATAGCCCCAGCAGATTATCATTTACTGGTTGAACCAGGTCACTTTGCTCTTTCAACTGATGAGCCTGTTTCTTATGCTAGACCATCTATTGATGTGCTATTTGAGTCGGCAGCCGATGTCTACACAGAAGAAGTTATTGGTGTAATATTGACAGGAGCGAACCAAGATGGTATGCAAGGTCTTAAGAAAATAAAAGCGCGGGGAGGAATTACTATTGTACAAGAACCTGCCACAGCTGAAAGCGACATTATGCCAGAGGCAGCAATTTCTGCTATTGAAGTAGACTGGATTTTGACACTCTCAAACATTGCTTCCCAGATGGTCAAGCTTTGTCAATTATCACCGAAATAAACCGATGCAGATGGAACGCAAAGTCAACATCCTCCTAGTAGATGATAAACTAGAAAATTTGCTGGCACTAGAGGCAATCCTAGAAAAATTAGGGGAGAATCTCGTGAGAGCTACTTCCGGGGAAGAAGCTTTGAGGTGTCTGCTGCATCAAGACTTTGCGGTGATTTTGCTGGATGTGCAAATGCCTGGGATGGATGGCTTTGAAACTGCTACTTTAATTCGCAATCGGGGGCGATCGCGTCACACTCCAATTATCTTTCTTACCGCCTTTAGTACCAGCGACCAAATGCTGTTTAAAGGTTATGCCTTGGGTGCTGTTGATTATTTGCTCAAACCACTAGACCCCAATATTTTGACTTCTAAAGTCACCGTATTTGTAGAACTATTTAAGAAAACAGAAGCCATCAAGCAACAAACAGCGCAATTGGTAGCTGTGAATACTGAACTTAGGCAAAGTGAAGAAAGATTCCGATCGCTAAGTACCTGCTCACCCGTTGGCATTTTTGAAACTGATACCGAAGGTGAGTGTAAATATACTAATCCCCGATATCAGATAATTTGTGGCTTGAAAGCCGCAGAGAGTTTAGAGAAGAGATGGCTGGAATCTGTTCATCCAGAAGATAAAGAACGAGCGATCGCTAGTTGGTCTGCTTACATTTGTGAAGGTCGGGAATACTCAGAAGAATTTCGCTTTCAGGCTGCTCATGGTAATATTCGTTGGGTTCAAGTTCGCTCATCACCGATGCTTTCCAGTCAAGGAGACTTATTGGGTTATGTAGGCACTCTTGAAGATATTACCGAACGCAAGCAAGCAGAAGAAGTCCGCGCTCAAGTGATTCGCGAACAAACGGCAAGACAAGAAGCAGAAGCTGCAAATCGGATGAAAGATGAGTTTCTAGCTGTTCTCTCCCACGAACTCCGCACGCCTCTAACCTCAATGCTGGGCTGGTCAAAAATCCTCCGCACCAAGAAACTTGACGAAAAAGCCACTTCTCGCGCCTTGGAGGCGATCGAACGTAACGCCATATCTCAGATGCAACTAATTGAGGATATTTTGGATGTATCCCGGATTATCCGCGGTCAGTTGCGGTTAAACGTATCGGCAGTGAATCTAATCTCGGTGATGGAAGCAGCTTTAGAGGCAGTGCGTCCCCTAGCAGAGCCAAAAGAGATTCAATTAAATACTCTGCTGGATACTTCCATAGGATCAGTCTATGGCGATCCAGCCCGTTTACAGCAAATTGTCTGGAACCTACTAACTAATGCAATAAAATTTACCCCTAAAGGTGGCAGGGTAGAGGTTAGGCTATCAAAGCATTTTGGATTTTCGATTTCAGACTTTGGTGTGGGCGCTACTTCCACAACCATCAGTACAAGCCAGTCGAACAATTTGAGATTTGAATCTGAGAGTGAAAATTTAGACTCTGCAAATACTGATGAAAGCAATAATCTAAAATCCAAAATCCAAAATCCAAAATCTCAGTACGCCCAAATTGAAGTTATCGATACGGGCGTTGGTATCAGTTCCGAGTTTTTACCCAAAGTATTTGAGCGTTTTCGCCAAGCAGACAGTACCACAACGCGATCGCACAATGGATTAGGACTAGGATTAGCGATCGTCCGTCATCTAGTGGAACTGCACAAAGGTGCGATCTTTGCCGAAAGTTTAGGTACTGGACAAGGAGCAACCTTTACTGTAAGACTACCACTTCTACAAGATAATAAGGGTAGTAGGGTGAGTAGAGAAGCTACAGGAGAAATTTCTTCCCCTGTGGCATCGACGCCCCTTGCTGGATTAAAAGTTTTAGTTGTAGATGATGAAGCAGATACCCGTAACTTTCTCAGTTTTATGTTTGAGGAGTATGGGGCTTTTGCCAGTGCGGTAGCATCAGTTGATGAAGCCCTAGTAGTAGTTGAACAAGCAAAACCAGATATCCTGATTAGCGACATCGGTATGTCAGAGCAAGATGGTTATACACTGATTAGGAAACTGCGCTCTTTAGAACCAGAAAAAGGTGGACGCATCCCCGCGATCGCTTTAACAGCATACACGCGAGAGGAAGACCGCTTGAAAGCCCTAAAAGCTGGGTTTCAGCAGCATTTATCTAAGCCAATTGACCCCAATAAGTTGATTTCTGCGGTTGCCAATATATTACAACTGCCTTTGGAAGTTCCAGTGAGTTGATTTGGAATTGGGGAGGGGAAGCAGGGGAGGCAGGGGAGAAATCAATTCAAAATTCACGCATTCAAAATTCAAAATTCAAACATTGTAGAACTTCTGCCTCCTGCCTCCTCTTTCCCAATGCCCAATGCCCAATGCCCAATCCCTAATGCCCAATCCCCAATCCCCAATCCCCAATCCCCAATCAAGACGAACTTAGAGCATGTTTTTTCAGTTCGTCTAGAGAAACTACTTCCAAAGCTCTAGCATGGGTTGCTGAAAGTATTACGGGTGGAGCAACACCAGCTTCTAGAGCTTCTTGCCAGCGAGAAGCACACAAACACCAGCGATCGCCAGGTTTCAATCCAGGAAAATTAAAATCAGGAACAGGTGTGCTGAGGTCGTTCCCTTGTGATTTGGTAAACTCCAGGAATTCTGATGTTACTTGGGCACATATGACATGGGAGCCGAAATCTTGACCACCTGTCCGACAAAAGCCGTCGCGGTAAAACCCAGTCACGGGAGAAGTACAGCAAACCTCTAGGTTTCCATCGATTACATTTTTAGCGTCTGTCATCGTTAATTCGTTGTACTTGATTTTTCCACTTAATATAAGCTTATATTTATTGTCAATTTTCTGGCTGAATAAAAATCGCGATCGCTAATTAATTCCCAAAAGCAGAGAATGCTAAAATTATTTACTCAAAATCGTTAAAAATAAATTTTTCAGCAGAATATCTAAGAGCGATCGCTCTCAGTTAAAATAAAAACCCCTGGCTAATTACCAGGGGTAATGCAAGTCAGTACTTTCGCATGGAATGTATCCTACTCAAATACCATAGCAACCCTGTAATTTACAGATATGCCATTTTGCCAAACAAAAAAAGCCCTCAGTGGTAAGCTGAGGGTTAATTTTTTAGAATAGCGGTAATATACAAACTTATTATTCCCAAAGAAGTAAGCAAATAATACTTGTAGTCGTTTTTCATTGGTGTAATAAAGGAGCCAGTCTTTACAAATCGAAGTGGCTTCTGACCATCAGAATTTCTTGTTCCCTTTTTTACGAAAGGCTATGCGAACAGAGGGTTACTTGCGAATCTGACTTTTCACGGTATCTGGAAAACCTCTCTTCTATTTCTCTCTTCCTTCAGGAAAGAGACTTTGAATTTTCCCCCTTCCCTCATAGGGAAGGGGGTTAGGGGGTTAGGTCAATCGTTGGCTTTTCCACATAACGTGAAAAGTCAGACTTGCGAATGGCACGCTGGTTAAGATACAGCCCTTGCCCTAACTGGTTAAGAGCCTCCAAGCTGGGAAACCTCGAAGGCTCCGCCTCCATAGCTTGACAAGAGGCAGAGCCTCTCAAAACTCATTCCCAGCCTGGAGGCTGGGAACGAGGATACAATAAGTCTTTGGGCTTTACAAGCGTGCCATTCCGCTATATATAAAGATCGCTTTGGCGTATTCTTGCCTCGTTGTTTGATTTTAAATAAGCAAACCTGATAACTCGTATCAGTTTTACTGTAGTAATAAAACTTGATTAAATTTTGTAAAGCAGTGTAAAGTAGTTTCACAGGCGAAAACAAACACGTCTGATTCATACATGAATTAAATCGCACTTATAAAACAATGACAACAACCTTACAACAGCGCCAAAGCGCCAATGTATGGGATCGATTCTGCGAATGGATCACCA
>NZ_JAVRCC020000091.1:0-19376 GCF_034530975.2 Nostoc sp. DedQUE07 | reverse complement strand
CGCACGGATCTAACTGAGAGGTGCGGGGAATAATATCCCTCATCGACTCAACCCAGCGATTTAAGCGGTTCTTCGACAGTAGCAGCCGTGCGATGTTGCAAGACTGTCTATTTCGCATCGTCAATGACGAAGATGGTACGGGTACGTTAGAAATTCTTTGTCCTAATGAAGTCGTAAGACAACGCCTTTCTAAGAAAAAGCGCAAAATTACCAACAACATCAACACCTGTTGGAGCCATATCAGATGGTTTTCGCTATGCGTTCAGCAAGATAATGAGTTGGATTGCCAGAAGTTTACCCGTAACGGTGATTTGGTGACATCTTAATTTGGGAATGGGGAATGGGGAATAAAGAAAGTGTTTTCCCAATGACAAATGACGAATGACGAATGACAAATGACAAATGACAAATGACTAAAAAACAAAAATTTCCTTACCTAGTTGGTTCTAAGTGGACAGCACAGCAAAAAGTTGATGGCTGGCGGCATTTCCAAGTTGTCAATCGGAAAAATCAGGGGAAGTGGGTTTACGCGGAAATGGTTGCAGCTTGCGATCCTAAAGTCCGTTTTTGGATAAATGCCAAATTATTACAAGATAACTCCCAGTGGCAAGCTGGTTGGCAAACATTGCAGGAAATCCAGGAAATTAAAACTGAGGTGTCCTAATTGCCTTAAGCCGCACAGCCAAAAGATTTTAACCTCACTTCCATTGCTCTCTCTTTTAGGAAAGAGGCTTTGAATCTTACTACCCAACACTAGTAGGGAAGGGGGGTTAAGTCTGTCATAGGACTCAACCCAGAAACACGATATCTTGCAAATTAATAATATTTTACAAAATCACACTAACTCACTCTCAAGCAGCAATTAAATGGTTTGCTCTACCGATTGAAAACTGCCAGATTATCTGCGATACCTTTGGTGAGCTACGCTAACGCAAATTGCAGTAGTATTTCCAGCATCAGGCTGCATATACCTCTGTTTGCCCTAACCCTGCGCCCCAATGCCTTGAAAACAGGTTCTAAAAACATTAGCTAATTCTATGAAAAGCATTCAAAAAAAACGATTTCAGTTTTTTGCTTTTTGTAACTCTTTTTATAAAAATAGATAATAAAAACTTTTTATTGTCTATTTTTAAATCTTTTAAGGTCTTTAAAATTCATAAAAACCTAAATAAATTTAATTAAGCTTGAATTCATCGTCTAAGACTGTTTTACAGATTAGGAGCCACTTTCTTTTCTAAGTAATTTGCCCAATAATGACATCAACAGACCTCACGCATCGCCATCTCAGGAAAGGTGAAGGCAAATGTTTGAGCCACAAGTTTGACAAGAAGCTATAAGAGGGAAACAACAGTGAAACTAGCAGTCTACGGAAAAGGTGGTATCGGTAAATCCACAACTAGCTGTAATATATCCGTCGCCCTAGCTAAACGTGGCAAGAAAGTGCTGCAAATTGGTTGCGACCCAAAACATGACAGCACCTTCACCCTGACTGGGTTTTTGATTCCGACAATTATCGACACTCTCCAAGAAAAAGACTATCACTACGAAGATGTCTGGCCGGAAGATGTAATTTATAAAGGCTACGGCGGCGTTGATTGCGTAGAAGCTGGCGGCCCACCTGCGGGTGCTGGATGTGGCGGCTACGTAGTCGGTGAAACCGTAAAATTACTTAAAGAACTCAACGCCTTTGATGAGTACGATGTAATTCTCTTTGACGTTCTGGGTGACGTAGTTTGTGGTGGTTTTGCAGCACCACTCAACTATGCAGATTACTGCCTGATTGTTACAGACAACGGCTTTGATGCTTTATTTGCTGCCAATCGGATCGCTGCTTCAGTCCGCGAAAAAGCAAGAACTCACCCACTGCGTTTAGCTGGGTTAATTGGCAATCGCACCTCCAAGCGCGACTTGATTGAAAAATATATAGAAGCAGTGCCCATGCCAGTTCTAGAAGTTTTACCTTTAATCGAAGATATCCGCGTTTCCCGTGTGAAAGGGAAGACTTTGTTTGAAATGGCAGAGCAAGATCCTTCCCTAGACTACGTTTGCGACTACTATCTCAACATCGCTGACCAAATTCTGGCACGTCCCGAAGGTGTTGTGCCAAATGACTCACCAGATCGTGAGTTGTTCTCTTTGTTATCCGATTTTTATCTAAATCCGGGTAAACCCCAGGTTCCTAATTCAGAAGAGGAACTAGACTTGATGATTGTATAAATCACCAAGTTCTCAGGATGGGGGACAATAATATGGCTTTCTTTCACAGTTTTACGGATTCAATAAAGCAAAAGTGGTTGCAATTTTTCCAGAATAATCGAGACTGGATTACCCTGCACATGGAAGTGGAATCAGTGTACACCCCTGATGGCGGGAAGCGACCACCTTCCTACCTCATCCTGGGAGTTCTTAACGCCCTAGAGCCAAAACTAGCGCAGTTAATGTTGCCCTTTGCCAAACTCAATCCTGACGCCGATACCCTGATTGAAGTGCTGGATTTGCATTTTGACCCAGATTTAGCTCTCGGTAATCGCTTCGTCGTCAACCCAGATGCAGAAAAATACGTAGAAGAAGCAGCATCTGTCATTGATGAAAAGCCTGAAGATGAAACATTGACACACGCTCATACCAATGGCTTTGTGGCGGTGGCGGTAGTTGAAGAGTTCACAATTGTGGATTCTGAGGATGAAAGCCTGGGAATCAGCGAGTTGGAAGAAACGGAAAATGGCTTTGGCGATATTTCCTTAACCAACGGACACAACTCAAAAGATGAGTCTCTCCAAAGCTCTAGTTTAGAAGCAGATGAGTTTGGGGAAATTGCCTTCGATACAACAGCTGCAACGGAAGTAAAGCTCGATGAAGACGAAGACGAGGCGCTTGGAGATAGTCCACTAGATGAGAATGCGTTTAAAGACGTGTTATCAGATGTCTGGGGTGATGAAACAGCTTTACAAAAGGCTGAAGAAAATAACGATTTTTTGGGGGAAGAACTGCCAGCAGGCGTTTTTGATGAATCAGAAATTGCCCGCCTCTTCCCCAACGCTTAATTATTGCCGTTCTTCGCAATTTTAAGTTTTAGATTTGGGACTTCGGCTACGCTCAGTCGAACGGTTTTGGATGAGGAATTAGGGAAATTGTCGTTAGACAGAGGATACTTTTGTTGTCCCAGCCTTCAATCCAAAATTATCAATCTAAAATCTAAAATTGGTCGATCTGCCATTAAATATCAAGGGGAGAAAAAACCAAAATGACTGTCGCTCAACAACCAGAAGCTTTAAACTTTGAATGTGAAACCGGGAATTACCATACCTTTTGCCCAATTAGCTGTGTGGCGTGGTTATACCAAAAAATTGAAGATAGCTTCTTTTTGGTGATTGGGACAAAAACTTGTGGCTACTTCCTGCAAAACGCGATGGGGGTGATGATTTTTGCTGAACCCCGCTATGCAATGGCAGAGTTGGAAGAGGGCGATATTTCGGCACAGCTGAATGATTATGAAGAGTTAAAGCGGTTGTGCTTGCAAATTAAACGCGATCGCAATCCTAGTGTAATTGTCTGGATTGGCACTTGCACTACCGAAATTATCAAAACCGATTTGGAAGGCTTGGCACCGAAGCTAGAATCTGAAATCGGGATTCCCATCGTTGTAGCGCGGGCAAATGGTCTAGATTACGCCTTTACCCAAGGGGAAGACACGGTATTAGCCGCAATGGCTAACCGTTGCCCTGATAAGGCTCCTGTGGCGGAAACAGAGAAAAGTGAACGCAATGCGATCGCAAAATTGCTCAACTTCGGTAAAAAGAAAGAAGATGTCGCCCAAGATGAATCTGAGTACGTAGATCATCCACCCTTAGTTCTTTTTGGCTCCCTGCCCGACCCCGTAGTTACTCAGTTAACCTTGGAACTGAAGAAACAAGGTATCAAAGTTTCCGGCTGGCTACCCGCGAAGCGCTTCACAGAATTGCCAGTACTGGAAGAAGGGTATTATGTCGCTGGTGTCAACCCCTTCCTCAGCCGCACAGCTACTACGTTGATGCGCCGCCGCAAGTGTAAACTCATTGGCGCACCCTTCCCCATTGGCCCCGATGGCACTCGCGCTTGGATTGAGAAAATCTGCTCGGTGTTCGGTATTACTCCCAAGGGTTTGGATGAACGGGAAGCACAAATTTGGGCAGGCTTGGAAGATTACGTAAAACTGATTCGCGGTAAGTCTGTATTCTTTATGGGTGATAACTTGCTGGAAATCTCCCAAGCAAGATTCTTAATCCGTTGTGGGATGACAGTTCACGAAATCGGCATTCCCTACATGGATAAGCGCTATCAAGCTGCTGAGTTGGCATTGCTGGAGAAAACTTGCCAGGAAATGAATTCACCTCTGCCAAGGATTGTAGAGAAGCCGGATAATTACAATCAACTTCAACGGATTTATGAGTTGAAACCAGATTTGGTAATTACTGGTATGGCTCACGCGAATCCGTTGGAAGCACGCGGTATTAATACTAAGTGGTCTGTGGAGTTCACTTTTGCTCAAATTCACGGCTTTACAAATGCGCGTGACATATTAGAGTTGGTGACTCGTCCGTTGCGTCGGAATAATAATTTGAAAGATTTGGGTTGGGATAAGTTGGTGAGAGAAGAAGCGAAGATTTAAATTTGGGTTTTGATTGAGCAACAGCATATAATTAAGGCGAACCCAAAAAGTTCGCCTTTTTTGTCTCACAAAGGCGCAAAGGAAAATCGTCTAACAATAGTTCCAATCAGGTGGATATCGCTAAATCATAAATTGGAGAAAATTCAACCATTAGAGTTAATTATGCTTAAGCTCAATCTACAAAAGCTACCATTTCTAGAGTCTATTGGTTGGCAGCTAAAAAATGTATATCAAATGAGTGAGAAAGAAATTGTTCAATTGTATCAACGCAATTGGCATCATCAAACTACCTTCAATAATTTAAAACAAGAAGAAAAAGATTTTGTTCATTATTTAGCAAAAAAATATAACTCCTGGATACTACCGGATTTTGAAATGTTTCATCTCGATCATCATAATAATATACTTAAAATCCTTAATGCTTTCAATCCAGAAGTTTTCAAAAAAGCTTATGCATACTTTGGTGGTGGTACACTCTTGGCTTTAGAATATGATGAATACAGGCTTAGTAAAGATATTGATTTCCTCTTCCCTTATGGAGCGGAAAATTACAGATATTTAAGAAATTTGATTTACGATGAAGGAATTGTGGCATTATTTCAAAGTACAACAGATATCGAATTAGGCGACAGTACAATAAATCAATATGGTATTCGTTTCCTTGTTGTAGTCAATGAAACAACTATTAAAATAGAAATTGTAGCCAATGGGATTTTTACTTTAGACCCTCCTGTTTATCCAGAATGGACAAAAATACCTTGTCTGAGTATAAGCGATAGATTTACATCAAAACTAATGGCTAATGCTGACCGATGGAATGATTCGAGTACACAATCTAGAGATTTGATTGACTTAGCAATATTGCGTGTAAATAACGAAATCCCCGCACGTGCAATTGCTAAAGCCGAAGAAAGCTACGAAGTAAGAAAGCCATTAGTTAAAGCCATCACTAACTTTACCAAAAAAGAAAAATATAGAGATAAATGTTTTCATGAATTAAATATACCTGAAGAAAAATTTCCAATAATAATGGATGGAATAAATTGGCTTCTTGTTGAATTTGAATCTATGAATTAAAGTAATTTAAAATGCAATCATGACTACAAAACGAGTAAAATTTTATTATTATTGATATAGGTGATGGAATTATTTTAAAGCCTAAGAAACTTTTTCCAGAAACTAAATTAGATGATGTAGCAGATTGCTTAAAATATCAAGGTAAACCCAAAATGGAGGATATGGATAATGCAATTTGCCAAGGGATAGAGAAATTGTGACAGAAAATGACTGAGGATTTTCAACTAGAATTTGCCAAGCGTGTTCTCAGACCTAAAATTGCTCAATTTGAACTTGAAAGAATAACAACCGATACAGTAAATCTGTATATCTCTCAATTAGAAAAAAATATTTCTAGCATTCAAGGCAATTACAATGTACCTCAAGGAGAGTGGCAGCGTTATCTTAATGATATTGCTATTACAATCAATGATAATGAAGGAGTTACTTCTAACCTATCATTGAAAGCATTAGTAGGTGGGGGTAGTTACTTATTTGTTAAAGCTGCACTTCCTGGCGCGGTAAAGATTGGAAGTACGCTTGCTATTAAATTTGCAGGTAAAGCTGGTGCAAAAATGGCTGCAAAAACTGGTGGTGCGATTGCTGGAAAGAGAGGCGCAGAACTTTTAGATCCAATTATTGGCATAGGTATAATTATCTGGGATTTGTGGGATTACAACCACACGGTAAGCGTAAATAGACCAATTTTGCGAGTAGCAATTTACGACTATTTGGATGAAGTCAAGAATTCACTACTTGATAACCCTGCAAATGGTATTATGATGTCAATTCATCAATTAGAAGATGGCATTATGAAGTCAGTGGGATCAGCTAATCATCGAGTTTAATTAGTGTACCGAGATTCATAATATACTGAACTATTTAATCTTAAGCTACTGCTATATTTAGGCGATCGCTCTTTTTAACGAACCGTCCACGCTAATAAAGAAAAACGATCGCTCTTTTTTAACCAGAAGATGCAGAGCGATCGCAGATACAATCATAAGTAAAAGCAAGCAGGTAGAAAATGGCTGAAATTGTCACCCTTCAACTCCCTGAAACACTGGCACAAAAAGCAAAGGAAATCGCTGCTTTTACACATCGGCGACTTGAAGATGTATTACTAGAATGGATTGACCGCGCCATTACCGAACTACCTCTGGAGTCTCTACCGGACGATCGGATTTTGGCTATGTGCGATATGCAGATGGAAACTGAGCAGCAAGAGGTTTTCAGTGACTTGCAAGCGCGTCATCGAGAGGGACAGTTGAAAGATGCAGAAGTTCGTCAACTAGATGAACTTCTGCAGGTCTATCGACATGGCTTAGTAAGTAAAGCAAGAGCTTTAAAAGTAGCTGTTGAACGCGGTTTGAAACCCGCCCTAAATTAACAGCAATGGCCCGCTTTTACATTTCTGTAGAAATAGAACGTCGTGTCCGCAGTGCTGCTAGAAACCGATGTGGTTATTGTTTGAGTCCTCAGCGTTTAGTAATGGCACGTTTGAAAATCGAACATATTATTCCCATATCTAAAAATGGTAGCAATGATGAATCAAACTTGTGGTTAGCTTGTCCCCTATGTAATCGCTACAAAAGTGATAAAACTACAGGGTTTGATCCAGAGACGAGCGAAACGGTAAAGCTATTTAACCCTCGTACTCAAGTCTGGTTTGAGCATTTTGGCTGGAGTGAAGATGGTGTACGTATTGTTGGCAAAACGCCGACTGGTAGAGCAACTGTTGCAGTTCTACATTTGAGTGATGATGCAGATGCACTAGAAGTTCATAGTTATTGGGTACTTGCGGGTTGGCATCCTCCAGAAGATTGAATGAACCGCAGATGAAAGAGCGATCGCTCCATCCCCCAATAACTTCGATAAAATCACTATGGTGCTAGTTAAACCTCCCTAAATCTAATGAAAAGCGATATCTCCCCTTTGCAACTTTCCCTTCAACGTCCTGAACTACTTGCGCCAGCAGGTAATTGGGAGTGTGCTAAAGCTGCTGTGGAAAATGGGGCAGATGCAATTTACTTCGGTTTGGATCGGTTTAACGCCAGAATGCGGGCAGAAAATTTTACTGAGGCGGACTTACCCCAATTGATGACATTCCTGCACCGTCGGGGCGTAAAGGGTTATGTCACTGTCAACACACTCATATTTCCCAAAGAACTAGCAGAAGCACAGCAATATCTCCGCACAATTATTGCAGCTGGTGTGGATGCAGCGATCGTTCAAGATATTGGTATATGCCGTCTCATCCGTCAACTTTCGCCCGATTTTCCCATCCATGCTTCCACGCAAATGACCATCACCAGTGCGGCTGGGGTGGAATTTGCCAAATCTCTTGGCTGTCAATTGGTGGTGCTGGCGCGTGAATGTTCTCTCAAAGAAATCAATAAAATTCAGCAGCAGATTGCCCAACAAGAAACTTCGCTGCCCTTGGAAGTTTTTGTTCACGGTGCTTTGTGCGTAGCGTATTCCGGTCAGTGTTTGACTAGCGAGGCTTTAGGTGGACGTTCTGCTAACCGAGGTGAATGTGCCCAAGCTTGTCGGATGCCCTACGATTTAATCGCCGATGGTAAAGTTGTAAATTTAAAAGAGCGCAAATATTTACTCAGTCCTCAAGACCTAGCAGGATTAGATGTTCTGCCAGATTTAGTGAAATCAGGAGTAACCTGTCTCAAAATTGAAGGTCGTCTAAAAGCTCCAGAGTATGTTGCTAATGTCACCCGTGTTTATCGGCAAGCTTTGGATAGTGTAATGACAGAATTGGAAAGACCTAACCCCCTAACCCCCTTCCCTACTAGGGAAGGGGGAATAAAAGCTCCCATCTTTGCTATGCCTAACGGCAGGCTTACGCCAACAGAGAGAGACTGGGAGAGAGGTCAATCAGACCAAGAACATTACAACCTAGAAATGGCATTTTCTCGCGGACTCTACACGGGCTGGTTTGGCGGGATTAATAATCAGGAATTAGTTCACGCCCGCTTTGGCAAAAAACGTGGGGTTTATTTAGGTGAAGTCAGCCGCATTCACAACGAACAGGTAACAGTCAAACTGGAAGCGCCTGTAAAACCGGGAGATGGAATTGTGTTTGACTGCGGTCATCCAGAGGCGAAGGAAGAAGGCGGCCGGGTTTATGCTGTGGTATCCAAAGGTAAAGAAACCATGCTGACATTTGGGCGAAATGACTTGAACCTGCGCCGAGTGCATATAGGCGATCGCATTTGGAAAACCAGCGATCCAGAACTCGATAAGCAATTGCGGCAGAGTTTTGCTGGCGAGAATCCTCAATTTCAACGTCCGATTGATGTAGAGGTTTATGGAGAAGTTGGTCAGGCGTTGATTGCGATCGCCCGCGATAAACTCGGTAATATTGTACAGGTAGAATCTGCAACCTCTCTAGTTGAAGCGCACACCAAACCACTAGATACAGACCGTTTAAAAGAACAATTCGGTCGTCTCGGTAACACCCCTTTCTGTTTAGGAACACTAACCAACCACCTCAGCGGCGCTATTATGCTACCCGTAAGTGAGTTGAACCGGATGCGGCGGGAAATCGTAGCACAGTTGGAAGAATTGCGAAGTCAACCCAAACGCTGGCAATTAGCTTCTGATGTCTCTTTCCAAAACTTACTCCCCTCATCTCCCACCCTGCGGGAAGCTAAAGCTACATTTCCTTCACTCATCGTCCTAGTACGAAATCTCAAGCAACTCCAAGCCGCCCTCAAAGCTGGTATTGAAACACTGTATTGTGAATTTGAAGACCCCCGTGCCTACCAAGAAGCGGTGCAAATAGTGCGCCAGCAACAGCAAAAAAACAAAGCAGAAAATTCTTCACTTTTAACTGATAACTCAGCACTCCTAACTCCTAATTCCCAACTCCCCACAATTTGGGTTGCACCACCCCGAATTACCAAACCGGGAGAAAATTGGATTTTGCAGCAAGTACGCGCCTCGGAAGCGGATGGCTATCTGATACGAAATTATGACCAATTGCAATTCTTTGCAGCAGACCGTTGTATCGGAGATTTTTCGCTCAACGTTGCTAATCCCTTAACAGCAGACTACTTTCAGCAACACTTTGGTTTAGAACGGCTGACGGCATCTTATGACCTGAATATTACCCAACTACAAGACCTGCTCACTAGTTGTCCACCCCAGTGGTTTGAGGTAACAATCCATCAGCATATACCGATGTTTCACATGGAGCATTGTGTTTTTTGCGCCTTTCTCTCAACGGGTACAGACTATACTAACTGTGGACGACCTTGTGAAAAACAGGAAGTGAAATTAAAAGACCGTGTAGGTAGCGAACACGTTATTAAAGCAGATGTAGGTTGCCGAAATACTGTATTTAACGGCACTGCTCAAACGGGGGCCGAGTACGTACAGCGCCTCATAGAACTGGGATTACGTCAGTTTCGCATCGAATTTGTGAATGAAACACCAGAACAAGTGAGTAAAACAATACATTTTTATAGTCAATTATTGCAAGGTGAGATTACAGGTTCCCAACTCTGGCGCGAGTTGAAGTTACAAAATCAGCTGGGTGTGACTCGTGGCCCTATGGGAGTATCAGCACTGCGCTCATAATTGATTTTCTGAACGCCCAGCTTGAAAAATCTGTTCGGCGGTCAAATTCAATTCTGGGAAAGTGGGCGATACAATCCGGTCATTACCCCGAAACAGGTTAACTTGATACTCACCATCCACCAAATAATAAACCGAAATAGTCGGTTGTTTGGGATTACCTATATACCTTCTACCGCCCAAAGCTAAATAATCAACAATCCAGTATTCAGGAACACCAAAAGTTTCGTAGTCAACCAGCTTGGATGCATAGTCATCCCTCCAATTAGTACTGACGACTTCAATAACTAGTGGAACCGACGCAGCTTGAGTAACCGTTGAAGACTTTTTCCACATCGGTTCTGCTGAAAGATTCTTTTGATTGATCGCTATCACATCAGGCGAATAACCTGATTCTTTGTCAGGAACCTTAACCAGCGCTTGCTTGGGTATGAGGTATGGAAGTTTTAATCGTTTGAACTCTAAAGTGATTTCACCCGCTAAAAAACCATTAATCTCTTCATGATCTCCTACTGGCTGCATTTCAACAATTACCCCATCGTGTAGTTCATAACATCCGCTGTCTGGCTTCCAATTGAGGAATTCTTCAAAAGCGATCGTTTTTGGTAAGGCTTGAAACATCACACTTACTCCTGACTCTGGTTTAGAGATCATTAACCAACCCACGGTTAGAAGTTGGGGAATTATTTTCAAGATACTTTAAATAGATGAGGGTAACTCAATTAACTGTAATTACTATAAATGTTGACTTTTTAGTAGCTTGTTGGGAGAATACGTAAAAAATTAACCGTATGATTGACCATAGCGATCGCCTAGCTTCTCGTAAAGAAGGCAGATTTACAGGTGTTGGAGGACTTGAACTGTATTACCAAAGCTGGCATCCAGAGGGTAAAGTCCGGGCAATATTAGCCATTGTGCATGGACTTGGAGCGCACAGCGATCGCTACAGTAATGTAATTGAGCATTTGATACCCAAGCAATACGCTATCTACGCCTTAGATTTGCGCGGTCATGGACGCTCACCGGGTCAGCAAGGCTATATCAACGCTTGGAGCGAGTTTCGTGAAGACTTGGGAGCCTTTTTACAATTAATTCAGACTCAAAATCCTGGATATCCAGTTTTTCTCTTGGGTCACAGTTTAGGCGCGGTGATTGTCTTAGATTACATTCTGCGCTATCCCCAACAAGCATCATTATTGCAGGGTGCGATCGCTCTTGCGCCAACCTTGGGGAAAGTTGGAGTTTCACCGATTCGGGTACTTTTAGGAAAAATGCTTTCACGGGTGTGGCCGCGTTTTACACTGAATACAGGTATTGACATCAGTACTGCTTCACGAGATCCGCAGGTTGTAGCCGCGATCGCTCAGGATACAATGCGACATACCCTTGGTACTGCCCGTCTAGCTACAGAATTTTTTGCAACAGTTGATTGGATTAATGCTCACGCAGGTGATTGGCAATTACCATTGTTGATTCTCCACGGTGGTGCAGACCGAGTGGCTTTACCTGTGGGAAGCGACATCTTTTATCAACGGGTAAAGTATACAGATAAGCTGAGAATTGAGTATCCAGAAGCCTATCACGAAATTCAGCGTGACCTCAATTATCAAGAGGTAATGGCTGATTTGGAAGATTGGTTAGAGCAACATCTACCATCTGAGGTGACGCAGTTAGCACGAGGAAGCGCTGAGTTAGAGTTTCCCAGTTCTTAGCTTTCAGTACTGAGGCTCGATCACTGTATTATCAACTAATGCGTAAGCGTAGCCCGTCGTAGACATCGCCTCTCGATTTCTTGATGATAGAATTCTTGCATCGTGATTATTTTTTAAATGCATAAGGAGCATAATTTCTGATACCAATGTTTATATTATTTTGACGATGCATAATGGTTTTAATATAGTTTTTAAGACCTGATATTGTAACTAAATCAACTCTGTAATTTCCTCTTATATAGTTTTTTGTCTTGTATTCAAATCGGAAAGGAGCGGAGTCTACTTCTTCAATATGTATCTCTCCAGAATCAGTTAGTTCAGCCGTAACTAGTATGCCATCTAAAATAACAAGAGGTTGAAAAAAATTCCACTCAGTTGGTTCTTCTAAGATATTAGAAGTCGTTTTATTGCCATCCGATTTATTGCGTTCATAATAGTCTTCACAAGCTTTACATGCCGTTATAAATGCTGGATACCAGCGAGAAGGAGTATTAGGATCTTTAAAGGCCTGGTGTATTCCTGAGCCTTCCCAGCCCTTAATAGTTAATAAAGAATGCTTTGTAATATATTCAACAAGGTTGAATCCATCAGTAGGAAGATTAATACAATCAATTAGATTATTCCAAGCACAAGATTGAAAATACCGATCCGGATAAGTACGAAAAACAACCCAAGGCTGTTCTGATTTTTTAACTTCAGCACATATATGGAAGAAATTTGAAACACAGAACTTATTGTTAACTTCTAAATGTGCTGAATAGTAAGCATAAATATCAATTTCTCTACTTTTATTTTCATCTTTGTCAAAATAGCCTTGGCCTGCTTCTGCTTGCCATCAAAGTGAATGAAATGTCTTTATAACAAGCATTTCTGCTCCAAAACCAGATTTTTCTAAGTCTTTAATTATCTTCTTTTTTAAATCTTCATTCATGTATTTTTTAGGGTAATTAGTTTAATGTTTTTATCCTATAGGAATCCTACTTGAATATTGCTAATTATACTGATAAGCAAATTTTTGTATAACAAGCTTCTAAGCAGTTTAGTTGTTCAAAAATCAAATAGGAGCCTTAATTTTAAGAAAAAGGCGATCGCACCTTCAAATGCAGAGTCAATTATGTACATTATCCGAAAAATATATTGCTGAGGACTGAGAGTTTTTTTCAACCAAAATAGGTTCTCCCTTTACTCATCCACGGGTAAGAGTACAAATCTTATAAAGGTTTTCACACTCAAAGATTGCCAAAACTAGCTCTTTCCCACTTTGGTAAGAGGATGGTAAAGCTTTCCCTACCTCGCATTCCATATCAATTTCGCGATCGCGCCACTGTAACTTCCAAATACGCTTTTCGGTTATTGGTGCTTTAAGAGACTGAGCAAGAGCACTATACACCTGCTCTGCTTTGATATCATCTTTGGCTGCTGGCACAAAAAACTTCATAGGCTGAGGTTACAAATAACGTAGGTTTCATTAGCATCAGCGTAACGCAGTTACCAAGGCAATCTGCTCCCATCCCATGAGAAAAACTGTCCACTATCGCCGTCTTGAAGCTGTTCGATGACAGCCAATAATTGGGTAACAGTACGTTCTACTGAAAATAATTTTTCCGCAGGGACATTTCTTTGGAAAGGACGAGAAAGGCGGGTATCAGTTGTACCAGGATGTAATGTTATTATTAATGCTTTCGGACAACTTCTTTTATACTCAATTGCCGCAGTTCGCATCAACATATTGAGTGCTGCTTTAGAAGCCCGATAGCCATACCATCCACCAAGTTGATTATCGCCAATACTGCCCAATTTCGCAGAAATAGTGGCGAACACGCTGCGTTCTCCATGACGAAACAGAGGCAATAAATGTTTAGCCATTAAGACAGCACCAATACTATTTATCTGAAAGTAGCGCAGCAAATTTTCTGAATTGATCTGTTTTAAGTTTTTTTCAGGTTGCAAAGTATCTTCATGTAATAGTCCTACACAGTTGACTACCAAATGCAGTTTATTAACTTGATTATGTATTTTTTGAACAGCTTCAATAATCTGTAACTCATCAGTAATATCCATCTCCAAACAAATTAATCGCTCAGGATATTCGTTTGCAAGAGCTATTAACTCTGAGGCCGATTTCGGTTGACGAGAAGTTGCATAAATTTTAGCTATTGTGCGATCGGGTAGCAATTTTTTCACAAAACCTAAACCAATACCTTGGCTGGCTCCCACAATCAAAGCATTGACAGGATTAATTTCATCGATAAAAGACATTAGAGCAAAGCACCACCACAACTCGAACCACACCCAGCAGTACAACCATAGCAATAAGCAGCAGTTTGTACCTCATTAATTAAGTCTAAATTGCCAGCTTCTAACAATTTGCCAACTGTCAAAGTTTCACCATTACGAGTTTTTGCAGGCAAATTCATCATTTGGTTAAAGTCACAATCATATACATTGCCCAGATAGTCAATTGAAAGTTCATCGCGACACATTAAATGTTCAACTGTGCTGGGATTAAAATGCGACTCTAAAAACTGCAAATAGCTAGCGTACAGTTTTCTTCGTTCTAAATGCATTTTTGTTCTACCAACTGGTAAATTGGTAAAGGTAAAGAGGTTGTTAAACACAATATTAAAATGTTCTTGTAAGAACATTTTGTAATCTCGTTCTAGATTGCTCTGTTCGGGAGCTAAAGAAAATTTTTCATCGGTGGGTAACTGGGGATTAAAAACCAAGTCCAAAATTAAATTTTGGTCTTTACCATAGCCAATTTGGTTAAGCCACTGCAAAGCTTTGACTGAACTATCAAAAACACCAGTACCTCGCATTTTATCAACATTATCTGCTAGGTAACAGGGTAGAGAAGCCACAATTCTTACTTGATGTTGGGCAAAGTATTCTGGTAAATCACCAAATCCATCTTCAAAATAAATCGCCAAATTAGACCGGACAATAACTTGTTTACCAGTTGCTTTTGCTGCTTCTACCAGTGGCTTAAATCCATAATTCATTTCAGGTGCGCCACCAGTCAAATCCACAATTTTAATCTCAGGAAATTTATGGATTAGTGAAATCAATTGTTCGCAAATTTCAGGAGAAAGTTCTTCTGTACGTTTTGGCCCGGCTTCTACATGACAGTGTGTACAAGCAAGATTACAACGCTTACCTAGATTAATTTGTAAAACAGTGATTCCTTTTTTTGTCAAAGGTGAACTGAGTTTATTTTTAAAGGCTGTGACTGCTGTATCTAGTATAATTTTTGCTTGAGTTTGCATTAGTTACTACTCCTAAAAAATTGCACAAAAATTTTCAATTTTTCTAACCTTGCAATAATCTATAGGTTATTGCACTAATAATTGCAGCAGTTGGTAAAGTTAAAATCCACGATAGGAAAATTTGATAAAAAACACGAGTATTAGATTTAGATTTTTTGTTAATTAATCCAACACCAAAAATAGAACCAACTGAAACTTGAGTGGTAGACACTGGAAGCCCAAACCAAGTAGCTGCAATGACCAGAATACCAGTTACTATATTTGCTGATAAGCCTTGAGTATGATTCATTGAAGTAATCTTTTCACTCATGGTTATTGCAACTTTTTGGGAGTTGAGTAAACCGCCAAGTGCCATTGCGATCGCTATCAAGATCGCTCCTCCCTGAATCGAGAAATACTCAATAATTAGAAGGAGTGAAACAATCTTAGGAGTAGCATTGAATCCTCTAGCAAAACTGACAATTCCAGCGCTTAAAAAATGACAAGCATCAATCATTTTTTGGTTGACTGGTAGATGCCATTTTGAATTAATATAGCCCGATAAGCTGTAAATTCCTGTGGACAAGGGAATAGCAACGATCGGACTGAGTAATAAAGGCAAAATAAAGGAAGTTCCTAAAGCTGCAAAATTAACTTGTAGTCCGATCGCAACTAATCCAGCGCCAACCAGCGCACCTGTTAAACTGTGAGTTGTGGAAATGGGAAACCCGATGAGGCTAGCAATGATTACAGTCAATCCAGTGGCGATCGCGACTGCAAGATGAAACTCTGGAGAATTAGCGATCGCATCAGGTAATAGTCCTTTTCCAGAGAAGTTTTTAATTAACGCTCCTGCCAAAAAAGTCGCAGTTATTGCACCAGCAAAAGTTGTGAAAGTTGCCCATAAAATTGCTGTTTGATAGCTGCTAGTTCGGCTACCAAACAGCGTCGCTACACCTTTAAAATTATCATTTGCTCCATTTGAATATGCTAAAAAAAGCGTAGCTAAAAACAGACTTATTAACAACATTTTGGAGTTTCTAAAAAAGAAGTCAGAATTCAGAATCTAGAATTCAGAATGTAATTAGTGAAAATATTGAAATTGTGCATTCATCACCCAGTTGCACAGAACCATTCTGTTAGCAGATAGCTAAGGTTTAGCCCATTCTGGCTCCTGACATCTGAATTCTTTCTTAAATAAATTAACAGCAGCCACCACCGCTATAGTGCCAGGTTGAATTGGTAACAATTATTTCTGTTGGGTTACTAACAGCAAGGTTAGCAGCCGTTTTATCACACACCGCAGCCGGAATACCTAGCTGAAGTATATGACCTGCCAAATCGTCAAAGAAAAGTTCAGAACCAACATAAATTGCTGTTTTCCCAGTGAAAATGCAAGCACCATCTTCTGGAATGACAACTTTAAATGAGACTGAATCCAGACTTTCTAAAAGTAGGTTTTCTTCTAAATTATAAGTCTGGGAATCTAGTAGGCGATAAGGACGACGGGCACGAATTTCAACTTGACCAAAACCAGCATTTATAATTTTTTCAGTATACTCTTGATATGTGAGTGCGCCTGATAAACACATGGCTCTCAGCCGCTCATCTTTTTGAAGATGTGCTGGGATGGGACGAGTCGCAATTGGATCGCTCATCTGCAAGCGTCCACCTGGTTTTAACACCCGATATGCTTCTTTTAAAGCACGAGTTAAATCTTCTGGTTCAAAGATATTGAAAAGACAATTTTGTGCCACGATATCGACGCTAGCATCAGCAACAGGTAAGTTAAAAGCATCACCTTCGCGGATTTCGACAAAGCTGGTGTTGAACCAGGGGTTTTCTCGAGCAGCAATTTCCAAATTACGTACAGCTGCTTCCCGCATAGCCCCAACCGGTTCAACGGCAATTACAGCACTTGCATAACGGGAAAAATAAGCGAATTGCAACGCTTCTAAACCGCCACCAACACCGACGTACAGCACAGTAGGTTGGTTTCCTAGTTCAGTGGGGTGAACAGTGGTGCCACAACCATAATTCATTTCCTGCATTGGCAAAGAAATTTTCAATCCTGGTAGTTGCAGAGGCGTACTTTGTACACAACAAAGTCCAACTTGCGGGGTTTGGGCAACTTCGTCATAGAACTGCGCTGCTGTTTCTAGATAGGTCATGCCACTTTGAGTTTTGGATTTTGGATGATAGCTTTGTGCATCCTAATATAATTAACTCTAAGTTGGATGAGTTTTTGTAGAGATTGCCAAAAACGCCAAAGTTTGCTATAATTGAGCCTTTTGCTTTTAGGGAATAGGCACTGAGGGAATAAGGAAGAATTATTGAAAAGTCTTTCGCTTGTCTCTCTCCAATTCAATCATGCAATGTGTAGCCAACACCGATCGCAGTTTGAATGAGACATTTTTCATTATTGGCTTCAAGTTTCAGGCGCAAGTAGTTAATGTAAGGTTCAATGATGTTGGCATCGCCCATGAAGTCATAACCCCAGACTTCCTCTAAAATGCGATCGCAGCTAATTATCTGTCGCGGATGGGCCAGCAAATATTCTAGTAAATCAAATTCCTTAGCAGTTAACTCAATTAACCGCCGATCTCAGTACACTTGTCGCGTGCGACGATTTAAACTTAGGTCTTCAAATTCTAAAACATCTGCGTACTCTACTTGCTTCTTCGTAGGCAAGTGCTGACTCTGGCTAATAATTCATCAACGCTGAAGGGTTTAACGAGGTAATCATCAGCACCAGCGTCTAAACCTGCAATGCGATCGCTTACTTCATCTTTGACGGTTAATAAAATTATCGGCACTTTCTGGGCGATATTCCGCAGGCGGCTGCAAATTTCCCACCCCGACAAACCAGGCAACATCCAGTCTAAAATTACTAAATCCAGATGCAACTCTCTGGCTGCGGTGAGTGCAGTTAATCCATCGTAGGCAATACTGACTTGATAGCCTTCATAATTCAATTCCAATTCGATAAATCGTGCCAGTTTGACCTCATCTTCAATCAGTAAGATGTGCGTCATGATGATCTTAATAATTTCAGCAGGATACGGGAAGCAACAATAGTGTTAGCTACTTAATAGCCAAACATCTAATTAGGTGTACGTTAGCTTAGTATAAACCTGAGTAAGTAACAACCGTAAATCTGCAATTACCGATCGCTGCTCGATCGAAGAACAATCCAACTGGCGATCAGCAATAAGCTGTGATATCTTCACCACATTCATCGGCGAGATAACAGAGCGCTCTAAAACGCAAACCAACCACTTCCTCGTATAGAGGATTTAATTTACACATAGGTGGAATATGAAATAGCTTCCGGCCAAGCAGCATGATGTCTCGCTCAAAGGGACATTGAGCAGGAATAGCTTTGCATAGAAAATGAGCCAATTTAGAGTTATGAATTTCTATCGTTTCCAACCACTCGCGGACTGGGTGCAGTAGATCGTTGTGTGAGTGAACTTGAATAAAGCTTGTCATAATTTTTTACCTTGATAATTTCAAACTAAATTGAGTTTTTTGTATTTGAACCTCTATAAATAAATACAGTTAGGTTTTGTAGTTTTATGCACTTAGGGACTTCCAAATAAAAAAATAATCAATCGCTTTGGGAAGACTCTTGTCCGGGGAGAGACAAAGTAGAGATATTGCTACCTTGTCTACCTTGTCCCCTTGTCCCCCTCGTCCCCCTCGTCCCCTTGTCTGCCTCGTCCCCTCGTCCCCCCTGCTCCTATTGGATGCAAAAATTGAGTAATTGAATTTTTGGATGTCCCTTATTATTTTTTCTTTGGTTTTCTACAGAGGTAGAAAGATTAGTGTTAACTACACATTCAAGTACTACAGTTCGCGATAATTTGTTCTGACTTTTCACTTCATATTGAAAAACCCATCCAAAACTGAACCCCGTAACCTTTCTCTAGTAAAGAAGCTCATTTTCAGGGCAAAAAGGCAGATAAGACAAGGCTTTTCAGCAAATTGCAACTATTTGACAAACATTTCGGCTCAATCCCTGAACGATGCAGAATTTTTCAGGTTACTGATAGTACTTTATGTTTCTATAGGACTCATATTTGATTGCGTGAAAAAAACTCAGTACAGCTTTATTCCTTC
>NZ_JAVRCC020000090.1:11901-20080 GCF_034530975.2 Nostoc sp. DedQUE07 | reverse complement strand
CTCTAATTCCTTTTGATTTGCGTTCTCTCATATCGCTTTTAGTCTAAACTCCAGTTAAGAAAGTTAGATTGCAATCTGGTTTTTTATTGACCTGCAATGCGATTGTATCGGCTGACAATGCGATTGTATCGACTGACAACGTTATTGCATCGGCTTACAATGCCATTGCATCGACTGACAATGCCATTGTTTTGACTAACAATGCGATCGCATCGACCAACAATGCAATTGTATCGACTGACAATACAATTGTCTTGACTGACAATACAATTGTCTTGACTGACTTTCTTAATTTTGAATTTTGAATTTTGAATTTTGAATTGATATTACTCACTCTCTAAATTGCAGCACTCCACCCTTGGTTCAGTTGCAAAATCATTCAAACCCACAGCTTGCAACAGCGCCGTCCAAGAAGGATCTTGCAAATTGGTGCGACGCAGTTCGCTAGCAGCGCTCAAAGCATCATACCAAATACCATTACTTCCATAAAGGATTACGCGCTGAGGTGGTGTTGCTTTTTCCAATTGAGTTTTTAAAGTAGGGTTGAGTTGTTCCCGTTTTACGTATCCTTCAATATCAGCAATAATTTGCTTATCCTTATTGCAGTAAATGTTGAAATACCAACGATACCGCTTACCTATCTCCAGAGGTGCTGCTTTTGATGGCAAACTAAGGCTGACTACTCCTGGTGTCCCGGTTAAAGAAGTTTTATAAATAGTCTGATTTTCTGCTTCATCTTCTAGCACAAACTCTCCAGATGCAAAGTCGGATGCATAAGGAACATAGAATAAGAAACTAGGATGCTCTGCGATCGCTTCTCCAAACACCAATTCTGAGTTTGAATAAACAGGTACTAAAGCTGTGAGCCGCTTTTGAGAAGAAGTTAGTGGCTGATTGATATCCTGACCACAGCCACGGCTACCTGCTTCCGTTCGCTTACCTGGTTCGCCGATGCCTTTTGGTGGAGGCGGCGCCGCAAAAATTAATGATTGATTTAATTGTCCGTTGGAATTTGCAGGCTGTGCTTGCACATCTATACAACTAAGGAATGTTAAACTAACGGCGAGGAAAGTTTGAATCTTTTGCATAGATAATTTCATTTTTATTTATGCCTCAAGTTGTAGAAGTCAGTTGTCGCTGTTGTGAAAGTAGGTAAATTGCCACTGTGCCGCCAGTAACGACTAAAACCAAAGCTGACGGAACTAGGGGAACCCAAATCCCTTGATAAAAGAGAATTAAGCAAAGCACGTATAAGACCCCAAATACACCTCCTTGTGCCAGTACTAAATATACTCCCGACCGATCGCCCCAAGGAAATATCTGCACAACGGTAAAAGCGATCGCACCTCCAACCACAGACCAACCCCAAATCCACAACACTTCACCCCAAACAGGCAAAACTGAGATCAAAGGTCGCTTATCCATAACAGCACTCACTAACTGACTCACCATTTGTGCTTGCAAAATCACCCCTGGTATTTCTTCAGAAGAACCCTGCCCAGTTATGTAAGGAGTAGGAATATAATCACGGAAGCTTTGGGCAGTGGTACCAATGAGAACAATTCGGTCTTTGACTAGTTCGGGATTGACCTTACCCTTAAGAACATCTGTCAGCGTGACTTGAGGAGCAATATCTATTGGAGAACCTTGGTAAGAACGGTAATTGAGCAATATTTGATAGCCCTGTGTATCCGCTTGTTGATAGCCTCCCGTGTGCGATTCTCCTTTGGAGACATTTGACGATCCCAACCTCTGAAAAACAACGTTACCTAGCTGCAAATTTCCTTGGGGGGTGTATTGAGCAGAAATTCCTTCTTTTTCTAAGTAGTGGAATGCTAGTTGAGCGTTAAGGGCGTAGGGTGCAGTACAAAGGGAGGTTGGGTCTGCTGGTTGCATTGCCAATAAATGACGACGCAAAATATTGTCTGAATCTGGGATAATATCACTAAAACCTTGGCGTTCTGGTGGAACCTCTTTTGGAGATGGAACTCCTGGATAGTTTTGTGTGCGATCGCTAACTTTGCAAATTGCAAAGAAATTGTCATCAGTTTGCCAACGAGTGCTTAAAGAAGCTTGGTTAGGTTGTACCGGATCGCTACGATAAATATCCAAGCCAATACTTCGGGGTTGCAACTTTGCTAGTTTGTCCAAAAGTTTCGTCAGTGCCAGATTTGACAGCGATCCACTTCTTTGCTTTTGCTCTGGTAGGTAAAGATCGTCTTCGGTGACAGTGACTATCAAAAGGCGCGAATCTTGCTTTTCTTGGGGACGCGATCGCATTAATTGGTCGTATGAGAGCAACTCCCATGTTTGCAATCCTCCTTGGTGTCTTATTCCTAAAACACCAGCAGTTATCAGCAAACTCAAAATTAACAAACTTTCGAGACGGCGAGTATTAAAAAACCATCGAGACTTTAACCAAGTTATTGGCACTACACCAGGATGTTCGCTAATTACTGGCAACCAACTTGCACCTGGATATTCCTTTTCTATTCCTTTGAGCCTTTGTCTGGCAATGCGAACCGCAGCATATATAGATTGTCCTGATGAAAAAACCTCCAGAAAATGCTTTAAAAATTTTTGAGCTACCCGATCTGGCACTGGTTCCCGCATGACAATAATTTGCGGAATCTGCAAATCTTGCAGTTCTCGCGCTAATCCTAATCCATCACAGGAGTTAAAAATCGCTAATTGTAAACCGTTGGCAACAGCATTTCTCAGTGCATGTCTGAGTTTATCAATTGTTAATTTATCTGTCTGATTAATATAAATACAACTACTTTCACCCTCGCTCTTACTATGACCTGCGAAAAATAAGATATTCCAAGGTTGTTTCCACAATTTTTCATCGATGTCTGAATATTGAGGTTCTACTAAAAAAGTTGTAGCGGCATTAGGTAATTTTTCTAGTAACTGGCGGTCTTGCTCCACATCAATACCATCACTATCGCCTAAAATTGCCAAAATTCTAATTTTATTTCTCCAGAGCGATGTCTGCAATGCACCTATTACTGTTTCTGATTCTGGAACACTGAGAACAACTTCAGCTTTGAGATAATCTCGATCTATCAAATCCCACAAATGCCAAGGAAGTTTCTTGAGTTGCAAACAATGAGTGCGAATCAACACCCGCACTTCCTCTTCTGGCATCAGGTGTTTAAGCCATTTTTCGCGCACGGGACGAAAAGACTCTGATAGCAACCAATTGTTTAAATACTCCCGCACCTCACTAGCTTTTGTGTCACACTCCTTACGCCGCTGGGAGATAGAACCATCGTAAATAATTTTTTTGGCTTTGATGCGGGTAAATTTCCACAAGTTGCGATATGTGGACTGCCACTGTTCAATTGCTGTTGCCATATTTAGATTGGAGGGCAGCTTGCCAGTAATTTCTGTAGTCGGGCGTTTGCCCTCTTCTCCAATTTCCAACGTCACCTGCACACCTAAGTCCAAATCACCATCTAGCTTTAGCACAACTAACTTTCTCATTGGCAGCACCCCTGTTGTTGTTCTTAATAAATGGCAAAATTTTCTGTGATGCTGATATCTCCCAAAACAAGTTTAACGCTGAAACATTCTCCCAACTCACAACTAAACTCCAATTGAATATTCTTGTTGCTATTTCTAGTTTGGGCTTCCATCACAGATGCTCCTTCAGAATCCAGCACAATTAAATGGAGATTTGGTGGTAGATAATGTTGTTCATTTGTCGGATGCACTTCTACGATAATGTCCATTTCTTGCTCATTGTTTGGAGGCAGACTAACAACTAAAACCACTGCTTGCTCCCGTAAAACTTTTCCTAAATCAATCAGTTTGCCTCTACTAAGAAAAGCGCCTGCTTCACTTCTCAGACTCAAAGCTGGATTGACACCTTGAGTGCCTAAAAGAGGTTCAATTTCTTGCCAACCAGTTTCAAAAATATTCTCCAACCATTGCTTCAAGTTAACTAAACCCTGATTACAGGTAAGCGAATCATCAACTATTTCAGCAAGCTGTAATTGAGAAATTTCTTCTAAATAATCCAAAAAATCGTCTAAAGGTTGCAATTGGTTAATCGGGAACAAATCAGTTTGTACCTGCTTGACAAATCCTAGCAGTGTTGCTTCTCTAAATGATTTGCTGATTTGCACAGCTACATAGCCAATCCGATTTGATTGTACTTCAGGTGGTACATAAACAAATTGTGCATCTTCTAATACTGGGCGACATTCTAACAAGCCCAAGTTTTTTAGTGACAAATCAGCGACATCCATCAATGTCTGTTCTATGACATTCCAACTGTCACTTTTATTCAAGTCTGTCTCAAACCCCATGCAACGTAGATAAGAATTGGCGAAAGACACAGACAAAGTATTGAGATAAACTTGTTCAGCTTTTGCTTGCGTGGCTTGTTGTCGTCGTAACTCTTCTGCCCGATGTCTTCCATCCACAGGTATTGGGGCTGAAAATGTTAAAAATTCTCTGGTTTTGCTCATATTTTTGCCTAGCTAGTTAGATTATATTAAAGATTAAATATATAAATATTCTTGAAACTTATTAGCAAACTTTTTCAGACAACGTTGGTAAAAAGTATGGAGAGATGTGATTTCAATGCCCCATTCTGCTGAAATATCTTTCCAAGTAATACCTGAACATCTTCTTGTAGCTATAGCTTGAAAATTTGCCTCTGGATGACCTTTGATATGTTCTTTGCAAAAAATTAATTCTGGGTCAGTTTCTATACATTCTCTTACTTGTTCAAACAAAGATACAGGTTGAGATGAGGGTATATTTTCCCAGTGAGAGCTTTCGAGATTTATTTCATTTGTTTTGCCGAGAACTTTTGGGATAGCCTCTGGAAAAAAGCGTCTAGTTAATAGCATATTTACCCAAGTCACCACTTCGCCTCGTTCTGGGTCATACTTATTAATATTGTTGTCTTGACAAATATAGAAAAATAAATTTTGTACTGCCTCATCATAGATATCTTCATAAGCTAGTTCAAATTGACCTTTATAAGGATGAACAAGCTTCCCTGATTGCCAAATAGCATTAATCAGGCTTGTTAAAGCTATCCGCTTTTCCTTGGTTAGGTGTGTGTATTTTTGGGCTGCAAGTGCTAATTCTTTAAGTTGTACATCTAGTTGTTTTCTTGGGTCATTAGCCATAAAAGACCTCAAATCAGAAGCTACCAAGTTATTAATCGCACTATATCTCATGTATTAATCCTGACTTTTACACAAAGCAGCCACAATTGTTACAAAACTTTTTGCTCGTGCATTAAATCCGATCGTTGGCGTTGCATAATGGCGATCGCATGATTCATACTTGGATTCAGCAACGCCCCTTCGGCAGTACCAGTTTTTGAAGCATAAAGGATAAGAATCGAATGGCACGCTTGATAACGGCAAACCCATTATATATAAGGCTTTTGGGTGTGGTGTGTGGCTGAGTGGGTGTAGTAAGTCAGAAATTTATTTGTATCCCCACTCATATTTACTAGAAACAGGGTGTAAGTATTTCACCTAGATATTTCTAAGTAACCTTTTTTAGCCGACAGGCAAAGCATTTAAAAGCTTGCTGTCCTGAAAGATTGTCATAATAGTTTTGGTCTATTAAGACATTAGCAGCTTCATAGTATGGAGTTGCCAAATCCTCAGCCATCTTCTGTTGGGAGCCGAACCAATTAGGGACAAAAATAGTGTCTTCTCGAATTCCTTGCCAAAGTAGTGCTGTACCTTTGATTGCTCCTCTGGGGCTTTCAACAATAATCTCATCACCATTTTCAATCCCAGCAGTTTGTGCGGTTTTTGGGTGAATTTGTACCAGGCGAACACCATTCATTTGCTTGCCTGTATAAGTCCAGTGGGTAACAGAGTGGAAATGAACTACACTTGGTCTGCCAGTCATTCCCATGAGTGGGTACTGCTTGTGTACCTCACCAGAAGATATTTTCCCCAATTTGACCTTTTGAGTCAGAGCCTGCGGATTTACGGGATTTTTGACCAACTCAGATGCATACTCAATAGTAGGATGCTTACCTGTTACCTCTGGATGGGTATAAAAGCTAGGCAGAGCAGAGTGCCCAGCCTCAGCTAACCGAGTTTGCAATTGTGGAGTGTAAATTTCTACTTTGCCACTAGGAGTCAGAAATCGCTTACCAATATTATTAGGATTAAGGGCTTCTGCGGCTTCATACCAAGAGGGATGATCCAAGTAAAGTGTACTGACACCAGGATGATTCACTGTTGGGCAAGGCCAGCGCAAAGGTTCTTTTCTTTGGGATAGTCTTTGTTGAGTCATGCCCCCCATTCCTGGGGTATTCCTTAGAAAAGTTGCCCATAAATTACCATAGTCTTTCCAAGAAGAAGGAAAGTTATCCCTCCAGTATTCAGGCGGATTGCGTTTGTCTAATTTAGCTGTGGCGTGTGCTAAATCAATCCAAATATGCCAATCTGGTTTCGACTCCCCTACTGGAGCAACCACTTGTTCTTGCCAACGGATTGCTCGATCGTCCCGCCGCATATAAACGGTTTCCATTTCAAAACCACTAGTTACCGGCAAGATAATATCAGCATAGTACGCTGACTCTTCCATGAACAATCCAGTGTAAACATAAAATTCTAATTGCCGATAAGCCTGTTGTACTTTAACTGTGTCAGAACAAGCTAGCAGGGGATTGCCTTGAGTAACGATCGCTTTAAGCTGATAAGGTTTGCCTGAAATAATCGATTGGGCAAAATAATCTGGCCCAACTGGCAAGGCGATATCTTTATTAGGTGTTTTACCAATAATCGCTGGTAAATTCAAGCTCCCTGGCCAAGTGTTATGCATGAAATTGCAACCACCACCATTAATTCCAATATTGCCTGTAATTGCAGCCAGAAATGTTAAACAACGGTAAGTGTCAAAAGCTCCTAATTGATGAGAAATCCCAGCATTGCAGAAAATAGCAGCAGGCTTAGTTTTGGCATAAGCTTCAGCTAGAAGTCTAATTTTTGATGCTGGAACATCCGTGACAATTGAAGCCCACTCTGGTGTGTAGCTGAAGCTTATTAGGTGCTTTTTGAGTTCATCAAAACCCAGTACCCACCGTTTTACAAAGGCAGCATCATATAAGTTATTAGTCACTATGTGATAGAGCATTGCCAAAACCAAAGCCAAGTCTGTATGTGGTTTCGGTGCAATCCACTCATCAGCTTGCGCTCCTGTAGGAGTCAAGCGGGGGTCAATCACTACTAACTTGGCTTTAGTCTTAGCACGGCTTCTAAGAAGATAGGCAAAGGTTACAGGATGTGTTTCTGCTTGATTCGTACCTAAAAACAGAAACAATTTTGCACTTCCCAAGTCTTCTTTTTTCGTCGCATCATCTATTCCGTAGCCGTTTGTAAAATTGCCTAACCCAAATGTCCATGCCAAAGCATTGCCACCTGCATCGTTGCATACAGGCCCAACATCAGTATTATTAGGACTACCCAGCAGACTAAAGTAGCGCTCAACCAAAGAACCCGTTCCCCGTGGTAATCTCCCAGAGGTTTTATTTGCGATCGCTCTAGCTTCGCCTGCATCCCTAAGTGCCAAAAACTTGCTAGCGATAATTGAGAGAGCTTCATTCCAAGAAATTGGCTCAAATTGAGAATTGCTGTCACCTTTGTCTCCACCAACCCGCTTCATTGGGCTTTTCAAGCGAAAGCGATTGTAGACTAGCTGGGTCATCATTGGCCCCTTAATACAAAAGCCTCCTGCCTGTACTGGGTCATTTGGTTCACCTAAGACATCTATAATCCGCCCGTTTTTGAGATGAACTTTCAAACGGCACAGGGAATTGCAGAATTGACAAGCACTATTTACAATCTTGTCTGGCTGTAGAGCAGCCGATTTCTGAGTAAAATCAAATTCAGTACTTTGAAGAGGGATTGCCTGTTCTTGCTCAACACTTGCTGCATCAGCTACTTCTTTTTTGACTAACTCTGCTCCACCAACAGCAGCTGTACTAATAGCCACCCCTTGAAGAAAACCACGCCGTGAGGTCTTTTTCCTACCCTTTGATGTCATGGAGATCCTCTCCCTACATATCGCGCTTATTACAGCATTTCACAAATAGGCGCGCAATTTAACTGCGTTCTAGTAGATTACTACATAAGTATAGGACTCATATTTGATTGCGTGAAAAAAACTCAGTACAGCTTTATTCCTT
>NZ_JAVRCC020000090.1:0-11891 GCF_034530975.2 Nostoc sp. DedQUE07 | reverse complement strand
CCCCACCATCCCCAGTCCCTAGTCCCTACGATTAATTCAGAAATCAAATCAGATTCCTATAGCTAAACAAAATTAATTACACAAAGTTAAGCCATGAAACTCTTATCCAGATTAGAAACTCATGTGTAAATAATTTTGTGCGATTACTTACTTGACCAGCTTAAGATATGTAATCCTTTGTTTTCTGCTACTTTTTCCCCTAATTACCTAATCGTCCTTGGTGGTCAAAGTTAGGTCAAATACTAATGCTCCGTCAGTTAATAGTACGATATAGCAATAGTTACATGAAGCCGAATTTCACTTAACTGAGAACCACTATATATAATCCTTGAGAAAGTTTCGTCAAACCTGTGGACTTGTTACTGTTATATAACAGTAGAAGTAATTTATCAGGTTATAGTGAGTGAGGTTGTTGTTTTGAAATCCCAATTAACTAATCATCAGGTCGAATTACAGGATTGCACTATTTTTTATCAACAAAGTAACTTGGAGTCGAGTTCAATCCCGATTCTATTTCTGCACGGATGGGGAATCTCTACCCAGCCTTATCAAGAAGTGCTGACACTACTAGCACAGCATCATACCATAATTGCTCCTGACTTGCCTAGTTTTGCGAGATCGAGTTACTCTGGGCTAATTCCTGATTACGTTAGCTATAGCAAATTTCTCCTTTCGTTCTTGGAAGTTTTAGAGTTAGAACATTTTCATGTAGTTGGGCAATCATTTGGCGGAGGTATTGCTATTACCTTATCTGCAATTGTTCCAGAAAAAGTTACCAGTGTAATTCTAGTAGATAGTACAGGAATTCCTACGCTATCAATACCGAAGATAATCCTGCGAAGAGCGATCGAAATGACCTTTCAACTGTTTTTACCAAGACGGAGGTTGAAATTAATTGATATTCCTTTGGTTTTCTGCTATAACTTGTTATTTAATACCGGAAATGTTATTCAAGGATTACTAATTTCTTTGTACGAAGACATAAGCTATTTACTACCAAAAGTCCTAGCTCCTTGTTTATTATTATGGTCAGAGAAAGACCTAACTACGCCATTAAGTAACGCTCAAGAAATGGCGGCCATTATACCCAACACTAAGTTAATGACTGTAGAAGAAGGTTGTCACGAATGGGGACTTTGGTATCCTGAAAAATTTACCTCACTCATACTGGATTTTATTTGTCAAATTGAGAAATATTAATGTAGCTAGTACCGCAAGGCCCAAATCACTCATTCAAAAGTCAAAAAGCTTCTTGTATAGGCTTCTCAGTGATTTAAAATAGTCTGTTTTTTTTTACGCCGACCTGTACTAGTAGAGATAATCATTTGTTTTGGTCAAGTTATACCCTTAGTGCGATCGCAATCAGGCGGGCGAAACAGCGCCATCGCACAAAAATTGCTGGAAAAAATTGATTTAAAGTTGGATTATGTCGGTCGATTGGGGTCGAGGAAAAACCGGGAGTGGGTTTACCAGGGTTAAAAATGCCATATCTGCTGGAAACCTTGATATCACTCCATTGTGGCAACCCAAGTAAAAATCTAAGTTCTAAAGTTTCTTACTTTGAGGTTTTTAAAAGCATTTTTAGCCCCTGCTTGCGGCTGGCGATCGCTCAAAAGAAGAGATGGGCAATACTTTTGTTATAGAACTAATCGAAAAACTCATCTCCTCAGATTAGTATGCCGATGGCGGCAAACTAAGCTATATTGACTTTTTTTAATTAATCATCTCTAGCTAATGGGTTGTACCACTGATCCGTTGGCAAGAGCAGTCGATCTGACTCAGGTGGGCCCCATGTATTTGGCTCATACTGATAAATGGGTGTGACGTTATCAAGAATTGGCTGGACAATCCGCCATTCCTCTTCTACGGTATCTTCTCGTACAAACAAGGTAGGATCGCCCTGTATGGCATCACCCAATAGACGTTCATAGGGTTCCATCTCGTCGCCACCTCCGTAAAAGGCTAGGAGTTCATTCGTAGAGCCGATCATATCTTCTCCAGGGATTTTAGTGCGAGCGCCCAATCCCACAATTACCTCTGGATCTAGTAAAAAACGAACATAATTACCGTTTTTTTGTCTTCCCTCCTGGAACACATCTAAAGGTGGACACTTGAACTTGACCATTACCTCAGTAGTTTTGACAGGCAATTTCTTCCCAGCCCGAATGTAGATGGGAACTCCTGACCACCGCCACGTATTAATAAATAACCGCACGGCAACAAAAGTTTCTACTTGGGAGTCAGGAGAAACACCTTCTTCGTTACGGTAATCAGAAAATTGACCGCGAATAATATCATCGGGTTGCACTGAAGGTATAGCTTTGAGAATACGCTCTTTTTCATCCCGGATGGAATCGGCAGCCGTACTGGCGGGAGCATCCATACACACTGAAGCCAATATTTGCAGCATATGGTTTTCCACTACATCCCGAATTGCGCCAGTTTCCTCATAGAAGCGCCCCCTTCCTTGAATGCCAAAGTCCTCTGCCATCACAATCTGGATGCTTTCAACATAGTTGCGATTCCAGATGGGTTCGAGAAAAGAGTTGGCAAACCGAAAATAGAGTAAATTCAGCAGTGGTTCTTTGCCCAGGTAATGGTCAATGCGATAGATGGATGATTCGGGAAAAACTGATGCCAGAATTTGATTTAACTCGCGTGCTGATTTCAAATCCCGTCCAAATGGTTTTTCAATTACCACCCGCGCATTTTTAGCACAGCCTGATTCGCCCAATCCTGACACTACTTGTGCAAACAAGCTTGGTGGAATTGCCAAATAGTAGAGGGGATGAGTAGCATCACCAAGGGCTTGACGTAATTTTTCGTAAGTTTCTGGTTTGTTGTAGTCACCAGCAACGTACTGGAGTAGACCAGAAAGTTTCTCAAATGCGTCTCGATCTATACCACCATTATGTTCTAAGCTATCACGTGCCCTTTCCCTAAGTTGATCCGTCGTCCAAGATCGTCCGGCAACCCCAATCACTGGGACATTGAGATTGCCCCGTCGTACCATTGCCTGAAGGCTAGGGAAGATTTTCTTGTAGGCTAAGTCACCTGTTGCCCCAAAAAATACCAGTGCGTCTGAATCAGGAGTTCCCATGACTAACCTCTTTATTGCCTATCTCACAAAACCAACAAAATCATCCCGCAAATATACAACGCCTAAATTCTTTTTAAAACTTGAGTATTTCCCAATTATAATTGTCGGGAAAAGGTTCTATTTCCCAGACTATGCTTTCTCCTGCTTCTAAGGCAACTTCTACGTAGAGTTGTTCTACAGCCGTTGCAGCTACATCTTCATTATTGGGAAAAGGCTGTAAATCTTCGGTAAGTAATCGGAGTTTAAAACCACCAGGAATAGCTGCACCGATCGCAGCGTTACGTAATTCAAAACGCCAAATAGTTGCATCTGGCTCACCTTGTGGTATAATCAAAAATTCGTAAATTTGACCTGCGATCGCCAACCGACGAGAGAGAATAGTATTTGGTTGTGCATCTTCCACACCCCGCGCCCCAGCAGCACTAAGTTGTAAATCAAAGCTTCCCCAACCAACAGCCTCAGCAACTTGAGAAACACCGCTTTGCAACCATTGGATAACTGACCATTGTTCTGGTAATCCTAAGCGTCGTTGATATAAATTTTGTCGCCAACCGCCATGTTGAATTAATCCACCCCACAGTTGAAAAGGGATTTCTTGGCGGGGTGTAAGTATTTCCGGGTTTCCCAGACGGGCAATTAAATTTTCTGCCTGTTGTGGCGATAAGCTGGGAATCTCTTCAATAGGGCTACGAGTGGGTTCCTCTGGGCACAATTGACGCGCCAAAGCTAAAACGCTGATGTCGTTGATTATATCAGTACCATCTAGGGAATAAGTGCGATCGCTGGCATCATAACTACCTTGAGTTTTCAGTTTTTCATGGTTGCAATAACCCCAAATCCTGACGTAGCCTTCATCTGGCTCGACTTGCACAGCTAAATAATAATCACCTACCCAACTAGGAATATCCACCCATTCTTGAGGTACTCGCAATTCACTCAAATCAATTGCCTCGCTTGGTATCAAGACTAATCTTGTTGCCTCAACGGTGAGTGCAATTCCATTAACCAGTTCCCAAAAACTGGGTAAAGCAGTGGTAGTTGGCCAAACTTTTGTCTGTGGTGTCCAGTCTTCTTGCAACCATAACAAGATAGCATCCAGGCAAAGTTGATTAATATAAGCTTGATAGCGAGAATTAGCATTAGAAAAAGCTTGGCTGTGTAAATCCGCTTGGTTTTGGGTAGTTGTAGGGATTTCCAAAACCATATCTGTTGGGTTGATGAAAGTAAATACAGTAGTCATAGGGATTGGGGATTGGGGTTGAGATTCTAAGTTCAGCTTTGCGTAAAATCGTTGCGAATTGAGGGTTGAAATTTAAACGCATAGGCGCTTCGCCTTCCCGCAGGGTAGGTTCGCAAAGGTAAACGCAAAGGGGTGCAGAGAATTCACTACGAATTAATGAAATGTTGTAAGTAGTTAGATTAACGAGGTTTTCAGGTGGATGAACGAGATTTTAACTCTCCTTGTCCCCACTCCCCAGTTATCCACCATAGTAATTTTTCAACCATTCCTCCATTAGTGTGTTTATACTATGCAGTAGGTCTGAAGTAACGGAAATATGCAAACTATCTTTACTCCAATTAACTAAAAAGCGTAACAAAGTTTCTTGAGCTTTTTTTAGTCGTCGTGAGACAGTATATTGCTGTATTTGTAATTGTTTGGCAATTTTGTCTTGAGTTAGTTCTTGAGCATAATAAAGTTGTAAAATTTCTTGTACTTGCGGTTCGAGTTGAGCGATCGCAGCCACTAAAACTTTGTTAATCTCAGTTTGTTGGAAATTTCTTGTTTGTTCTTCTTCAGCAGCAAGAATTTCATTAATCAGAGATTCTTGTTGTGTTCCGGGAATATTATCAAGCCACTCCCACGAATCATCGCCCCCTTTAGGAATATTGAGAGAGTCAACCGGAAAATAACGATAGCGGCGTGCGGCTTTAGCAGCAGTTAAAAGCCACTTTTCTAAGGTTTGGGAATTGACTTGCTGACCACTTTGTGAATTATAAGCTTTCGCGATCGCCTCCCAAATCTCGTTGTCTGGTTGAGATATTTGGCGAGAAGTACCTTTTTGTGTGGGGATATATATACTTTTGAAACAGTTCCAAGCGAGGACGTAATCGTTAATATCTTCTAGCAACAAACCTGCATTTTGTAAAGACTCCACCAAAAACTTTTTAGTAATTTTTCGTAATAATCCCCAATCGGTACAAATATCAATTTCACGATTTTGGCGTAAATTTTCCCGAATAGCACTGCTAAAGAGAGCAGTAGCGTAGTTTTTTAAAATAAAGCCTCCATCTGGATTAAACCCTTTGAGGACTTTATCAACTTGAGCGATCGCAATCTGAAAACAGTCTGATAGCTTGTACTGAGTACTCGCAAAACTGTTAACTGTTTTTTGGGATGCCCAATAACAGGATTCTTGCAAGTAAGCTGCCAGATGCTCTTTAGCCAGTAGCATTGTTTCAGGAATGAGCCAAAATTTATACCAATATAAAACCCAAAAATGTTCCGAGGTTTCTTGAGGCGTGCGGTTGAGACAACTTTGCATACTGCGACGTAGCTTTGATTCCGTCGCCCAACGGATGAAGCGATCGGCGTCAAATTGCACAAAAGTTGAAAATATTTCGATGATGCTTTGCCGAGGATGCATAAAAAATTGTCACCCAACCTATAGGAAGACTGAAAGCGTTAAAGGACGCCTACACAAACTTTACTACAAGGTGTGAGGATTATATTTCGACTTCAATGAAATATTTTATACTTAGCCAACTGGTAATCGTGTCTACTTATCAATAAATTACAAAAACAATTACGAATAATAGAGTGTGAATAAAATGTTGAAACGTTCTTTAAGTATTATTGCTGCTAGTAGCATCTTAACTACTGCTTTAATCAATCCTGCTTTAGCTGTACCTGCTGACTTTATTGGTACTTGGGTAAATAAAGATGCCAATACTTCTAATATTACTCGTTTAGTAATTACCTCAGGTGGTAGCAATAAATTAAATATTCAGGTGTTTGGCAAATGTCATCCTAGTGATTGTGATTGGGGAACTGCACCATTACTTACCTATGGTATTAATGTCCAAGATACTAATCATAAATATGCAACAGCCAACTATAATAAAGGGTTCGCAAATTCCTTCCTAACCTTGGGATCTGCTCGTCAAGAATTACTGTTGCAAGGCTATACGCAGTTTTTAGATAATAGCGGCAGACAAAATTACTATTCTCGTGAATACTTTCAAAAGCAACCAAGAGTGAGATAAATAATCACTAAAAATCAGCATCAATTATTACTCTAACAAAAACAGAGAAATTTGCAAGTAACTGAGGTACACAAAGCAAGACTGAAAATAACATAGAAATAGTTTCTAGCTCTTGCTTCAAAGCCCACAGATTTGTACTTCAAAACTGCTGCAAAATATAAAACTTATCCCAGCATTAAACCTTGCCTCTGCGGGGTTTTTCTATTTGTATTTCAGATTGAATTATTCTCAAAAAATAATTCTAAAAAATTTTGACAAGACTGCATAAAAATATCCAAGCAAACCTATTGAATAAGTGAAAGGTGAAAACTGAAAACCTTAATTTGATTTTTTCAAACCAGTCAAAACAACAAAACCAAGAAACAAACTTAAAGGATAATTAAAATGAAAATTACAAGTTCAACTTCTACACGTTTAGCCTTAGTAATGGGTTTAGCAATAGCTAGTTCAATTATTAGTACTGTAGCTAAAGCTGAATCTATCCCACAAGTAAATTCTCATGGTAGCGTATCCAATAAGCCTTTTATTAGCAATGCTGCCCGTCGCGATACTCTTCATAATTTGAACCAACGACCGTTGAATAATATCTTAGAAACTGACGGTGGTAAAACAAAAGAATCGAGCGATAAAGGCAAAGATTCTAGCGATAAAGGTAAGGATAGTAAAGAGAGTTGCGAAAGTGGTAACTGTGGTGGTGTTCTTATAGATAGAGTGAATCCAGTTATTTTACCAGCAGACCAACTGAAAACTCCTGTACTACGAAATGTGCGTCCTCAAACTTTAATTAAAGTTAACAAACCAATCTTCTAAAGAATAGAGATTGTGAAAAAACAGATTCCCGACTTGTTGAAAAAGCCGGGAATCTAAGCCTCAGATGAGAAAAATGATGGACTAAAAATTATGGATTTATTAATTATTGGTTCGAGTGATGACATTTTTTGTCAAGCAGTTAACGAATTGGTTAGACAAAAAGGTTATACGAGTGAACTTTTAGATGTTTGTAATGCTGCAAGAATGTTTTCTATCAGTGTTACTTCTGAAAAATTATCTATTACACCAGAAATCCCAGTTATTTTACGAATTCCGCCACAGATGCCGATTCGCACTAGTTTTGATGATTCTTTTATTTATGATGAGTGTCTTGCTACTTTATGGGCAGCGATGACATTATCTAAATCACCAGTAATTAATCGTCCAACTGCAAATAGTCTTTGGGGTAATTTATCATATTCTTCTAACTTGACTAAATTAAAAGCTGGTTATACTAGCAATCTAGAAGTATTCTCTTCGCAAGTTCCACCATCGCCGCAAGCATTACTCGATAAACAATGGTATCTCCAAGATTTAACTACTTATAATACTGCTGCGTATCCAGAAATCCCTGAAGGGGTGGGGCCATTTCGCGCAAGTTGGGTTTCGGCTAACCTTGAATATGAAATTGTTGTTGTTTTAGAAAATAAAGCATGGCGTTGCACCAAAACATCTCTAGAACATTTGCAGCTAGAAGAAAAAAGTATTTCGCTGCTGAGAAATTTAGATTTGGTATTTGGCACTGTAACTTGGAGTATTGATAGCAACTTAGAGAGTGCCAATATTGCTCGTATTAACCCTTATCCATCGCTGGAAGAAATACAGTTTGTTTGGTCAGATTTTGCTCCCGCACTTTTGGAGACTATTTTCTCATGATTTATGCAATTGGTCTCGATTCAGATCGCACTTTTTGTCATTTTGTTAACTATGCTGAATCTCGTGGTGTCGAAGTCCAAGTAATTAATTTACGCGAAGTGATTCAAAATGGAGATTGGAGGCTAGCATTACCCGATGATAATCAAAGCTGGATAAGTTGTTCTAGCCAAAAGTATGTATTAAATCCTCATGGTTCTTATTATTGTCGCTTGATTGACCTTTCAACCGTACAATCAGATGTACAAGATGCGATGCGATGGAAAAGTCTTCTTGCTGCACTTTGCTGTTGGCTAGAACATATTCCCGGTAACGTTATTAATCGTCCTGGTGCTGGTGCAAATAATTTCTCAAAACCGCTTCATGAATTTCATCTAAAATCTTTAGGTTTTCAAGTTGCTGATAGCGTTACTAGTTCCAATCCAGAAGTTCTAGCTGAGTTTGCTAACGCTGGATTAACAATTGTTAAGACAACATCGGGTGTTCGTGCGGATAGTAGACTAGTAAAATCAGAGGAGTTTCTCGATTTCCACCCAGACGCTGGCCCAGTTCATTTACAAAGATATATAAAGGGCGCTGATGTGCGGGCGCATGTAGTGGGTGATAGAGTTCACGCAGAATTAATAAAATGTCCACAGGTAGACTATCGCCATTTTCATGAAGAAGCTGAGTATATCGAGTGGGAGTTACCAGAAGCTTTACATCAAAAAATTATTAATGCAACTGCTGCGTTGGGGTTAAAGTTTGCAGGTTGGGATTTTAAAGTTACTAACGATTTAGAGTACTGGTGTTTAGAAGTTAATCCAATGCCGGGATACGATGGATATGATATTCGGGCAGATGGGAAAATAACCGACTCGCTATTAGCTTTGCTTACAGAAGATATTGCAGTAAATAGTATTAGTTGGTATACAGATTCGAGTAATGAAATTTTCTCAGAACAAATTGTGACATTTGAACAGTGTAATGATATTTGTTCTGTAATTCATAGTTTAAGAGAATTCTGGATAAAACGAGGGAACTCTCCAAAGTTTTTCTATACTTTAGGTACAGCTAGTTACTTAGATTTCTTAAATCAACCTAATTTTTCTAAGGATTATTATACTATAGCTCATGAATATAATCTACTTCTAGAACTACACTTAGGTTGGCTTTATAAGTTAATCAAAGAATATTTAGAGCAGACGCTTATAAACCCTGTAAGGTATAAACCAGATGCAGCGCTGCCCGGTTTTCATATTTGGCAAGATTCTAATCTTATCACTAAACCCAATGCTACCACACACTTCGATTTGCAATACCGGAACCTCAAATGGAATGAAGGTATCGATACTATAAATACAATATCCTTTACTTTACCAATTAAACTGCCGAAAAGTGGGGGTGGGTTGAATGTTTGGGATTTTAACTATATAAATGATTATAGTCAAGCGATCGCAGGTGATGTAGAGATTCTTAAACGATTTAGAACCAAAACTTTTCATGATTACAAAGTTGGTGAAATTGTCTTGCACAGTGGACACACACTTCATCAGATTGCACCAACTACTTGTATTTATCCTGACGATGAAAGAATAACTCTACAAGGTCATGGATTGTTTTGCGATGGTCAATGGTTACTTTACTGGTAATAAGACTTTTCAACCTATGACAAGTGTTTGTATAGAAAATTTATCGGTTTGGGACTGCAATTCAGTTTTTATTAATTCTGGTATATCAATCTTATCTGAGTTGTAATTTTATGCTAATTTTATCATAAAGTACAAGTTGCATACCATTAGAGATGAAGGACTTTTGAGAAACTTTTAGTATATTTGCAAATGTTTTACTGTTGTTAAGCGGTTATTGAACTTCCTGAATAATCATCAATAATTTGATTTTCCTAAGTTACAACAGTATCTACCTTATTTACAACGCATTTAGGACTACTGTAATGCCACCAATTGGGATCGCTAGTCGCTCAACTTCAGTCAAACAAACTGCAACTCCTAAGCTATGGCTAATGTTGGTGGGAGTCAATCAATATCAAGATGACGGACTACCCAGCCTTAGTTATTCAACAGTAGATTGTCAGGGTTTAGCAGAAGCGTTGGTAGATGCATCTGCACAATTTACTCAAACAGAGGTAAAGATATATCATGATTTTGCACCGCAACCACCATCTTTAGAAAACATCCGTGCCAGTCTGCGGCAAATTACCACTGCGGCTCAATCTATTGATACTATTTTATTTTATTTTTCTGGACATGGAATTGTAGAACCAAACGCGCAGCAAGCATTTTTGTGTTTGGCAGATACTCAAAAATCCGATCTGCAAAACACAGCTTTAGCTTTACAAGAAATTTTGCTGTTGTTGGGTAATAGTGGAGTGCAAAATCAGCTTGTTTGGCTAGATGCTTGTCATAGTGGCGGGATGACACTCAGAGGTATAACAAAAGAACCATTGCTGAATGCTACACCAAAAATGGTTGAACTATTACAGCAGCGTGCTGCTAAAAGTAAAGGTTTTTATGCTTTGCTTTCCTGTGATACTAACCAGCAATCTTGGGAGTTTCCCGAATTGGGACATGGGGTATTTACTTATTATTTAATGAAAGGGTTGCAAGGTGAGGCAGCAGATAGCCAAGGCTTAATTTATGTGGATAATTTGTATCGATACGTATATCATCAAACTCTCCAATATATAGATAAAAGTAATCAACAATTACGGCTGATTAATCAGCAGAAAAAAACTAAAGGAGAAACTCAACTTTTTCGAGAATATCCCTTGCAAACTCCTAAACGAATTGTTGAGGGAGTTGGGGAACTAATTGTCGGGAAAAGATTAACCCAGGCAACTCTTGGAGTGCATCGCCGGATAGGAATAGTAGTAGAGGGATTATCAATCAGCAAAACAACACTAGATATTAGCAAATTTCTCGGAAGTTCTGGAGATTTTGCACTAGAGTATTTGCCAGCAACAAAAGTATCTGCCGATCGCATCAAAGAAGCGATCGCTCGTCATTTACAACAACCAGCATCAGAAGTTATACTGCTTTATCTGCGGGGAAGAATTGAAGAAACCGACGCAGGCGAATGGTTATTGCTGGGAGAAAATATCCGCATCAAGCGTTCCTGGTTGAAACAACAGCTACGTCTCTGCACAGCTCAACAAATTGTCATCCTGGATTGTCCTGTAGCTAATACATCCTTGCAAGATTGGGTAGAAGATTTGCAAATAGACTCCCACCAAGGACAATGTTTAATAGCCTACGCCTCGCCTGCTGACGCACCAGAACGCTTTGCCCAAAAATTTCTTGATACTTTGATGGCGGCAACCCATACAGATGGACTCTCAGCCGCCGGAGCGATCGCTCAATTACAATTATCCTTAGCAGGTAGCGGTTTTCCTCTTTACATCTGGCTATCAGGTACACAAGGCATTATAGAAATTCTCCAAGCAAAAACTTACACGAACACACCAGAAACAACCACAGGATTGGATTTGGGAGTATGCCCTTACATGGGGTTAAGTGCTTTTTTGGAAGAAGATAGTCAGTATTTTTACGGTAGAGAAGCTTTAACTCAGCAGTTAATTCACCAATTACGCGATCGCTCTTTTCTAGCCGTCATCGGTGCTTCTGGAAGCGGCAAATCTTCAATTGTGCAAGCTGGTGTAATTCCTCAACTGCGATTGGGTAAACAAATACCCAGCAGCGAACAATGGTGGATTAGAAGCATTCGTCCTGGAGTAAATCCGCTGGAAGCTTTAGCGCGGCGGCTTGGGGGAGCAGAGGGGCAGGGGAGCAGAAGAGAAACTGGATTTAAATGCCTCTTTGCCCTCGCCTCCTCTTTTGCTTTGTAC
>NZ_JAVRCC020000089.1:0-20087 GCF_034530975.2 Nostoc sp. DedQUE07 | reverse complement strand
CCCCCTCTGGGGATAAGGGGTAATGGGGACTGGGAAGAAGGAATAAAGGTGTACTGAGTTTTTTTCACGCAATCAAATATGAGTCCTATAATACTAATTAATTCAAAAGGCGTTGCATAAATGCGGGATGAATTGGCGGTTGAAACCATTGAAAATTCCTTCCAAATTAGGTGAAAACATCCCATGATTCAGCAACGCCATTCAAAAAAATGAATCTATGAATCATGCACAAGTGTAACGCCACCTCACTGTCTGATCAGGCAAGTCCAACCAACTTGGCGCTGAGTTCCCATAAGCGATCGCCTTTGTCGTCATCACGAGCTTGAGGAGAGACTTTTTGCACAAAAGATTTGCCATCTTTCTTCTGGCGATTTCCCCAACTCCAATAAACACCGGATTGATTATACTCAGGATCGGCAACCACGGCAGCAACCCGTTCTCCCGCCAACTCCTGAGATACATATCCCCCAGTGATGTACTTCTGGAATAATGGAAAGATTTTCTGAAACAGGGGATAGTGGTTTCTAAATAGCGGCGTTTCTGCAACACATCCCGGATAGAGAGAATTGAAGATGATACCAGTTGACTGGTGATAGCGCTCGTGCAGTTCTCGCATAGTCAGCACGTTGCAAACCTTGCTATCTTTGTAAGCTTTAACTGGTTCAAATTTTTTGCCATCAATCATCGATATTGGCTCTTGAAATCCTTCTGCAAAGCCTTGCAAATCGCCTAAGTCGGGACGTGGTGGAATCTTTCCACCTAGTTCGTCTGGATTGTGGGTGACGGTTCCTAAAATTACCAGCCTTGGTTCTAAAGATGACTTCTTCAGATCCTCTATCATCAGGTTGCACAATAGGAAATGACCCAGATGATTGGTAGTGACAGTTAACTCGTAACCTTCTGGACTGCGTAACGGCTCTTTGATTAAGGGCATATAAATTGCAGCGTTGCACACCAAAGCGTCTAAAGACTTGCCAGTGGCTCGGAAGTTCTTCACAAATTGTCGAACACTTTCCAAAGAGCCAAGGTCAATATGTATGCTGGTATAACTGTTGTAGGGGATTTCCACACTTTGGGCTGCTTTTTGTGCCTTCGCTAAATCCCGACACGCTAATACGACATACCATCCCCTTTCAGCAAGAGCTTTTGCAGCATACAAACCCACCCCTGAAGAGGCACCCGTAATTACAACCGTTGGCTTTTGATGTTGTTCCATTCTGTTCAGCTCCCATTGACTGTCTCTAGAATCTCATACCAGCGAGCCATCGTTGTCACCAGGTTTTTCAGGGCTGTATTTCGGCTGAACTAACGCCCTTCTATCACTTTGGTGAAAACAATAATCGAAGCAGAAAACTGAAACTATGACTAAATCAAGGTTTGAAGCTTTATTTTCTAACATAATAAATTCAAAAATATAGCCTAAACTTGGAAAGTGAGGTTCGTAAGCCTTGCAGCGATTGCTTTCTCCAAAAGTGATGGAAAAGGGCTAAGTAAGTGGGCGAGAAAATTCCCAAGTTTTTTACGAAATGTAAATACAGCACATACTTTACAAATTCGTTATTTCACAGTTTTTACAAAACTAAACATACATTGGTTTTATCGTGCTTGCCGACTTAACCTCTATACAAAAAACCTTCAAAAAAGTAATTACAATCACATTTTTGGTATACTACTGATGAATGCGATATCAACTTTTTTTGTTTTTAAATATTTTTTCTTCAGATATATTTCAGATGTATATTACTACTAGGCTGAAAAGTATAAGTAAATTGCCTAGCTGTTTAACAATTTATTTTCTGTGGATAAGCTTCTACAATCTGTAAAAAAAATTCTCCAAGACAAGCCTCTCGATCCAATTCAGTGGTTTGTACTTTATCAATCGTGTTTGGGTAAAACTTATGGTGAGATGGCAGAGGTGTCAGGCTACGGCAACAATTACATCAAGGAAGTTGGTTCTGAGTTGTGGCAAGACCTTTCGATCGCACTTGGAAAAAGAATAACGAAAAAAAATCTACATTTAGCTTTGAATAAACACTTGCAAGACGAGATAGGTAATCAAGAAAATCAGATCCAAGAAAAGTTTGGTGAAGAATCTAGTTTAGAAATAATTTCTCCAGACTTGTTTTCAGCAAGCAAGATAGAATTTCCTAGCGGCCCTGTAGCACTAGATTCTCCTCTTTACATCAATCGCCCTTCCCTGGAAGAAGTTGTTTGTAACGAGATTTTACATCCTGGTTGCTTAATCCGGCTCAAAGCACCTAGAAAGATGGGAAAAAGTTCTCTGCTGAATCGGATGATTGCTTATGCTAGAGAGCAAGATTATCAAACTGTTTATTTGGACTTTCAAGAAGCTGACCGAGATGTTTTTGTTTCCCTGGATAAATTTTTGCGTTGGTTTTGTGTAAATGTCAGTAGGCAGTTAAATCTTCTTCCTTGTGTAGATGATTTTTGGGATATAGAAATGGGCAGCAAGGTAAGCTGCAAAATCTATTTTGAAGCATATCTGTTGCAATACATTAATGATAATCCTGTAGTTTTGGCTTTGAATGAAGTCCATCGGATTTTTGAATATCCCAATATTGCCCAAGACTTTCTGCCAATGCTGCGATTTTGGCATGAACAAGCAAAGCAAGATCGGATTTGGCAAAAACTGCGGATGATAGTGGTTCACACCACAGAAATTTATATTCCGCTTAAGCTCAACCAATCGCCTTTCAATGTAGGGATAACAATTACACTGCCACCATTTACCCTTAAGCAAGTACAAAGTTTAGCATTACGTTACGGACTAGATTGGGCAGGAAACTTGGAAGGGGAAAAACGCCTTGCACCCCTACAAGCAATGGTAGGGGGTCATCCTTATCTGGTGAGCCTTGCATTTTATCATTTATGTCAGGGAGAAATGACGCTAGAGGTGTTATTAGAAACTGCATCTACACCAGTAGGAATTTACGGTCAGCATCTACGAGAACTGTTGACCCTACTGCAAGAAGAACCAGAATTAATGTCAGCTATGGAACAGGTAATTGCAACAGATGAAAAAGTAGAGTTAGACGCGATCGCTGCTTATAAACTAGAAAGTATGGGTTTGGTTCAACTAAACGGCAATCAAGCTAGTGCCATGTGTGAGTTATATCGTCTTTATTTTAGTCAGCAGTTTGGAAAGCAAAATAATGCTAATGTTTATCGTGAATTTACCAGCTAGTTTTGATTGTTCATAGTAAACACTAAAGTTCTGATTACGAACCTAATTACTTATCGATATTATCAGAATTTTCTTAATTGTCACAATCCAAATGTGTTGATTGAGATATAGAATAAACTTAAAATTAAAAATCAATTAAATGAAAAATTATCGATATCAAGTTGGTGGTACTCTCACTAATGATGCTCCTAGCTATGTCGAGCGCAGAGCAGATGTGGAACTTTATGAAGCTTTGAAACAGGGTGAATTTTGCCACATCCTAAGCTGTAGACAAATGGGTAAATCCTCACTTATGGTAAAAACAAAGCACCGCTTGCAAAAAGAGGGCTTTAAATGTGCCACCGTTGACATGACTAATATTGGTTGTGAAAATATAACTCCAGAGCAATGGTATAAAGGAGTTGTCGGTGACTTATGGTTGAGTTTTAAACTGTTAGGAAAAGTTAATTTAAAAACCTGGTGGCAAGAACAAAACGATCTTTCTTTGGTTCAGAAAATCAGTCGGTTTATTTCGGAAGTTTTATTAGCTCAGTTTCCTAACGAAAGGCTATTTATTTTTATTGATGAAATTGATAGTATACTCAATCTCAATTTCTCTGTTGATGACTTTTTTAACATGATTCGATTCTGTTATAACCAACGAGCAATTAATCCAGAGTATCATCGAATAACATTTGCAATTTTTGGGGTTGCGACACCTTCAGACTTATTTATATATGGTAATAATACTACCCCGTTTAATCTTGGTAAAACTATAGAAGTTAATGGTTTTACCTTTGAAGAAGCTCAACCACTATCCTTGGGATTAGATATTAAAGACAATCACCCTCAGAAAGTTTTGAAAGAAGTATTAGCTTGGACAGAAGGACAACCATTTCTTACTCAAAAGCTGTGTCGGCTACTTGTGAGTTTATCTCAAGATGATATAGGTAGAAAGCTAAAAATTCCCCCTGGTACAGAAGAATTTTGGATAGAAAATGTGGTGCGATCGCACGTCATTGAGAAATGGGAATCACAAGATGAACCGGAGCATTTGCGAACTATTCGCGATCGCATCCTCAGAAACGAAAAATATGCTGCCAGATTGCTAGGAATTTATCAACAAATCCTTCAAGGAGTGAAAGTAACAGCCGATGATAGTCGAGAACAGGTAGAACTTTTGCTATCTGGTTTGGTAATCAAAAAACAAGGTTTTCTCCAAGTAAAAAATCGAATTTATCAAGAAGTTTTCAATTTAGAATGGGTTGGGAAAAAACTAGCTTACTTGCGTCCCTACTACGAAAACTTCAATGCATGGATAGCCTCAGAGGAAAAAGATAAATCTCGCCTATTACGCGGACAAGCCTTGATAGATGGGCAAACTTGGGCAAATTGTAAAAGCTTGAGCAACTTAGATTATCGATTTTTAGCTGCTAGTGAAGAATTAGATCGGCGAGAAGTACAGCAGGCTTTAGAAGCTGAACGCGCTCAAGAAGTAGAAGCACGACTTGCAGAACAACAAAAAAGGCTGGCTCAACAAAAGAAAAATGCCACAATAGTGACACTTTTGCTCGTGGGGATGACCATCAAATTAGTGATTTCTATAGTGTGGGGAGTATCGCTTTTACGAAAGATTGATGTTTTAGAATCACAGTTAAAATGCACCGATATTACTACAACCCTGCAATTTCCTCACTGTCCAAAGTCAAGAGCCTCTAAAGAAACCTCAGAATAACGATTGTTAAAAAAACTTAGTTAGGGACTCAGTTGGAAATTAGCTAACTTTCCTTTCATCGTTAAACACTTCTCTAACAATCTCAACAGAGCCAAAATCCCCGACTAAAGAAACACAAGTCCGATCGAAGCTGCCGATGATGTGAGTTAAAATCCTGATATCTTCAATAACTGCCCACGCAGAACGGCCCCGAAAAAGCGATCTTTTGTGTATAAAGGTTGATTGAGTGCGATAAGTTAATATGAATTTGATGAAGTTAAAAAAGCAATAAAGGTAAAACTTGTAAGTTTATATCTTACGAGTTCTATTATCAACCAAAATAATTAACAGGATGAAGCGATTGAGTAACCTAGATAGAGTTTTAGATGCCGCAATGGAGCTTACTTTAGAGCAGCAAGAAATGCTGGTACAAATTCTCAAAAGCAGAATTATTGAAAGTCGGCGAGATGAAATTGCGTCAGATGCAGCAGCTTCCATTGCTGAATTTCAAGCAGGTAGGCTCAAAATCCAGACTGCTGCCGAAGCAATTCAAGAATTACGGGAATATCTCAATAACCCAAGTGCAGCCGATGTATAGGTTAGTTATCACGAGCAAATTTAAAAGAGCTTTCCGAAAATTTACTCGTCGTAATGCTGACTTACAGGCCAGAATAGAAGAAACTATTGCTGCTATGGAGAATGACATATTTGCAGTCAACTTGGGCACTCACAAGCTAGAGGGAAAGCTCTCAGGGTTGCTTTCATGTTCTTGTGGATATGATTGTCGCGTTGTTTTCTCGCTGAAAACCGATGAAGAGAGTGGGGAACAAGTTGTTCTTTTGTTAGATATTGGTACTCATGACGATGTTTATTAGCTCAATACAAGTGCGATCGCCTATCTTATAACAACTGTCTTGAAATTCAAGCGTGGGCGTAGCCCATCGTAGACATCGCATTATGTATGATGATTGATTTAGTGGGATGGCAAACAGAAACGTAGGTCTGGCCAAAGCTGCCGATGATGTGAGTTAAAATCCTGATATCTTTAATAACTACCCACGCAGAACGGCCCCGAAAAAGCGATCGCTATGCTTCAGTATCCCCATCTCGAACAAGCGCTAAAATATCACTTCGGTTATGACCAATTCCGCCCCGGACAACGGCAAATTATCGAAGATGCGCTGCAAAATCGAGATTTAATGGTTGTGATGCCGACTGGTGGGGGGAAATCTTTGTGTTTTCAGCTACCAGCGTTGTTAAAAAATGGGCTAACGGTGGTGGTGTCGCCGTTAATTGCTTTGATGCAAGACCAAGTAGAAGCATTGCGAAATAATAATATTAATGCGACATTTCTCAATAGCAGTTTGAACGCTTACCAAGTGCGATCGCGGGAAGAAGCCATCCTCGGCGGTAAAGTAAAATTACTCTACGTCGCCCCGGAACGTCTCCTCAGTGAAAGGTTTCTCCCGTTTATCGATTTAGTTAAAGAAAAAATCGGTATTTCTAGCTTTGCTATTGATGAAGCGCACTGTGTTTCGGAATGGGGACACGATTTTCGTCCAGAATATCGCCAGTTAAAATCTCTGCGGAAACGTTATCCTGATGTGCCTACAGTCGCTCTCACCGCCACAGCAACCGATCGCGTCCGTAGTGATATCATTCAACAACTAGGACTAAAGCAACCAAGCATCCATCTTGCCAGCTTTAACCGTGAAAATCTTTATTACGAAGTTCGTCCTAAAACTAAATATGCTTACACTGAATTATTAGAACTAATTCGAGAAACTGAAGGTTCGACAATTATTTATTCTTTAACTCGTAAAAAAGTTGATGAATTAACTTTTAAACTACAAAATGATAAAGTTATTGCTTTGCCTTATCACGCCGGATTAAGTGATGAAGAACGTAGTAGCAATCAAACGCGATTTATTCGAGATGATGTCCGGGTGATGGTGGCAACAATCGCTTTTGGAATGGGAATTAATAAACCCGATGTGCGGTTGGTAGTTCACTTCGATCTACCCAGAAATATAGAAAGTTATTATCAAGAATCGGGTAGAGCAGGTAGAGACGGAGAACCATCTCGATGTACAATATTTTTCAGCTTTGGTGATGTTAAAACAATTGAATGGAGTATCGATCAAAAAACCGATCCTCAAGAACAGTTGATTGCTAAACAACAACTGCGGCAGATGATCGATTATGCTGAAGGCACTGATTGTCGACGAACAATTCAACTGGGTTATTTTGGCGAAAGGTTTCCTGGAAATTGCGGTAACTGTGACAATTGTCGTCATCCCAAACCCGTGCAAGATTGGACAATTGAAGCCATGAAGTTTTTATCTTGTGTGGCGCGTTGCAAAGAAAGGTTTGGAATGCTACACATAATTGATGTGTTGCGAGGAGCAAAAAAAGACAAAATTATCCAGTACGAACACGATAAACTTTCTACCTACGGTATTGGTAAAGATAGAACTGTAGATGAATGGCGAATGTTGGGGCGATCGCTTTTACATCAGGGGTTAATAGAACAAACTAGCGATGGTTACTCAGTTTTAAAACTAAATGCCTTAAGTTGGCAAGTCATGCGAAAACAACGCACAGTTTCCTTAGCTGTAACCATAGTTCAAAAGATTACCTGGGAGCCGGAGAGTGAAAAAGCAGAAGTTGCAGAAATATTATTACAGAAATTGCGATCGCTACGCAAACAATTAGCTGATGAGCAATCTGTACCACCTTACGTCATCTTTCACGATTCCACTTTAAAATTGATGGTACAAGTGCAACCCCAAAATTTAGCTGAATTTGCCAAACTTTCTGGTGTAGGTAGTCACAAACTCGCTCAATATGGCGAAAAGTTCATTACAGAAATTCGCGCCTACCGCCAAGAAAAAGGTTTGCAAAATAAATCTGCTACTTCTGTATCATCTCCCAAATCATCTTCTTCTTACACCGAATTGCAGACATTACAATTGCATCAACAAGGTTTAAATATCGCTCAAATTGCCCAAAAGCGCAATCTTAGTCCAGCAACAGTTAGCAATCATCTAGAAAAACTTATTGAGAAAAATCAGCCAGTTGATTTAAATCAATTAGTACCTATAGAACATCAACAAAAAATTTGGCAAGTTTTAGAAGTACTCGGTGATATTTCCCTGACTCCCATCAAAGAACAATTAGGAGAAAGCTACACTTTTGATGAAATTCGTTTAGTACGGAGTAAGTGGCGGCGAGAAAATCGTAAATAAAAATTAAATTTTAGAGGATGTTTTCAAAGTATAGGGCGAATAATTGAGACTTTACAAATATCTTTTTAACTTGCTCCGAATGCACCCTTATGGCTGCAACTGAAGATGAACTAAAAGTCTCCGAAAAATGGGCCGCTTTTTATAGTGCCATCGGGCATAGTAGTCTGGTAAACAAAATTCCCATAACTCCCAATAATGTTTGGAGCGATGTAAGCATCTCTGAAGTTAGTTTTAATCAGAATAGCGAACTCAAAACTACTGATGTTTGCTCCACAGAAGACAGCACTACTAGCATTCATCTGAGCCAAACTGGTTCCTCCCAAATCGGCTTCAGTCAAGTCGCACCAAGACAAGTTGGCGGAATATAAATTAGCATCCCTGACAATAGCACGTTTCAACCAAGCGCCTTCCAAGGAAACACCAAACAAATCAGCTCCAGTCAAATCGGCTCTACACAGATCGGCTTGTCTCAAATAGGCTCCGCGCAAATTGATATCTCTCAAAATAGCGCCTTCGAGGTCAATCGAACTGTCAAGGGGAACACCCTCAGATTGAATCAACTCAATCCCAGCGAAGTTTCGCTCTCCATCAGCATACCGAACCAGCAACTCCTCAGCAGTTATTTCCCAAGGCATGATTTAACCTCCAAGTTTTTTCTCATCTCAAATATATGGATGTCTAAGCCTTTATGGGCGGTTTATGTCTAGAAAAAAGATAGCCCTGTTGAGTATACTCTGTGAATTTTCAAACATCCTTTTATGATTAAAATACAAAAGCCAGATTAAAGGAGTTAGCCAATGAGCGAGACGCTTAATACAGGAGTACGCTGGACAACTCACGATGTAGAACTCTTCGCAGAAAACGAAGGGACGCGTTACGAGATAGTTGATGGAGAATTATTTATGACTAGGGCACCTCACTTTAAACATCAGCAAACTTGTGGCAGAATTTTCCAACAGCTTAACATTTGGTCAGATTCTACTGGTTTAGGAGAAGCTGTAATCAATCCCGGCGTTTTGTTTTCAGAATCAGATAATGTGATTCCTGATGTAGTTTGGGCTACTAAAGAAACCTTGGCGCTAACATTAGACGAAAAAGGACATTTTACTGGCGCACCAGATTTAGTAGTCGAAGTCTTGTCTGAAAGTAAATCAGACGAAAGACGGGATAAGGAAGCAAAACTTAAACTTTATTCTTCCAGAGGAGTAAAAGAATATTGGATTGCTGATTGGCGATCGCGTAAACTAGAGGTCTATCGGCGCGAACAAAGTCAACTGAATTTGGTAGCAACCCTATTTAGTAATGATAATATAATTTCTCCGCTATTGCCTGATTTTAGCTGTACTGTAGACCAGTTTTTCCCTGTATAAATTTTAGTTGAATGGAAAAACAGCTTTCATTCTTTTCCCAAAACACAATCTGTATAATTTATTGTTCAGATATCGCCTTGCACCAATAACTAAGTTTTCTCCTCATCAAGGCGATATCTCTAGCTCGTCAGTTTACATTAAGAAAAACTGGGAATTTCAGAGTTAGAATCTTGTGATGTCATAGCAGACTTTGAAGACTGAGTGTTTTGGTTTTTGCCAGGTAGAATTACAGATAGCAGCTTAGGCAGTGCTAGACAGGCAACAGTATTTAATATCGTCAGAAATATACCATCTATCAAACTCATATACTAATCTTCTCCGTTTGAAAATTGGTGGTGACTATATTTATTAGTTTGAAGCAAAAACAGTAAAATTGCGTAAAAAGAGAATTTAGATTTATTTTAGAGAATATAAGCTAAATAAATATATTTTTATCAAAACAGAATAAAAACGTCAGTTGCCATAATTGAGTTGGGTATTTTGACCGAAAAAGCAGATAGCGTCGCGTCAAGATTGCTGAATCCTGAATTTTGAATTCTGACTTCTTTTTCAAGTCTTCTGGCTTCCTACTCTGAGATGTGTTAGGGGGTCAAACCCCCTATTCACCAGATATATTCTCGTAGAAGTCAAAGAACTGAGTCTATAGGTAGAGAGCAAATTAAAATTGCCATATCTATGAAATTGGAGCTAGACATGAATGAAAAAATCTCATTTTTATCTATCAAAAGGATGAGATATAGATATAACAATTTCCTATATCTAAAGAAACTAAATGTTTGTTTTTAACCTATCTGACAGAAGATGTTAAAAAAAATTAGACATAGTAAATTAAAATCAATAATAATCAAAGTTACTAAACAATTCAGGTAAGTGTGCTATACACGTGCTTGGAACAACCTAAAACTTTGTTAAAATCAGCAACACACAAACTATGAACTCTACCACCGAAAAACGTATCGCCTTGATTTCCGTCCACGGAGACCCAGCGATTGAAATAGGGAAAGAAGAAGCTGGGGGACAAAATGTTTATGTGCGCAATGTAGGTGAAGCACTAGCGCAGCTGGGATGGCAAGTTGATATGTTTACCCGCAAAGTGAGTCTGGAGCAAGACTCGATAGTTGAACATAGCAACAATTGTCGAACTATCCGTTTAAAAGCTGGCCCCCTTGAGTTTGTGCCGCGAGATGAAATTTTTGAATATCTGCCAGAATTTGTGGATAATTTCCTCAAATTTCAAATAAAAAACGATTTTACATACGAATTGGTTCATACTAACTACTGGCTCTCTAGTTGGGTGGGGATGCAGTTAAATAAAATCCAAAAGAGTAAACAGGTTCACACCTACCACTCATTAGGAGCAGTCAAGTACAACACTATAGAAAATATTCCTTTGATTGCTAGTCAGCGATTAGCAGTGGAAAAACAAGTGTTGGAAAAAGCAGAGCGAATTGTAGCGACAAGTCCGCAAGAACAGGAACACATGCGATCGCTAGTTTCCACAAAAGGCAATATCGATATCATTCCCTGTGGTACAGATATTCAGCGCTTTGGCTCCATTGGACGAGAAGCAGCTAGGGCTGAATTGGGGATTGATAAAGAAACCAAAGTTGTACTATACGTGGGGCGCTTTGACCAACGCAAAGGTATAGAAACTTTGGTACGGGCGGTAAACGAGTCTCAACTACGCGACTCCAAAAATATCCAGCTAATTATTGGTGGTGGTAGCACTCCAGGTAACAGTGACGGCATTGAGCGCGATCGCATTGGGCAAATCGTCAACGAATTGGGAATGAGCGACTTTACCACCTTTGCAGGTCGTCTGAGTCAAGATGTTTTACCAACTTATTACGCTGCTGCCGATGTTTGCGTTGTTCCTAGTCACTACGAACCCTTTGGACTCGTGGCGATCGAAGCGATGGCAAGCGGTACACCAGTAGTAGCAAGCGATGTCGGCGGACTTCAATTTACTGTAGTTAATGAAGAAACTGGTTTATTGGCTCCACCACAAGATGTAGAGGCTTTTGCATCTGCTATTGACCGAATTCTCTTAAATCCAGAATGGCGAGATGAATTAGGTAAAGCTGGTAGAAAGCGCGTCGAAACTAAGTTTAGCTGGGATGGTGTTGCCAATCAACTGAGTGAACTTTACGCCCAACTGTTGCAGCCACAAACAGTAGCATCAACAGCAAAAGAACTAGTACACTCAACCGCCGAACTAGTGCAATCAGCAGCAAAAGAACTAGTACACTCAACCACCGAACTAGTGCAATCAGCAGCAAAAGAACCAGTTTTAGCTGCTAAATAACGCTTTTGTTTAACAGATAATGGTGAGTGAGTAACTCGGATAATATTTTGGGTTTAAATTTGGTAGCGTAGGCGTAAAGCCTGCGGCATAGCTACGCTTCGGGCGTAGCCTCTCCAAGAGTTGCCCGCCGTAGGCATCGCCTGAGCTTGGAAAACTCAACACCAAAAACAAACTGTATAAAAAACGAACTTATCACTTAAACGCAGAAGCTTATCTTATGATAATTTCTGCGTTTTTTGATTCGCAGCTATCACCAAAGCAAGTAACCGCTATGATAGGTGAGGTCTGTTATGCTTTAACTAAACAAAAATAAAAGCATAGCGATCGCTACCATTTGAATGTTAACAACTAATCGCTTTGCAACCAGTTGACTTTACCACTCTCACAGCTGCTTGTAGCGAAATCCGCGCTAACTGGCTACCATCACGCTTAGAACAAGTTTACCAGCGCGATCGCTACACGATCGCTATGGCATTACGTACCTTAGAACAGCGAGATTGGCTACAGATTTCTTGGCATCCCCAAGCTGCACATATTTGTATTGGCGATCCGCCACCGCGATCGCCTGATACCTTTACCTTTAGCCAACAATTAATACACCAATTAGGTGGTTTGGCACTGGTGGCGATTCAAGCGATCGCTCCTTGGGAGCGTGTGATTGATTTACAATTTGCCCGTCGTCCTGGAGAAAGCGCTCTATATCATGTCTATGCAGAAATCATGGGCAAGTATAGCAACGTCATTCTCACCGACGCTAACAATATAATTATCACCGCCGCTCATCAAGTCAGTCAGCAACAATCTAGCGTCCGTCCTATCCAAACCGGACAATTTTATGAAACACCACCGAAACTAACTGGAAGTGTCCCCTACTTGAGTGAATCTCAAGAACGTTGGCAAGAACGGGTAAGTTTAGTACCAGGAGCAATCAAGCGGCAATTGCTCAAAAGTTATAGTGGCTTGAGTGCTGCACTAGTGGAGTTAATGCTGCTAGAAGCAAATATCGCATCAGAAACATCTACCAATACTCTCAACCCCGACGACTGGCGACGGTTGTTTGAGCGTTGGCAAGAATGGCTGCAAGCTCTAGATTCCAAAGAATTTCAACCCGCTTGGACAAAAGATGGTTACACCGTAATGGGTTGGGGTGCAGTTGAAAAGGTCAAAAATATCCAGGAGTTGCTCAACCGCTACTACAGTAACCAAATTGACCAACAGTTATTTTCCCAATTGCGCCATCAGTTGAGTCAGAAATTGAATAATATTCTGACGAAATTACGCAATAAAGCTCAAACCTTTCAGACGCGCTTGCAGCAATCAGATCGAGCCGATGAGTATCGCCAAAAAGCAGATTTATTGATGGCTCACCTGCAAAACTGGGAACCGGGGATGAAAGAAATTATCCTTGCTGATTTTGAGACAAATTTGCCAGTAGCGATCGCTCTCCAGCCAGATAAAAATGCCGTCCAAAATGCCCAAAGTCTTTACAAACAGCACCAAAAGCTGAAACGCGCTCGTGCTGCCGTGGAACCGCTATTATTGGAAGTACAGACAGAAATTGAGTATTTAGAGCAGGTAGAAGCTGCGATCGCTCAGATAGACACCTACCAAACAGCAGAAGATTTGCGAGCTTTAGAAGAAATCCGCGAAGAGTTGATTGGGCAAAAGTATCTAGAAGATCCAGAATACCGCAGTCGCAGTGCAAACGAACCTCCCAGCACTAACTTTCATCGTTACCTTACCCCTGGCGGCTTTGAAGTATTAATCGGTCGTAACAATCGCCAGAATGACCAATTGACCTTTCGTGTAGCAGGGGATTATGACATCTGGTTCCACGCTCAAGAAATTCCAGGGAGTCATGTATTACTACGTCTAGAACCGGGTGCTGTGGCAGAAGAAGCTGATTTGCAATTTGTAGCTAATCTCGCTGCATATTACAGTCGCGCCCGTCAGAGTGAGCAAGTACCAGTAGTTTACACTCAGCCAAAACACGTCTACAAACCCAAAGGAGCAAAACCCGGAATTGCCATTTACAAGCAAGAAAGCATACTTTGGGGAAAACCGCAATTAACAATTCAAAATTCAAAATGACGCTCTCTACTTCACCAAAACCTAAATCAGTTATTTTAGTTTTTCTTTGCTTGCTTTTTTCTCTGGGTGCAAATTGATTAAATAAATCAGCTTTGAGTTGCCCTTTCTAAATGGGAATTTACTGTGCCTTCAAGATGATGTATTTTTTGATTTTGAACATATATAACAGCTTGCTCAAGTTGCTTACTGCCCAAGGAGAATATACCATATCCTTCTTGCCAAGTAAATTTTTCTGATGTAGGGCAAAGATTGTGATTGAAATGGTGAGAACTACTTCCTTTAATTTTTTTCACAAACTCTGCGATCGCGATTGTTGGGGGGATAGATACTACTAAATGTATGTGGTCTTCAATACCTCCAATGGCATGGAGTCTACAATTTAAACTATTGGATTTATTAATGATGTAATTATAAAGCTCAGTTTCTTTATCGGAGGTAATTAGAGGTTGGCGTTTTTTTGTTGCCCAAACAATATGATAATAAAGTCGCCACAGAGACATAATATTTTTTAAATTTTGTATTTATTTACATACATTTATGTTTCCCATATTGCTAGAAAAAATTATCATATTAGCAATGTCCGTCAGCCAGGGAAGTAGGAATCAGCAAATCAGCCAGTTCACGAAGCCAGCCAGGGCAGCAGCCAACGGCAGCCAGCCAGCCAGGGAATGAAATTCCCTGTCTGAAAGCTAAAGTCGTTTGAAGACGACTATCTGAAACTAGTGAACAATTAAACCAAGTTTTTTCTAGTCCTCTTCTAGAGGACTTGCACTATTAGACAGGGAATTCTATTCCCTGGCTGGCTGGCTATTCTGGCTATTCTCTGGCTATTCTCAATTCGGTAAACTCTCAATCCGCATCAAATCCAATTCGCTCTCAAATATTTCATCAATTGGCAACATTTGACCATCAACAGTCATAAATTTATGGTCTTTTGTTGCCCGAATCACTGAACCATCTTCCAAGCAGTACTCAAACACCTCTTGTTGTCCGCGATCGTGCCACTGTGCTACAGGTTGCGTGTAAATATTTCCATTATTATCAATACTGTACACACTGCATTCAATGCCTTTTTCTACAATTTCTCCAATCGGCATTAATCCATATTCTACTGTCAATATTTCCGTATCATAGCTTAAACAATATTCAGCAAACTTCAACATTTGCTCAAATAATTCATCCGCAACTTTTTTCTGAACGCCGTTTTTTGCTGCGCCATCCACAAATTTTTCTCGCTGCTTTTGCATCTCAGAAACTTTCTTTTTACCCATCGCCCGACGCAGCAAGTCAGCTTGTCCTAAAGAATATCCCGCCATATCTTGAGCAATTTTCATGATTTGCTCTTGATAGACCATAATTCCATAAGTTTCGTCTAATATTGGTTCCAGAATAGTGTGTGGATAATCAATATTTTCTCGACCATGTTTACGGTCAATAAACTTAGGAATCAGTTTCGCATCTAATGGCCCCGGTCGATAAAGAGCCAAAATTGAAGAAATATCTTCTATATTAGAAGGTTTCAAATCTCGCACGATCTGACGCATCCCAGAAGATTCTAATTGAAATATCCCTTCTAACTCACCTGCTTCTAATAGTTCATAAGTTTTTTGTACATCTTTTGGGAGAGTGCTATGTTCGCCTTTAGCTAATATCTTTTGGGCTTTTCTTTCTTGGCGGGGAATTTCATCAGGATCGACCCGATATCCTCTCGTTTCTTGAATTAAGTCAAGGGTTTTTTGAATCAGCGTTAGGTTCCGCAAGCCTAGAAAATCCATTTTCAATAAACCCATTGATTCCAGGTCTTCCATGAAATATTGGGTAATCACGGAACCGTCATTATTTTTTTGCAGCGGCACAATTTCATCAAGTGGATCGGCAGAAATTACCACACCGGCTGCATGAACACCAAAGGTTTTGTTAGTTCCTTCAATTCGCATCGCCATATCAAGCCAATGGCGAACATGGGGTTCTCTATCATATTTCTCTTTAAACTCTGGTTCTGGGGTTTTATCGGAAACCATCACTTTGAGTTTTGTTGGTTTTCCCCGCACCACAGGAATCATTTTCGCCATTTTGTCAGCTTCCCCATAGGGAATATTTAATACTCTGGCGACATCTTTCAAAACTGCTTTAGAAGTTAGACGGTTAAAAGTAATAATTTGGGCAACTCTATCTGCACCATATTTCTCAGTGACATAATCAATCACTTTATCCCGTTGTTCAATACAGAAATCCGTATCAATATCAGGCATTGATTTCCGTTCTGGGTTCAAGAAACGCTCGAATAATAACCCATGATGTACGGGATCGATATTAGTAATTCGCATCGCATAAGCGACTAATGAACCAGCCGCCGAACCCCGACCTGGCCCTACAGGAATATTATTATCTCTAGCAAATTTGATGTAGTCCCAAACAACTAAAAAGTATTTGGAAAAACCCATCTGCTGAATCATTTTAAGTTCGTATTCCAATCTTTCTTTATAGACGGAATCGACTTCTTGGCGAGATTTGCGATTTAACCGTTCTAACAGTCCACTCCATGCAACATCTTCGGCGTAAGTGTCAGCAGTATGACCAGAGGGAATGGGAGGTGTAGGAATTTGAGGCTCACCCATAATATGGTAAGGCTCAACTTTATCGGCTACTTCTCCAGTAGTAGCGATCGCTTCGGCAATTATATCATCCGGCAAATGATCGCGAAATAGCTGCTGCATCTCCTCACCAGATTTGAGATACTCTGTGCCGCTATAACGCATCCGCTTATCTTCAATAATTAGCTTGTTAGTTTGAATGCATAGCAAAGCATCGTGCGCTTCAACGTCAAAACAAGATATAAAATGTGAATCATTAGTAGCAACAATTTTTATACCTAGCTCTCTAGCAATTTTTACTATTTCTACATTCACAATCCGGTCTTCTTGAGAGCCGTGGTCTTGAATTTCTAAATAATAATCATCACCAAATACATCTTTATACCATTGGGCAACTTTTCGGGCGGCATCTGGCCTATTACTAAGAATTGCTTGGGGAACTTCTCCACCCAGACAAGCGCTGGTGACAATCAAACCTTCATGATATTGTTTGAGTAAATCTTTATTAATACAAGGACGAGAAAAAATTCCTTTGCCTTGAACACCTTGGAGGTGAGAAATTGTAGTTAATTTAACTAAATTTTTGTAACCTTTGGTATTTTTAGCTAAAACGACTTGATGATACTTGGGACGATGACGTTCTTGTTTTTCAAGATCGCCGTTTAGGATATACATTTCATTGCCGATAATCGGCTTAATATTTTGACTACGGCAGATTTTGATCAGCTCAACGGCTCCATACATGACACCATGATCGGTAAGAGCGATCGCTTTCATTCCCAGTGCGATCGCTCGATCTACCAACTCTGGTAGCTGACTTGCCCCATCGAGCAGACTGTAGTCACTGTGAATATGTAAAGGAACAAAGGACATAAGCATCTCCAACCACAAGCCAAGACACCTCTAGGGGCCTACCTTGTGGTATACCCTTTTGAGCTAGATTTTGCAAAGCAACGGAATCTTAGATTAACAGTTTTTAACCAAAATTAAAGCTGTTCTTTTTCGGGAATTATCACTATTATTAGTGTTGTTTTAATAGTTACAGTAGTTAACCAGTATCTAGCCAATGAGTCAAACAGAGAGAACTACTTCGCCTGAAACCAAAGCTAGCCCTTGGTGGCAGCGTATCCCTCTCACGTTGCAAATTCTCATCGCACTAATAGCCGCAATCAGCATCGGAATTGCCCTTGGTGCGGGGAATCCCAATCCCAGCAACGCCGCTTTAATCAATAATTTAGCAATTCCGGCAGAATTGGTGCTAAAGGCTCTCCGCGCCTTGGCTACACCCCTGATTCTGGTAGCAGTACTGCATACTTTAATGACTACCAATATCCCTGGTACAGCCGGACGGCGGTTGGCAGTGTTACTTTTAACTAACACTACCGTAGCTATTTTGGTAGGACTTTTGGTAGCTAATGTACTGCGTCCGGGGACTTGGGGCAATGTAAACACCTCAACAAGTACGGCAATAACTGCTCAAAGTCTCGATCCTTGGGGAATACTCAAAGATGCTGTACCAGAAGCCGTCCTCAAGCCATTGGTTGATAATAATGTCATCCAGTTGATTGTGATTGCCCTAAGTTTTGGCATCGTTCTGCGGGGATTAAAATCTGAACAAATTGCTCAAGGCAAGAATGGATTTCAGCCGATAGAGGATGTCATCGGAATTTTATTTGAAGCGGTAGTCCGCATCCTCAACTGGGTAATTGCCTTAGTACCGTTCGCAGTCTTTGGAATTGTAGCTAAAACTATTGCGATGCAGGGCTTTGCACCGTTTAAATCTTTGGGTGCATTTATCGTTGCCGTATTGTTAGCACTGGTATTGCAAGCGTGCTACTACCTCACCAGAGTAAAATTTGGTTCTTGGGTACACCCGCTAAAATTCCTCGCTGGCGGTTCTGATGCCTTTTTGACAGCTTTCTCAACTTCTTCCTCGGCGGCGGCAATGCCCGTAACCTTTGAGGTCTTGCAAACAAAAGTCGGTTTAAGGGAATCTTCTGCTGCCTTGGGGGCATTAGTTGGGGCAAATTTCAATAATGACGGTACTGCCCTTTATGAAGCAATGTCTGCGTTGTATATTTCCCAACTGATTGGGCAACATCTGAGTCTGACACAGCAGTTAATTGTCATCCTTACCTCGATTTTTGCATCTGTGGGTGCGGCAAATATTCCCAATGCAGGACTGGTAACGATGACACTAGTGTTCACTTCTGTTGGCTTACCTACCCAATACATCGCTTTGCTAGTTACTGTAGACTGGTTTTTGGATCGCTGCCGCACCGCAATTAATGTTATGGGAGATATGACTGTCAGTGCTTTACTTGATGGCAAAAAGCCACGTTCTGTAGACGAGGCTTAGTTTGCCAGCTTTTAGTTGAGTTCAGCAGCTTTTTAAATATCTAATGCTGTTGAGGCCCTTTGGCGTCACATTCTTTAGTCCAGCAACGTTCTAAAAGTTGCAGACGCCAGATCAATACAAAGCGTTGGGGATTCAATACTAATTTAGTATCCCGACTAAATAAGGGCTGGTTCAGATACTGCCAAAGAGGAAATTTAATTTTGGTGTGTTTTGGAGTCATAAGAAGAAGAAAAATAATATAAAAGTTGTGTCTAGGAATTACCTAATACTGTTTTTCTAGTTAAAGGCTACCCTGCGTTTTTGCTATTGTCTTTGTGGCAATTGCGGAATTTCACCAAGTGAATTTATGTTGTTTACGCTTTAATACTGAAATTGCACGCACCATTTTTCTGAATCCATATCCCGTGAAAAGTCATACCATTTCACGAAATTTCTATTACAGATACGTTAGTAAGGGCTTACACAATAAGACTTGTAATTAGGACTTATACACTCTACAAATCACCTATAATATGTGTTATGCAAAATGAACCTTTCAGGTGCTGAACACAGCCTTTATTTGGTCGCATATTGACTGTGTTGGGTGTTAGATATGGCTCAAAAGCCAAAATTACCTACAGTATGTATGTATTGTATGTAAATCCTAGTGATTTATGCTACCAACTATGAATTTACAGTCAGTTCGATCAAAAGGCTGGTTCTACAGTAATTATTGGTTCTTTAAGGCAGTGATAACTGGCCCCTCGATTTTGATACTAGACGATAGTGAAATTAGCAGCAGTCAGAGTTGCCAAGATTTCATCAGTAGTAGTCACGATGATGTTGTGACAGCAGAAACTCAGTTGTCTGAAGGTTAGACCACCAGACAAGCTGATTAAATTGTTGTCTTTGTAGAAGTCGGTAATAATATCAGTACCTTCTCCAGGGGCAAAGACAAATTTATCCCGGTCATTGCTAGCCTTCAGGATATCGCTCGCTACCAAGACCACCAGACAACAGGTCGTTACATTGACGCCACAGAGGTGTCTTTGCAATTACCGGGGTGCTTTGGAATACATCGTTACTGTTGCCTTCAAGTTGGCGATCGCCTACTTGGACAGTAATAACTCAAGTTGCTAATCAAAAACTACCTCTTTTTAAGTACAAAAGTTTCAAATATTTTATTTGGCTATAGGACTCATATTTGATTGCGTGAAAAAAACTCAGTACAGCTTTATTCCTT
>NZ_JAVRCC020000088.1:0-20344 GCF_034530975.2 Nostoc sp. DedQUE07 | reverse complement strand
ACTGGGGAGTGGGCATTGGTTATAAATTATTCTCCCCTGCCCCTGCTCCCCTGCTTTTCTAAGATACTGGCGTAATAGACCGTTCACAAAACCCGTGAGTCCAGAAAAACCGTTTTCTTTAGCGAGTTGGACTGTGGTATTAACAGCAGCTGAGGCGGGAATACGCTCTTGATAACGCAGCTGATAAAAGCCTAGATGTAAGATGGTGCGGAGGTCTTGTGGTTGTTGATGAGATTTCTTTGTAGCAAATTGATCGATGAGAGTATCTAGGGTGCGTTGCCTTCTGACGCTCCCATAAACCAATTCTGTCACCAAGCGGCGATCGCAATCAGGCAAATTAACTTTTTGCAGCACTCTATCTAGGGCAACATCAGCATAAGCCCCCTTATGAACATCTCGTAGGGCGATAAAAGCTAATTGACGGGCGTTTGTCATGAAAACACGATTCGGGAGTCAGGAGGCTTTTGTATTCTAACTCCCAACTCTTTACTAATTCGTAATTCGTAATTCGTAATTGTCGAGTTGAATTCCCCCTTGTTTATAGGTGGTCTTGCTTTTATTCGGGTCTAAATTTCTGTCTAGAACTGCCTTTTAATTACGAATTACGAATTATAAATTACGAATTATTGCATATATGGGTCTACAGTGGCAATTTCTAACTCACACGCTCTAGAAACCTGTTCTGCTGGTAATTTTCCAAAGCTGATTAATGGTAAAGAACTGGGGTCTGCCATCAGTTCTTTTGCTAATAAGAACCCAGTGATTGTCCAAGTTTGATATTTCCTAGCTTGTTTGCCAATCAGTCGCCCTTTTTTTCCATCATAATACTCTGGCCATTCATCTGTACTAAGGCGTCCTTGGGCAGTTTGAATCGCCTTTTGTGCGAGATTTGTTCTATTAGTTTTTACAGCCGCCGCCGCTAACATCCACATTAAAACAGGCCAACTACCAGCATTATGATACGACCAAGGTATATTTTTGGGGTCACATCCAGTCACAATTCTGTATTCTTCATGTTCCAAAGCTGGGAAACAAATTTTCATTGGCATATCTCCCACCAAATCATCCCATCGTTCCTCAATAAGAGTCATAATCGCTTGTGACTGTTCTTCGGTGGCTAAGTCGGAAATGATTGCCATTAAGTTTCCGAGTGAAAAGAAGCGAGTATCTAGCTGCGACGGGCCAACATTACCTGCTAGATAACCACCTTTTCTTGGTAGCCACTTATCTAATTCATAATAGGGAACAGAATCTACATATATGTTGAACAGATTAACAGCAGCCTTGCCATATTCTTCACTTTTGAAGCGATAAATTGCATTCAGACGATTAATATCTATCCAATAATGCTGGCGAATATGAGCGCATAATAGAGGCAAACGGTTATCAATGGCTTCAACAATATCAGAATTACCTTGACAAATTAACAGTTCGCGAGATGCACGCAATGCCGTGTAAAAGAGGACTTGTAATTCTAGAGGATGCCCATAAATGCCCATACGACGGTCAATCATACAAGCGCCATCTGGAACCAACAGCGTTGGGTACATATCAAAACGATTCGCCAAGCAGATTTCCATGATTAACCTGATTCCATTTTGAAATTCAGGTTGATAGGCGAGAGAAAAATCTTTTGTGGCAACTATATAAGCGCGCAACAAAATAATCCACCATAGGCAAGAATCTACAGGCGTAACTCTAGCGATCGCATGTTCGCCAAAGTCGGCTTCTAAATATTCTTGCCCGTTTTCTGATACTACTTTAAAGCTAGCTGGTATTAATCCTCGTCCAGGCTTATAAGCATCTAATGCTTTTTCTTTAGGCTGTAACTTTAAAGTTTCTTCTAAGAAATTACGAACAATATCGGTTCTACCTTTGAGCAGAAAAATTAGAGCAGAAGAAACAAAATCTCGGACAAAGCACTGATCGTAATTGAGCGCTTCTACAGAGGCATCATAAGCGGCTACTGTCCCAACAGGGCGACCTTGATAATAGAGAATTGATTTTTCTAGTGCTAGCCATGCTTCTTCCACTTCTTTTAAATTCTCAGTAGTTTCCAATTCATTTAGGTGCATTGCCAGAATAACTCCATAAGGATTGTGAATTTGTGGTAGATGTGTCTTCATTTATTATTTTTGCTATTCTCAGCATAACAAAAACGATTCTTTTAATAGCAAAAATAATTGAGCAAAAAATAATCAACTAACAAGAAATAAAATTGCTGATATTTATACAAATTTATTGTTAGTTAATTGCTTCCCATCTATTACTTTGGTGAATTATAGTTGTTATTTTCCACCGCAACTAGTAAGATAATTCCTAAAAACAGTCACATAAGATATACTTTTAGATTATTTATTGTTCCGTTGTCTGTCCAGAATCTTTGCTTTACCAAACAAAAACATATCTTCAGCGCTGTTTAGGAGTTGTGTGAAGTTAAACTGGTTGCAGTATATTTACTTGAGCAGGATTAGTTTTTGACATTAAGAAGCCAGATTATTCCCCTATTCTCTAATAATTTATAACGTTTTTTCTGAATATGCAAGATGAAGGCTATAAAATTTTAATATGTCAATACTTCTCAAGGGTTAAATATCTTACCCTGCTGACAGATGACATGGGGCGTTTATAGGAGTCTATCCAAAGATAACGAAGAGTGCTGAGTCAAAGACTGTTCACAAGGAACGCAGTATGTATCCAATTATATAAGTAATAAGTATTAGTACAATGTTTATCGTAAGTAAAAGAGTTGAATTTTGAATTTTGAATTTTGAATTGTTAGAGGATGTCTGAGAAGTATCAAATATTTCTTGATCCCCCCTAACCCCCCTTAAAAAAGGGGGGAATAAGAGTCTTAAAGTCCCCCTTATTAAGGGGGATTTAGGGGGATCTCCAAGGGTTAGATGTATACAAAAAAAACTTTTCAGACATCCTCTTAATACTGTTCTCCCAAAGCAGCCTTAAACACTTGTTCGGCAGTTAGATTCAGCTCTGTTAAGCTTGGCGATTGAATTTGCTCATTACCACAAAACTGAGTTACTTGATATTCGCCATCCACTAATATATAAACTGATATTGTCGGTTGTTTAGGATTGCCGATAAACCGTTTTCCACCAAGAGCAGCATAGTCAACAATCCAATATTCTGGAATTCCAATTTCCTCATATTCAGCGAATTTGAGAAAGTAATCATCTCGCCAATTTGTACTCACAACTTCTACTACCAATGAAATTGATGCTGCTTGAGTAACTGTTGATGATTTTTTCCAAAGTGGTTCATTAATTAAGTTTGGGATATTAAATACCAGCACATCTGGAATATAACCAGATTTTTTATCGACAGATTTGATTAATGCTTGAGCCGGAATCGAATAAGCTAGGTTAAACCGGCGAATCTCAAAATTGAGTTCTCTAATCAGAAATGCTCTGACTAACTCATGTTCCCCTGTCGGCTGCATTTCAACTATTACTCTTTTATGTAATTCATATCTGCCGTTTTCCGGTTTCCATTCGACAAATTCTTCAAAATTTATCGACTCTACTAAATGTTGAAACATAACACTATTTCCTCAAATATTATTCATATTTTGACTAGCATCGATAAACTGCTAACTTCATATTACCTGTCGCTGGAATTCTTTATAAGCTCGATTAATTGCTTGCATTGAGGCTTTTGCAATTGTAGAACTATTAACATCAGGATGATACAATCTTGCTAATCGACGGTAGGCAATTTTAACAACATTGGGGCGATCGCTCTGATTTACGCCCAAGACTTCCCACCATTCCCCAGATAATCCATCGAGAGTAAATTGACTCCAAATCTTGATGCTTCCGCCATTACCGCCGCTTACCAGTGTCTTGCCATCAGGGCTAAAAGCAACGGGATTACACCCAAAAAGATTTTGTAGTAATTCCCCAGTGTGGAGGTTCCAAAGTTTGATTGTACCGTCTCGGCTGGCACTGGCGAGGGTTTTTCCATTAGGACTAATGGCAACAGACAAAATCGCTGTTGAGTGTCCAGTCAAAGTGGAAAGTAATTCTCCAGTTTGGAGATTCCACAGTTTAATTGTGGTGTCTGTGCTACCACTAATAAGAGTTTGACTGTTATGACTAATAACAACTGTATTCACCGCTCCCAAATGTTCAGTGAGAATATAGCGTTGTTCCCAAGTTTTGGTATCCCAAAGCCTAATAGTTTTATCGGCACTACCAGTTGCAAGGATTTTACCATCGGGACTGATGGTGACAGACAAAACTGCATCTGAGTGTCCATTCAAGGTGCGTTTTACTGTTCCCGTGTAGCGTCCCCAAATTCTAATCGTTTTATCAGTGCTACCACTAACAATAATTGCCCCATCAGGACTATATGCTACCGAGTTAACAAAGCCATTATGACTGTAGGGAGAATTTAAATAAAAGAATGTATGGAGAAATTTTTTTGTGTCTATCTGCCAACTGCTGATTTTGCGATCCACACTACCACTTGCAATCTTCTGTCCATCAGGGCTGATAGCAACAGATAAAACTGCTTCTGCTTGTCCAGAGAATGTATAAAGCCATTTTCCCGTTTTCAAGTTCCACAAATTAACTTGTCTGTCATCACTGCCACTGATTAAGGTAGTACCATCGGGACTGATTGCGATCGCATTAACTGCCGCTAAGTGACTCTTGAGTGTGCGTACACATCTCCAAGTTTCAGGTAGCTGGGTTTCTAGAGAAATTATTTCTGGTTCAATATTGGGAGTAGAAGGTTTAGGAGTAACAAATTCTGATTTTTTATTGAATTCAGCCTTAAGCGCTTGTAACTCGTCTTCCATTTCCAAAACGGCAAATTTTTGGTTGAGATCGTCACCAGATAAAAATGCATCTAATTCCATCACTGCTTCGGAATAGTATCCCATCTGCAAAACTTTCTCTTCCATCCGCTCAAAAAGCTGTGCTGGAGTTTCGCTAATTCCCGATTCGTCTAACAGTTTGGCAATACCATAGGCGGCGAGTCCCACTACTGCACCGATTCCTGCCATCGGAACTGCACCAATACCAAATGCTAGTCCTACTTTCGGTGCGACTAAACCCATACCACCGACGACGCTATAAACACTAGCACCACCGACTGTACCAATTCCCATTGCACCAAAAGCAACAGCATCTCCTTCTGCTATGGCTTTAAAAGCGCCATAAGCAGCTGCACCAGCCACAGCGCCAGCACCGACTACAGGAGTTACACCAATACCGACTGCGCAAAATCCGCCTGCTAGCCCCATCCCGCCTACAGTTGCGGAAACACCAGCACCTGCTAGGGTTCCGCCTGCAATGAATGCTGCCCCTGTTTTAGAATTCTGTGTCATTGCCTAATGTTTTCTTGAAATTTTCTAGAGTCATCAGATTTTGTCTGAGTAAAGTTACTGTTGCTTGCTGCTGTTGAAGCTGAGTTAGAAGAACAAGCACAATTTTATTTTGTATTTTTTTATTTACTACAGCTTGAAGAGCTAAATCATCATCATTGTTTTTCAAAGCGTCCTGAACTTTTTCGTTCCAGTATTTAATTTCTTTCTGGGCTTTTTCAAAATCTTTCTCAATACTTTCTTGATTAGCAACAGCGCTGTTGACAGCTTTTTTTGTCTCATGAATAGCCTCTGTTAAAAGCACTTTGCTGTCTTTTTTAGCTTGAGTTTGCTCTTGAGGTTGAGGTGGTAGCATTAATGCTTTAAGTTGCTGTAATTCATCATCAATCGATACATCAACATCTTTATATTCAAAGCTGATGAATGTTGGTGAAACCTCACCGATGTTAGACTCACTCCGTAATACTTCATTCTGTGTTTTTGAAACCTTTTGCTCCCAAGATTGCAAACTACTTTTAATTGCGTCTACTTGTGGTTGTTGCTCCTCTACCAGGGTTTTTAGTCTACTAGCGATTGCTTGATATCGTTCCTTTTGGAATTTCGCTTGATTAATTAAATTCTGATTACCTCCTTGCACAGCAAGGTGATATTCTTGTTCCTATTTATCAGCTTCGGCTTGAGCTTTTGCATAGTCTCGTTGAGCAATTTCTTGGGCTACTCTAGAGTGGCTTGCTCCTTCGCGTAACTTTCGTAGGGCATCCTGTGATGATTGATTTTGGTCGTAAAGTCCCATAAGTTTATCTGAGTAGCCTGATTACCCAGAGAGTATACTAATTAATACTATTGCGTCCTCGTAAAAATTACTTAAGCCTTGACTTTTCCTTTTAATGCTACTTCAGGAAAGTCTCAGTACAATATTTAATTAATTCGTAGCAAAATAAATTAGGCAAAGCTCTGCGTTAGTCTGCGTCCCTTTGCGTTTAAAAACATAACGATTTTACGCACTCATTACCAAATAATCGAAACTAATCCTGATGCAGTTATATTTGAATCACAGGTTAATAGTTGTACTTCATTACCTTTACTTGCTAAAACTAGTGCAGTCGCAGTAATTTGCCTATCGTGCATTTCATTAATAGCAGATAAGCTCATAGTTATTTTAATTATATCTTTGTCAAGTGGATAAATTACCACACGCGGATCGGCTTCAACTACTGAAAGTAAATTCTTGGCAGAAGGGATAGATGTTCTTCCTCTCTCAATAATCCAAACAGCTTCAGCTAATGTTGTAGCTGGTATAACTAACTGGGAATCAGGATTAGAAAGAATAGCATTGGCATTCGCACCTAATCGCGAATTTCCTTCAATAAACCAGATGAGAGCATGAGTATCAATCACGTACTTCATAATTACCTATGACCAGTCTAAGCCATCTTCGGTATCTCCATTAAATTCAGTAATTTTAAAATCGTTTTCTGTTGATTGTTTCTTCCCAGAAAACATACCAAACCGCATTATCTGCTTTTGGATTGGAGATTTTTCTGGTTCTAAAAAAGTTACAATAACACGGCTTTCTGACACATTAGATGGTAATTCTGAAAGTTGTATATTACCGTTTTTATACACTCCTTCAATCGATTGCAACATTAGTATTTACCAAATTTGTACTCATAGAAATTATAAAGTGAATACTAAAAATAGGCTTATTTGTTTAAAAACATCAACTTTTTGGGCTGTACTGGTGCTAGCTGCTGTGCGTTTGGATTAAAGCAGAAATTTATCTCTGTAACTGAGACTTTAGGTAGCGATCGCATACCATATACACACTCTATCGATTATGTCAAGCAAGCCTGCGCTTTTATTAATCAGCAAATAGGCGAACTTGAACCAAAACCCATACGCAATCAGGGAATTCTCAATAACCCTGATGAAATCTACTAAAAAGATGGAATAACATTTGTGTGTGCTTCAGAAATTGTGTATAAGAGTTAAAAATGACGATATGGCAACATCTAATATCCTCAAAGAACCACAGCTTTTGCGGCTGGGTAGCTTGTTTAGTGGGCTGCGTGGCGATTTCACGGGAGGGCTAACAGCAGCAGTGGTGGCATTGCCTTTAGCTTTAGCCTTTGCCGTGGCTAGTGGTGTGGAACCAAAGGCGGGACTTTACACCGCGATTGTGGCGGGAATTGTCGCCGCGATTTTTGGTGGTTCCTCAGTACAGATTACAGGGCCAACAGGTGCGATGGCTGTAGTTTTGGTGGGAATTGTCGCCAAGTACGGCCTTGAGAAAGTTTGGATTGCTGGGGTGATGGCTGGGATTATCCAGATTGCCTTGGGGGTTGCCAAACTGGGACAGTTAGTCAAATTTATTCCCTATCCGGTAACGGCAGGTTTTACTAATGGTATTGCCGTGATTATTTTTTGTGGTCAGTTAAATAATTTCTTTGGTTTAAAATTACCACGTAGCGAACATTTTTTACCCGGACTTTGGCAAAGTCTAACTCATGTAGAAGCTTTAAACTGGGCAGCAGTTGCTTTGGCAGTTGTGGTAATTGCCACCAATCTTTTGTGGCCAAGGATCAATACGACAATACCAGGTTCTTTAGTGGGACTAGTGTTAGCAACTGCGATCGCTTCTGCTTTCCATCTGAATGTACCAACAATTGGCACGATTCCTCAATCTTTACCGATGCCTCAAGGTATTCCCCACTGGAATGATTTTAGCCTGATTCGGGAACTAATTAACCCGGCTTTGGCTTTAGCTGCACTGGGGAGTATTGAATCTTTGCTATCGGCGGTAGTGGCAGATGGTATGACTGTCAGCGAGAAACATAATAGCGATCGCGAATTAATTGGTCAAGGTTTGGCTAATATGATTGTGCCATTTTTTGGTGGTATTCCTGCCACAGGTGCGATCGCTCGGACTGCTGTTAATGTCCGTTCTGGCGGCAAAACCCGACTATCTGGGGTAATTCACGGTGTTGCCTTAGCCATCATCGTTTTAACTTTAGCACCCCTAGCAGCACAGATTCCTTTAGCAGCACTTGCTGGGATTTTGATGGTGGTTAGCCTGCGAATGGTTGAGTGGGAAGCCATTGGTTTATTGATGCGTGCTACCTACTCAGACTTTGCGGTAATGATTCTCACCTGGCTAGTGACAATCTTATTTGACTTAGTTCTCGCTGTCGAAGTGGGATTGATTGCAGCCGGAGCCTTGTTCATTAAACGCATGAGCGAATTGAGCCTAGCTAAAATACCTGAAACCGAAGTATTTCCCCCCGGTACTCCTTTGGAATTAGGTAAAGAAATTGCCGTTTATCGGGTAGATGGCCCTGTATTTTTTGGTGCTGCTGAACGGTTTGCTACTTTCCTCCGCGATGAACCGGAAGTAAAGTATTTAATTCTCCGGTTGCGGTTTGTACCAAATATGGACACAACTGGGTTAGTAGCTTTAGAGGATATTTATCATGACTTGGAACGGCACAATTGCCGCTTAATTCTCACAGGTTTACAACCCGAAGTCCAACAACTACTAGAACGTACAGGATTGTTAAATACAATTGGGTTATCAAATTGTTTTGAAACAACCACAGAGGCGATTTGCTCTATCTCTCCTCAGATTGCATGTTCTCAACCTGTCGCGGCTGATTTGAAAACAAAAGAATTGCTGGAATTAAATGACTGAAAATATTTTGCCATTAAGAGGATGTTTGAAAAGTCGCAAAGTATCTTAGTACCGTAAGGCACAAGTGAAAAGTCACGCATAATTGTATTTCAAGCTCTTGCGCCATTTGCAATGGTATGTTTATTTACGCGGTACTGTACTATTACAATGTCTAAGTTAGTTAGGACTTACGCAAGTGTCACAAAAAAATCGGATTTGTAGTTTGTAGTAAGCGGCTTTAGCCCTTATTTTGAAGACTTTAGTCCTCTCTTCTCTTTCGGAGACGCTAACGCGAACGAGACGCTGCGCGAATACTACGAACTGAAAATAATATGCCAGTTGCGTAAGTCCTGTTAGTAATGAAAAATTTGTAGTAAGCACTTTAGTGCTTAGAAAATTAAGGACTAAAGTCCTTACTACGAACTTGCCTATTAATTAAAGCCTGTATTCATTGCTGAATCAGGCTTTTGATATTTTTTATTCAACTCGTATGGAGAACTTCAGTTTAATTACCGAATAGCGAATCCTTCCGGTCTGATTGCATCTTCCAAATCAACACCCATCAGGTTAGCTCCTTGAATGTTTGCATTTGTCAGATTTGTATCTTCCAAGTCTGCGTTTTGTAGGTTAGCGGTTTGCAGATTGGCTCCCAGTAGATTGGCTTTCTCTAAGTCTGCATCAAATAGGTTTGCTCCCACCAGGTTTGCTCCCCAAAGGTTTACCTTGCCTAAATCTGCTCCTTGAAAGTTAGCCCCTTGTAAGTTTGTTTGCTGCAAGTTAGCTCTTTCTAAGTCTGCATTTTGTAAGTTAGCACCTTCCAAATTTGCTGCTTGCAGGTTTGTGTCCTTTAACATTGCCCCAGCCAGGTTACAGCCGACACATTCATTAGTTTGTAATAAATGTCTAACGTTATCTGCTACTGACACTATTGGCGATACAACTGGAGATATTACTGGTGGTGTTACAGGCTCTATTGGTAATTGAAGCGGAGATATTACTGGTGGTGTTACAGACTCTATTGGCGATTCAACTGGAGCTAGTTCAGATTCCGTAGATATGGATGGTGTTAGTGCTTGCGCTCTAGCGCTGGGCTGGATAAGCAGAGTAAATCCCGCTACAACTACCAGAAACACTGCTTTTACGAGCCACTGAGTTAATTTTTTAGAGTTTGATTGATTCATTAGGGACTTCATGATCTGATTCCTATTGGTGGACTTGCTTTTATAAGAGCCATCGATAATGTGCTTTATTCTCACTTTAGATAACTTGATTGATAAGAGCAAATATTATTGTTATTCATATTGATAAATTCAAGTGATTAAAAAATCTTTTTGGATGGGAACCGATCGCTGATTTGTTTGCTTACATCATCAAGAATTGCGATCGCGTGGAGCGTCCACTCAAGGGGGAGCGATCGCTTCATACCTAATTCCCAAGCATTGCCAGACTAGGTAAAAGTCGATATGTTTCACTTTTAATTAAGATAGACAGTCCCAAGTAAATTAAGATAAAGGGGAAGATTTTGCGACCATAGCGAGTTAAAACGGGAGTCATCAGAGGATTACGAGTCAAGTTGTAAGAGAGTAAACACCACATCCCAACAGCGCAATAACAAACACACAGAATTACGCCCAAACTTGGAAGATTGCTACTGGCAAACAACGGTACATAAATTCCAATGTTGTTTCCTCCATTGGCAATGGTGACAGCAGAAACACGGTAAGTTTGAGGATCGCGGATGGTTGCTAATAGTGATTTCTTCTGGCGTGCAGATTTTACCGGAGAGGTGAAGTCAACTGACACAGCTTGCACTGTCTCTTCTTGTTCTTCTCGACTGATGAGATTACTGATACCAATGGCGACGGGAAGTAAACCTAGTAAACCAATCCAGCTGCTAGGAATAATCAGACCCCCGAAGAAACCAGGGAGACTAGCACATACTAAGGTAGTAAATCCCAGGAATTCACCGAGAACAATATGCTTAGGGCGAAAGCTACGATTGACTTTACCGAAAAAAGCTGTCAAATATAAGTTGTCGTCAAAGGTAGTTGCAAAAGCGACAGAGATTCCAATCAATAATGTACTAATTAGCCAAGCCATAATTGTTGCTCACAGTAATTCTAATGCTGTTTGTGTTAATCTTCTCTGCTTCTCGATCTGAGGGCAGGTTCAGAGATTTTGTGACTGTTTTTCTAACGACAACCGAGCGATATTCGTTATTTATCAGCCAATGATCCAATTTTTAGAGGCATTGCCTCCAATCAAATTGGTGATTTTTTCTCAGCAAGGTACCTTGGGAGCTCATGAAATCAATATTATGGCTTGCAGCCAAATAAGAGCAAATACTCTTGTTTTTTAAAATGATAAATAAAAGTGATTGACAAAATTACTAAATGTTTTGGGCTTTGTACCCATTGACACTCATGAGGGAAAAACGGAAAGAAAATAGCCTTTAACCTTTTCCCTAAACTAAATTCTGAGTTCAAAATGCACAAAACGAGTAGTATTGAATACTGAGCTATTGTTTGAGAAACTTCTATGCAATCGCTCTTATTGAAGAGAACTCTTGTCAGATGATAAAGGCTCGGATATCCTTGACGGCTAGCATTCAACATCGGTAATATGACTAATCGCCCTCTGACTTCAGTTTTGAGATGTTCAGTAATGTTGAATTTTAACTTGTAATTATGCTAACCAGTGTTGACCGTTTATTATTTGTCCGGCGAGTCCCGATTTTTAAGGAATTGCGGGATGATTTTATTGTGCGGCTCACTTCAGTGATGAACGAATTGTCATTCCCAGCTAATTACACCATCTTTCGACAGGGAGAAGAAGGGCGATCGCTCTATATTGTCGTCTCCGGTCGAGTTAAAGTTCACATTGGGAATAAACAGTTGGCAGAGGTGGAACAGGGAAAATATTTTGGTGAGATGGCAGTATTCGATACTCAACCTCGATCTGCCACTGCCACGACTCTAGAACCTTGTGAATTTTTAGAACTGACGCAAGAGCAACTATATGATGCGATCGAAGAAACTCCCGAAATTGCGGTGAATATCATTCGTGAGTTATCCCGTTTGATTCGCAGATTGAACGACGATATGAATGTAACTTCTTTGCGGAGTTAATAGGCAAATGTAGAGATGTAGCACTGCTACGTCTCTACAAGGCTTCTGAATAATCTAAAATGTGGTTCAAAATAAATGAAAACTGCTGTAAGTTTGATTATTAAACTCAGCACTCATCACTGCTTATTATTTAGGTTCACCCACACCCGGAGTTTCTTCTTTATCAACTTTAGGCACAAAATCAGGACGTTCTTTGCTTTCCCAACCTGCGGGGCGTTTCGAGTTGTACCAAGCTATTGAGCCAATGGTGACAGCAGCAACAAAACCAACGACATACACCAAGGTAAAAGCAACAGGAAAATGAGGAGCAGCATCTATAGCTGGTGCTGCTGTTTGCATAAATAATAAATTCATGAGTATATTCTCCACAGTCAGGTAACACTATTGAACACCCTATAAGATGAGCGTATCACCTAACATCCCTCTGTAGTTTAGTTTGAGCAACTTCATATTGCATAAAAAAGGCAGAGGGGAGGGGGAAGTCGCTGACATATATAGGTTTGTTGCACCTGTCAGCCTGCCCCACTGCCTATTTTTCAGCATTTATATCTTTGCCATGCAGACTCGACTATTTCAGCAATGATTTCTGTATATGTCATACCACCCAAACGTCCGATCATTGGTAAGTCTGAGCGGATATGATGTAGCCCTGGCAATGGGTTAACCTCCATAAACTGCAACACACCGCTAGGATCGCAGCGCAGATCCACGCGGGCAGCATCACGGCAACCAAGAGTATGGTAAGCATCCAGCGCCAGTTGCCTTGCCTGTGCTGCCAGTGGTTCGGGATCTATGAGCAAACGATAAGATACCCGTTCCAAATACTCATCTTTATTGAGGGTGGTGTAGGCGAAAGCTTCCACTTGCCCTGTAAAAATTACTTCCATCACACCTACTACCCGTGAGTTGCTACCGTTGCCAATAATGCCTACTGTTACTTCTCTACCAGGAAGAAAGGTTTCCACGAGTATTGGTTGCCCAAAAAGTTCGTGTAACACTTGATAAGTATTGACTAGCTCCTCGCGTTCTTTGACAAGAGAACGCCCAGTTACCCCTTTAGAACTGCCTTCCGCCATAGGCTTAAGGAAAAGTGGCATTGGCAACGACACAGCTGCTGCCTCTGCGGTAGTATTCGCGACCTCAAAGGGGGCTGTCGGCAAACCGCGATCGCGCACTACTCTCTTAGTTAGTGCCTTGTCTAACGTCAGGGCGCAGGTAAGCGGATCGGAAAAGGTGTAAGCTTGAGCGAATAATTCGCAGATTGCCGGGACTTGAGCTTCGCGAGAACGACCCTTTAAACCCTCAGCAATATTGAAAACCAGATCCCAGCGATCGCCTTTTGCCAAACGCAGAGCAAGTTCTCTACCATTACCGACACGTTCAACCTGATGACCTAACTGCAATAGTGCAGTTTCCAGCCCGATGATGGTTTCTTCATCGTCGAACTCCATCACCTCAGAGGCACTGAAACCAGCCTGAAGGTAATCTGCCTTCAGGTCATAACATAGACCAATAAATAACCCCATACCCCGATAATTCCCAGTGAGAAAGCTTTCTCTGTTAGCTTTAATGTACAAATTAGGTGTCTTAATTAAATAATTTCGATTACTAAATCTTTAATTAAGTGAAAATATCTCATCAACAACATCAAACCATATAGGAGATTTATCATCAGGAGAACCGTTGTAGTTAGCAGTAATTTCTTCTCCTACTTCTATATCTCGGTAGGCAATCAGATCCAACTCTCGGTCAGCGAATTTTTTCACATAATAAGCATTGGGATTGTAGGAATGGTTGATCGAGGAAGATAAACCTAGAGCGATCGCCGCAGCTTTATCTTCCCAATCGTAGTAATAGTTGCCCAAAATTGTTTTATCTAAGAATTCAACCTGTTCTGCGGGTATAACAACAATTGGCACTCTCTCAATGAGTTCTCCTTTCAAAAAGTGCTTCTGTGTGAAGACACCTCAACCTTTTAGGTTTGTATTACCAACAATCAACATTCCAACTAATCTCCTGCTATTACTTAGTTTTTTGGTTTGCCAAGAACTCAATAGAAACATTTCAACCAGCTCTATTAAATGATGGCGATCGACTCGTGTACAAATATATAGTGTTATATCAAGTCCGGTTAATCACTTATGATTACCGCATCTGTGCAAAAATCCCAAAAGCCTCTTTCCCCAGCAATAACTGCGGTCTATAATGATAAGTTTTTAGCCGGACACGATATTACCCCTGCTCAACTGGATCTATATATGTGTACGTCTTACCTGCCCAATTTTGCACTGTAGCTGTACCATTCTCATAAGCAACTAGAGTTTCGGCTTGAATTGGGACTTTGCCACCACCACCAGGGGCATCAATTACATAGGTTGGTACAGCGTAGCCAGTAGTATGACCGCGTAATTTAGAAATTAAATCAAGCCCAGTTTGCACGCTCGTTCGCAGATGTGCAGTCCCAACAACAGGGTCGCATTGATAAAGATAATAAGGTCGTACACGCAGCTTCAGAAGACCGTGAAACAGATTTTTCAGGGCTTTTTCAGAATCATTCACACCTTTTAACAGCACGGTTTGACTGCCTAGAGGAATGCCGCCATCAGCGAGGCGATCGCAAGCTTGTGCCACTTCTGGGGTAAGTTCCTGCACATGACAAAAGTGCAAAGATAGCCACACACGATGTTTACGTAGCAAGGCAACCAGTTCTGGTGTAATTCGCTGCGGTAAAAAACTCGGCACGCGGGAACCAATGCGGATAAATTCAATATGCTTAATGGCACGCAACCGCCTAAGCAAATTGTCTAAAGGTTCATCAGCCATCAATAGAGGATCGCCACCGGAAATTAGCACATCACGGATCTCGGTGTGTTCCTCCAGATAAGCGGCGATCGCATCCAACCGCCGCGTTACTGGGTACATCTCACCTTGGCTCACCAAACGAGAGCGGGTGCAGTAACGACAATAAGCAGCGCAGCTGTCTAGGGCAAGCAGCAACACCCGATCGGGGTAGCGGTGTACGAGTCCTGGTACTGGAGTGTCGCCATCCTCACCGCATGGATCTACCATGTCTGCTGGACTAACTATTAGTTCTTCTTGCCGTGGTATCACTTGTAACCGTAGCGGACAAAGCGGATCTTCTGGATCGAGTAGTGATGCAAAATATGGAGTTACGGCTACAGCAAACTTCTCTGGTGCAATTAAAAGTCCTTGTTCTTCGGTAGCACTAAGCCTTAATAACTTCTGAAAGTGTTCCAGCTTAGTCAATCGATGCCGCATTTGCCAGCGCCAATCGTTCCAGTGTTCCTGGTTGTAAGTCTCTCCCAAAATCTGACAAATTTCTTCACACCGAATATCAGTTACTAGAGGATCTAGAGTAATGTTTTTGATCATGATCAGACCGAAATTAAGCTGAGAATAATAAACCAATCACAGCCTAATAGAGTGCGGCGCAAATCCAGCTACCATCTCAATTAAGCAAGCAGACAAGTAAGGGCAATTCATGAATTTCCCCTACTCAAGTCCCTTGTTAAAGGTAAGCAAATTTATCTCACAGTGGATTAGTATGTTTACTTAGATTTTTAGGTAAAATAAAAAATTTACTTTCAAGCTCACAATAAGTATGTTTCTATACTAAGTAGGTTGGCGATCGTAGCGATCGCTCAATCTACAACTTGTGTAGAATAATGCAGCCAGCTACGTCACATTTGATTACCGTTGGGCGATTGTGGCGAGAAGACGACTAAAATAAATTTCTTCGTTGCTAATCAGCGACTCATTGCAAAAATCTGTTCAGCCGTTAAGGGAATGTTCGGAAACAATCTAAAATCAATTCGATCCTGCCCTCGAAACACCTTTGGGGGTAAATACTCTCCATCTTCAAGTTGGTAGATTGTAATGGTTGGCTGTTTGGGAGAGCCAATGAACCGAATGCCACCAAAAGCAGCATAGTCCACAATGATGTACTCAAAAACGCCCAAGTCCTCATATTCAGCAAGTTTTGTCAGATAGTCGTCCTTCCAGTTGTTGCTAACGACCTCAATGACTCCGGGTGGTGGAATATATGCAGCAGCAGAACTAGAGCTAGTTTTCATCCTCTGCCATTCAACTCTTGCAAATATGACAATATCTGCTTTCCGGCTTTTTTCCTTTTCGCCTGGTGCTGTTTTGAGGCGAACCTGCTTGGACTGGCGCGACACGTAAGGCAGGTCATTTTCTTGGCAGTGATTTTCTAAGTAAGCACACAGTCGCTCGATCAAATCCTCATGATTTGCATTTAGTTCTGATAATGGCACAGGAATCCCATCCAATAGCTCAAACTCTCTGCCTGAACCATCGTCCCAGGCAAGAAATTCTTCAAAAGTCAGTGGTTGTGTGACGGTTGCGTACATCGCCCTCGCTCCCTTGCTGACGGGTACTTCACTCAATGCTACCAAGATGTACAGCTTTATCTATGAGTCCTGCTTGATTTTCCTGCTGTAGTTACGAAACAACGGCTTGAGGTAGAGTAACAGAAGGCGATCGCACCTTTGATTGGTGTCAGGAGCGATCGCTTTTAACTTCGCTTGATCGGGCAAGGATTTTTTCGAGTGCGATCGCGCATCAAACTAATGGCAAGCAATAAATCGTACCGTGCAAAAGTTTGATTTGCCCCTTATCATTTTTGGGCAAGTTAGTAAATCAACAAGGTATTATTTGCAATATTTATGTAGGATACTTCGGCTTTGACTGGTAGTTCTTCCTGGTTTTCAAACCTCATCCAAAAACGAATATAGAGTGATAAATCTGCTGGATATTGAAGTGTCAAAAAACCTCCTCCTGACAATTGTTGTAGAACTCCAATTGTAAAGCTTGCATTACAATTTATTTCTGCAACTACGACATTGCGCTCACCAATTCGGTATGTTGCTGAACTTTTAACTTTATATAGTGAAGGAGTTATAGTACTTGATATATATTCTTTCCCAAGAGGTAATGCAGGAAACATTTCTCTAATAATCAGATTATCTCGAATTGCTCGACGAAGAGCTTCTTGTAAATTATCTGAAGAATTTATTAGTTGCTCTGTAATATCTATCCCAGGTTTTTCTTCATTTGCTATTTTTTTCAAGAGAATATCAAGAGAATTACAGTAGATGAGAGGTATTGGATGTTCGATAATCTCCATTTTAAGGTCTTCATGTAAAGTGTTTTTATCAGAAGACGCAAAATCTTTTATATTTTCTGAAACAAAGTAGTTAACACTATCACTCAAGAAATGTGCTTGCTTTATTGTTAACCAAATAACTGCATCGCGAGCGCCTCTTCCTTCACGAGTAGGTCTAATACGTTGAATTTCTCGAAAAATACCTTCCTCAAAAGCATTTTTAGGTGTCTCTAGAATCTTGACTTTTTCTTTTAAACTACAGCACCATGATTCAGCCAAATCTTTAGAGCATGGTAAGTTTGGCTCTGCAATTCCATTCAAATAGATTCTTGCTTTTTCGTATGCTCTTCTAAGTGTTCCAAAAGCATCTTCAATCTCCCGTTGTCGATGAGCTACAGACTCCCTTAATACGAGTTCTGGAATCGCTATCTCTTGACTACATTCCTGTGCTAAAACTTGAATGGTTTCAAAGCGAATTGATATTCCACTTTTATACGGTACAACATTTGTATCAAGAAATATAGTCATAGGGCATTTTCAAGACGAGAAATGATTATTTTTGCAAGCTTCAAAAATATTTCACGAGTATCTTTTGAGCGTTTAAAATGTGCCCCACGAGCTTCAGATCCATTTAATTCAAAAATAGCTTTGTGCGCTTGTTGAGCTTTAGGAACCAGGGACGAGAGGTACTTGAGTGCAATTAAAGGCTCTGTTTCTTGCTCGTTTACTGGTAATTTTATTGCTTTTAAAGGAAAGACAACTCCTTCTTGATAGGCAACAGGAATTTTATCTTGCCATACTCGAAAAGCTTCAGCTGGAGAACTAGAAAAGACTGAAAATTGTTGACTTACGTAACCTAACGGAATAGGAACAGATTCACAGGTGGGAAGCTCAAAAGTAACAGTTTTTGGTTTATTTTTTAAGGCCGTATGCCATTGACGTACCCAATTGGCAATACTGTATCCAACACTTGGAAGTGCCCTTACTGAGAATAAGTCTGCTGCAAGAGGAATAATAAATCCATCTGAGGAAATGAGTGCATTACGATTCAGTGCGTTTACATTGGGGCCTAAGTCTATAAGTACAAAATCAGCACTTTTAATATTTGCTGTCTGTTGAAAAAGACGGTAGAGAGCTGTAGTCACGCGAAATCCACGTGCTTCACCTGCGAGTGCTTCAGTCCATCCAGTTGGACATATTCCTTCAAAATCAGCAAGTCGAATATCACCAGGGACAAGCCATAAGTTGCTTCGTAATGAAAGAGGCTCAACATATTTAAAATCACCAGCACCAGTGACCAATGGTTCAAGTGCTGACCAAATAGTTATTTCTTTATCCAATGACTCTTGATATTGTTCTTCAGTAACAGCAAGAGCTGTAAGGTTAGCTTGGGAGTCAGCATCGAATAGAATGACCTTTTTGCCTACTTGAGCTAGGGCAATTGCAACATTAAACAAAATAGTTGTCTTTCCTACACCTCCTTTATGGTTAAAAAAGGCAACAACTTTAGCCATCACTCCTCCAAGCTCTCAAAACAGGATGCATAATTATATACATTAGATATTGTATAGTCTAGCATTTCACTTAGGTTATTGTTGCTGCTTGGTCAATTATCGTTTCGTAGGTTAATTGGGCGGATGTCGCGGATATTGAGGGAACTTTTGGGGGTAAGTATTATGCTGAATAACGGTAAAATCCTGATATTTCAAACTTTTCAGGCTATCACCGCACCAAAAAGTGCAAGTATTTTAGGTGTATAAGGTTTAAAAGTCTTGCATTTCCAATTTGTAGTACCACAATAAATTGAAATGATGAGCGATAAAACTATTTCCTATTCCCTGCCCTCATCAAAGGACTTTTTCAGCAAGCTCTATTTAGTCATTCGGTATTTGCTTGAGTAAAGCTATCCACATATCAGATGGAGCGGAGTAATAATCAATTTCTTCAACTTGATATTGATAAGATTCACAACCTTCTCGTAAAATAATGCGATCGCAAGCTTTAACACTTTTCCCTACTCCAGTCATGTAGCCGATTGTTCCTTCATTGAGGCGCTCAAATATGTAGTCGCCTCCACAAACTTGTTGTCTGTAATCATGGATTTTATTCTTTTGTTTTAATTCTATTACTGGAGAGATAACCAGAGCTAATTTATTTAAAAAACTAAAACTTAAGTTCATACCTGTTATGATTGAAGAGAAGGCACTTAAAAACATTTAAAAAATAGAACTTATAATTTATTTAAAAGCCATTCTTTTAAATTTACAGTACTATTAATCGCATATTCAACTGTAAAATCACCTAACTGTAGGACAATATCTGGTGAGATATAAGTTTTTTGCTTAACTATCTAGTATTAATTAATAAGCTTTTTATGTCTTGAAAATGTCATATATGTATATATTTTAATAAAAATATAATTTAGTTACTACTTGTCGTAGCTAGAGCTACATCTATCTGCTTCAGTAGTACTTCTAGGGTAGAAGAGTTATCTAAAACGACATCTGCATGAGCCACTTTTTCTTCGATGGATAATTGGCTGTTAATCCTGGCACGTGCCTGTTCTGCATTTAAATGGTTTCGTTGTATCAATCTTTGTAGTTGTTGCTCTTGAGAACAACGCACTACCCAGATTTCTGTTACCAAATCAGTCATCCCAGCTTCAAATAATAAAGGCACTACTAACACCAGTATTTGTGACGAAGACTGAGCAATGGCTTTGAGGATGCGATCGCGCACATCAGGATGAATCAAATTGTCTATCCACTTACGTTCATCTTGACGATTAAAGATAATTTCGCCTAGCTTTTGGCGGTTGAGGCTGCCATCTGGTAGTAAAATTTGTTCGCCATAACGTTGAGCGATCGCACCCAAAATAGGCGAACCTAAAGATACTGCCTCTCTAGCATAAATATCTGCATCCAAAATCGGCAGGTTATAAGTGCTAGCTAAATAATTAGTGACAGTGGTTTTGCCTGTAGCAATACCTCCAGTTAAGCCGATTATACGTTTTGTCATTTGTCATTTGTCATTTGTCATTTGTCATTTGTCATTTG
>NZ_JAVRCC020000087.1:0-20586 GCF_034530975.2 Nostoc sp. DedQUE07 | reverse complement strand
ATCAAAGGCTCATTAAAGGAGTTCAAAGCCTCATTAAAGGAGTTCAAAGACTCATTAAAGGAGTTCAAAGACTCATTAGCCTCGTTCCCAGCCTGAAGGCTGGGAATGTATTCCCAGAGGTTCTACCTCTTGTCAACAAAGAGGAGGCAGAGCCTCCCAGAATGGGTTCCCAGCCTTCAGGCTGGGAACCAGTCAGAGACTTATATCCAATGCCCAAATTCAATAACCTATGCGCCGTAAAAAGGATACTCTCTGCACAGAATTTGCTTTCACTCTTCCCAGAGGATTGAGTGATAGCGAACAACGAGTACATCGTCATGGGGTGATGCGTTTAGCCACCGCTAAAGATGAAATTTTGGTGCAACAAGAGCGCAAAGTTCAAGAAAATCCGGCTTACGGTGTTTTGGTAATGCTGGCACGGGTTATTACTCGCTTGGGCAGTTTCAATTCTGTTAGTCCTGATTTACTCGAAGGACTTCTCCTACATGACATTGCCTATCTTCGAGAATTTTACAATCGAATCAATCAACAAGGCAATGTACACATTCCGACACAATGTCCCCATTGCAATACTCAATTTTCAGTGGAGCTAGAACTAGCGGGGGAGTCGTAAGCTACCCCTCTGATACTTTATATGAGGAGGTAGCTTTTATTGCTTATCATTTCCACTGGTCACAAGATGATATTTTAAATTTAGAACATACTACCCGTCAGCGCTGGGTGGCAGAAATCAATAAAATTAACCAAAAATTAATATGAAAGTAAAAGTTAGCTACTCACCAAATTTAAGTGAAGTCAATGAAGTAGACCTTACCACAGAAACTCCAACGAGAGGAGAATGGCTGATAGGCCGTTCTCCTGATTCTGATTTAATCCTAGACAGCCCTGATATCAGTCGGGTACATGCTAAGTTTTTTGTTAAAAGTGGAAATTACTACTTCTCTGACCTTGGTAGTAGAAATGGCTCAATAGTTAATGGGAAACAGGCTGAAAAAGCTCGACCATATTCTTTGAGTGATGGAGATATTATTCGGATTGCAGATTATGTTTTGATTTTGGAGGCAGTTGCTCCCGTTTATGAGCAACCAGAGACAGTCTTTAGGATTATAGATCCTTCACTGTTTTCTCGATCGCGATCGCCTGAAAATGTCAGCGCTGCCAATGTTGTTAATCCAGCCGCAGAGGTAGTTAGCGAAGTTCCACCGCCAATTAGTTCCGGAGTAGAAGCACCCCCCGCCTCAGAAATCAGCGAAATCTCAGAAGTTGTTTCGACTCAACCTGATGATGTCATCCCTGTTGTTGAGACACCAGAAGCAGTTAGCGAAGTTCCACACAATGTTCGTAATGAAATTGTTGATTTGCGGACATTAGTTACACCAGAAGTCAGCGCCGATAGTGAGGAAGTCGAAGTTCCAGAAGTCAGCGAAGCCTCAGAAGTTTCTTTGACTGAACCTGATAACGCCATAGCTGCACCTGAAAACATCATTGAAACTCCTGAAGAGGAAAGTGTTCTTCCAGAAGCTAGCCACGATGAGGCTGTAGATTTTGAAGCAGCACCGGCGACAGAATCTACTTTCGTACAACAGCGTGATATAAGTGCTACTCCAGACACTACCTACGACGAGGATGCAGAGTTAGAGGCAGCACTAGCAGCAGAAGTTACCTTCGTACAGCCACGTGATATTTTCAACGAAGTTCCTGTACAAAGCGCCACTCCAGACACTACCTACGACGAGGATGCAGAGTTAGAGGCAGCACTAGCAGCAGAAGTTACCTCCGTCCAGCCGCGCGATATTTTCCACCATGTATCTGAGGAGGAAAGCGACATTCCCGAAACTACTCACGATGAAGTAGTGAATTTGGAGACGCCAGTAGTAGAAGAAACCAGTGAAGTTGTTGAAATCGAAGAGATTCAGCCACAAGCAGCAGAGGAGCAGAGCCAAGTTACACGGGATATCATTGATGAAACTACTCACGATGAAGTAGTGAATTTGGAGACGCCAGTAGTAGAAGAAACCAGTGAAGTTGTTGAAAACGAAGAGATTCAGCCACAAGCAGCAGAGGAACAGAGCCAAGTTACACGGGATATCATTGATGAAGCAATAGATTGGGATAGGTCAGTTACAGCAGCAGACAGCGCAGATGTTGAGGAAGTAGAACCTACTTCTGCGGCGGATGAAACCATAAGCGAAGTTTCTGAAGCATCAACTGCACCTGATGATGCCGTTGCGGAAGTTTTAAGCAATCAATACATTGATTTGAATAATGCAAGTGCTGAAGAAGTTAGTGTATATGTTGATGGTGTTGCTGCACAAATAAGTAACATTTCTGACTCAACTGATATTCCATCTTTGGAAACAACAGAAAGTGGAGCTACTGAGAGCATAAGTCAAACTATTGAAGAAATTCCGCAAGTAGAAGAAGATCGTTTTGATGAAACTCCAGAAGAAACAAATGTTAGTGAGCCTCCTCAAGCAATCATTGAAAGAAATATAGTACTGATTGCTCATGAAAGCAAGAAATCAGAACTTGCTGAATTGGTTTTGGAACATCAGGAATTTTTCTCGCAGAGTTTTACAATTACCTGGCCATCTGTTAGTGAACTTTTACATCAGCAGGCAGGGATAACTATTAGTCAACAAACCCCCGCACCAACTTCTGGAGGATATCAAACAATTGCTTCATTGGTTGGAACCGGAGAAATTGTAGCAGTTATTTTCCTGCGAGATTTGCTGCAACCTCAGCCTGGTCAAGCAAATGAAGAAGCGCTGTTAAGATTATGCACTATTAATCAAGTTTTATTGGCTACTAATTTGGCAACGGCAGAGGCGATTGTGCATTATCTGAAACACATATAACAATTATAAATGAGTCAGGACTTACGCAACTGGCACAAATAGCGGGCGGGGCGTAGCCCTGCCACACGACAATTTAAATCAAACCAAGCACATAGGAATACTTGGGCGTTTTAGTTGCTGAATTAAATAATTAGAAAGCAAATTATGCTTGATTTGATAAACAGTTTGACCAGTGGTATAGGCTAAATTCTTTAATCTAATCCAAACCAACATTGCACAAGCAATATGATTTCTTTGAAGCCTAGCTTTACGACATTGACAAGATTCAATGCCTGTTAGTTGTTTAATCTCTCGGTGAAACTCCTCGATTTTCCAACGAATTTTACACACCTCTTGTACAACATCCGTGGAGCTTTGAGATAAATCGTTAGTGACGATATAATCCGTTCTGTTGGTAGAAACAGGAACCCGGAATAGTTTCACTTTTTTCTGAGCAGGAAACCCTTTAATTTTTATGATTTTACCACATTCTAACTCTTCAGGACTCCATTCTAATAATTCAATACGTTTATATTTTTCTTTGGCAAATGTATCATCAACTAACCGATTATTTTTTAAAGGGCAGTAATAAATTTTTTCTAAACTATCAATATAAAGCATTAAACTATGTACGGCATACCACGTGTCCATCAAAACAGTATCAAATGGTAAAAGCTTATGATACACAAGGTTTTGCAGCATGTCTTTCACATGGTCTATCTTGGTTTTACCATCGACATCAGGATTAAAAATGCGGTAATCTATTACCCAAAATCTTTGAATAGTAGGGTTGACATACACGCAACTAACTACACCAATACCTTTGAGGACACCATGCTCATTACCACTATATTGTCTCCTGACTATTTCTATTTCTTCAGAATACCTTTTATCTAAAACGCTATCATCAAATATTATGTAACCATTGGTATCATGCTCAACTACCTCTTTCACGTTATCCCAGAGTAATCGAGGTGTTAACTTTTCTCTCAACAAAAGAGTAGTTAATTGTATCATGGCTAATAGTCTCTAAATGCTCTGCCAAATTGGTCATCGTATAATTAATTTGACTACTTAATAAGTATTGGCAGTAATTAAGCTTAGTAAATCTCATTACCGTAAGCAACATTTATCTCATACAACCTCTAACTATTTTCTCATAAATATTTCATGCTTTGCTTCCAATACATCGGCTTATATTATGAATACAAGGCTTTCAGAATCAGATTTAAATAATACTTATGTACTAGTAATTAGCGATCGCATTGTGCCAGTTGCGTAAGTCCTGTGAGTTATGAACAAAAATATCCCCGACTTCGTAAAAGTTGTCGGGGATTTGAGTCTGTTGAGGTTTACAAGTAAAATATGATGACTATATTTTTTGAAAAGTTGCAAATTGCGTAGAATAATTTCGATATTAAAAAATAATCTCAAAATATACGTATATTTTAAAGTAAAATCGATTGCAAAAATGGTTGTAAGTTTTAAAAGTTTATTTAGACAGCCAGTTATTGTTTCAAGTGCGATCGCAACACTTCTGTTAGTAGGAATTCAAAAACTGGGGGTTTTCGAGCCTCTAGAAATGAAAGTCTACGACCAAATGATGCAATTACGTGCCGACCCAGGCCCAGACACTCGTTTGTTGATTGTTGCTTTAACTGAAAAAGATATCCAAAAATGGAATTGGCCCCTGTCTAGCAAACTTCTAGACCGACTATTAGGCAAACTTGAAGAATATCAACCGCGAGTCATTGGTCTAGATATTTTTCGTGACTTACCAGTACCGCCTGGTCATGACAAGCTACTACAACGCCTCCAACAGAGCGATATCATCATTCCCATTTGCAAACATTCTGGTTCTAACAATCCGGGAATAGCACCCCCAAAAGGCGTTGAAGCAGAGCGAGTAGGATTTAATGATGTCGTAGAAGATACTGACGCTACAATTCGCCGCAATTTATTATTGGTAAGTGCAGAAGAATCCGATTCTTGTCAAAGTACCTATTCTTTTAGCTTACAACTAGCGCTCAAATACTTAGAAGTTGGAGGCATCCAACTAGAATTTACCCCCAAAAAGGAACTACAACTACGTAATACTGTATTTAAACCCCTGCAAAGTAACGCTGGCGGCTATGAAAAAGCAGATACCAATGGCTACCAAATCCTGCTTAATTACCGTTCTGGTCATCAGGTTGCCCAGCAGATAACTATTACAGAAGTACTTGCAAATCAAGTTAAACCAGATTTAGTTAAAGACCGCATCGTTTTGATTGGTTCAACAGCCAATAGTTTAAATGATATTTTTAATACGCCCTTTGCTAGCGGTAAGTCAGATAATTCTGGCAAAATGGCTGGAATTGAAATTCATGCCCACAGCGTTAGTCAAATTCTCAGTGCTGTTCTGAACAAACAACCTCTATTTTGGTTTTTACCTGAGTGGAGTAAAGTCCTTTGGATATGGGGATGGACTGTAGTTGGTGGGTTGCTGGTATGGCGGATTCAACATCCGCTAGGCTTAGGATTGGCAGCAGTAACAGCTCTGGCAGTATTATTTGGAGCCAATTTTGTCATTTTTAACCAAGCTGGATGGTTTCCAGTCATACCTCCGGCGTTGGGGTTAGTATTTACTGCCGGGAGTGTTCTTGCGTATAGTGCTTATCAAACCAAGCAAGAGCAAAAAGAAATTACCCAAAGGGTTCAAGAACACCAACAATTAATTCTAGAATTGCAAGGTCTTTTACGGCAGCGCGGCAACGCCTCAAATGAAGCGCCAACCGTAATTGTTGATTCTATTGGGCAAGAAATTGCAATAGGAACGATACTAAACAACCGCTACAAAATTACTCAACCCTTGGGTTCTGGAGGATTTAGCAATACTTATTTAGCTGACGATATCCAGCGTCCTGGTAATCCCCAGTGTGTGGTCAAACAGTTGCGGCCTCCTCGCCAAGATGCAGAATATTTAAATGTTGTCAGACGCCTATTCTACGCTGAAGCAGAAATTTTAGAAACTTTGGGTAAGCACCCACAAATTCCTCAACTGCTAGCTTTTTTTGAAGAAAATCAGCAATTTTCTTTAGTGCAAGAATTTGTTCGAGGGCACGCTATGGATAAAGAGTTAGCTACTGGAAAGCGACTAAAACAAGCTGAGGTTGTGGAGATACTCAAAGAAGTTTTAAACGTGCTGGTTTTTGTTCATAGCTATGGTGTAATCCATCGAGATATCAAACCTAGTAACTTAATTAGGCGAGAATCAGACCGGCACATTGTTTTAATTGACTTTGGCGCTGTTAAGCAGATTCAACCCCAGCAGCAAGAAGCTCAGACAATTTCAATTGGCACTCCTAATTATGCACCTTCTGAACAAATGAGCGGGTTGCCAAAACTCAACAGCGATATTTATGCCTTGGGAATTATGGGAATACAAGGCTTAACTGGGGTAGAACCTAGAGAGTTTCGTAGAGATACAAATACTGGTGAAATAATTATCCAAAGCCAAGCTGATGCTAATCAACAGATTTGGCAACATTGGCGCGAATTAACTGACGCTACAGACGAGTTAGTGATGATTTTAAATAAAATGGTACATTTCGATTTCACTCAACGATATCAGTCAGCCGCAGAGGTACTTAAAAATATTGAAAGTCTTTAGTACTTTTTTATCAACGCTAAATTGCTTAGAAAAAAGCTCGGTCACTCGCATGACCAAGCTCTTAACTATTTCAATCAATCATTGCAGGTAAAGTAGTGCGTAGGCGTAGCCCGTCGTAAACATCGCAAGCAAACCATTAGTTAGCAGATTGTTCCAAATTAACCTTGACGACTTTGTTCTTTTCTTGCTCAGTTTTAGGCAGTATCAGATTCAAGATGCCATCTTTATAATCTGCCGTAACGTCAGTATTTTTAATCCGAGCCGATAGAGGAATTACGCGTTGAAATTTACCGTAATGAAACTCACTTCTGGTAACACCTTTTTCCTCTGTTTTCGTTTCGGATTTCCGCTCACCGCTAACGTAAACAGCATTTTCTGTGACTTGCACATCCAGGTCTTTAGCTTCTATTCCTGGCAGTTCTATCTTCAGATGAATCGCATCTTCAGTTTCTTGAATTTCAGCAGCAGGAACTTTACTTAAGCTTTTGTCAAACAATGCAGATGGTAGTCTGGTATCTTCAAATAAACTATTTATTTGGTGTTGTAGAGTGTCAATTTCTCTCCAAGGATTCCAACGAACTAGTGTCATAACTTTTCCTCGTCTTAGTTAGGATTGTTTAATAAATTTTGCACTTCACCTTGTGCTTACATATTCATATTATATAGAGTTAAAGCTGCTGTAAATTCGGTTTTTGACACCAACTAATTGATGATTGCCGCACCAAATTAGATAGAAAAATTTTTACGGTTTACTCTAATTTGTCTGTTCGGTAAACCCGAATAGACAAATTAGATTCAATCATACTAAATCAATAAATCTGCTGTTGAAGGGATAACCTAGAAATACGATGCCTCAGTTGGGCTATGTCTACAACTGAGTAACAGCGTTGCATAAATTTTTAGATAACCTCAGTTAAATATATATCTGTTCAAGTTTGTCCTGAACTTAGCTCTCGATTTATTAACCAACACAACATCAATGATGAAACTCTTTCCTTGGCTTAATTTTGCACACATTGTTGATTCTAGTGTCCTACCTAGAATCGCTAGGACTCAAATAGCTACTCATGGCAAGAGTGGCACATTAATCGACACAGCTATCAAATCTAATACTTTACGCAACGATTCCACAGATATCAATTGCCTCAAAACCTTTGATAGTGCTGTTCTTGCTTATCAGATGATGGGTCTTAGCAACTTTGAATGAACCGTAGGATGCAATCACCCGAATGGGTGAGGAGCAAATCAACCGTTCAGGTGAACTGGGTGCAGGAAGTTAAGACAGATAAAAAATAAGACTCTATTACTCAAGAACACTAATTGCACTTTACTATAAATAAGGATAATCCTATGAAACTCTCTATCTTGATTGATTCTGTACTCATTGTTACTTCTATTGCTTTATTGCCTAGAATCGGTGGTACTCAAATAGCTACTAACAATAGTGGCGAACCTATAGCTATCAATTCTAACAATTCATCTAACGTCAGCTACCTCAAACCTTTTGATGCTGCACAGGGTAGTCTTAGCGGTAGCGCTTTGGTATCTCAATACCAAACAGGAAACCTGACTGGATTAAATGTGGTTAAGACTGCTGTTAACCCTAAAAAGTTACCAGCACAAGCTTTGAATGATAAAGGTTATCTAAACGCTGTCAAGTTGCAGTTGACATCAGACAACAGCACTAATGATTTATCTTACTAAGTACAGACTTACAGAGGTTCGTAATGGATTTATAAAATGCTGTACTATCATTTGGTTGTTTTGACAATAAAATGCCTAACCGAGCAGGAAAAGTTGCTGTCTCCCCCTAATCACCATCTCATTTGCAAAAATTACTTTGACCCCTCCAACACCTTGGAGGGGTTTTTAGTTGGTGCTACGGTTGCTACTTGCTCCAGCATCGTCTCATGCACAGTAGCATTAGAATGCTTTATGCCCCCACAACGGCGTGACTCATCACACTTTTAGAAAAAAGGGACGGGTCATAAATTATTTACTGTTCTATCAAATTAACGTTGTTAAGTTACTCAGCAGGTGTAGTTTTCACCTCCAGGCTGTGTTAGATATTGTGACGCGAAACAGGAGTATAGATACGTTGCTAAAGCTTTCTCCCGAATCTCCTCTATTTATTGTATTAATCATTATTAGTTTTCTAGTAGTAACTTTGTCAACTTGGTTATCATCCAAACCATTCGTTTTAAAACCATTTGGAGTTAATGATATTGTCCAGGTACTCACATTACAATTATTTATTTCTTTGTTATTAGAGCGTTCTTTAGAAGTTTTTATAACTACTTGGCGTGGCCCATTCGTCGAACAATTAGATATTAATATTGAGCAAAAAAAGGCTCTACTGTCTGAAAAGATAAGACTTATGGAAGTTCAACAGAAGCAATTATTAGAATCTAATCAAATCAGCGGACTCCCGCCAGAAGGAATGAGTTTAGAACAGCAAATCATCCAAAATTTTACACAGAACCAACAAGAACCATTAAAAATTTTCCAGCCACAAATGGATGATATCAATGAAAAAGAGCGCCAAAAAACAGCCTATAAATCTGATACACGAACAATTGCTCTATGGACATCTCTTTTATTCGGTCTTTTAATGAGCGCAATAGGTATTCGCTCAATCGAACCACTTGTAGTTATTGATTTAGATAATCCCATACAGGTAATTATTTTCCGTTGTTTAGATGCATTACTGACAGGAGGTTTAATTGCCGGAGGTAGTGAGGGAATTCATAAGCTTATAAAAGTTTTTATCGATTTTATGGAAGCTACATCTAAACAAATCAAAAATCAAGGCTCGTCTTGATGAAACTCTCAATGCAGGAGAATATTGCAAATATTATGAAAATTATAGTAATATCTATTCTGTTTATTTTTAACTATTTATCCACTGGAAATTTTGATAATAAAATTGACTCAGATATATAAAACGGGTCGCAAAATCACAGGGAATTTCAAGCAAAGAATAGAAATTGTATAAATGTAAATTCAGTACCAGTACAGCGATCGCGCCAATTTTTAGAACAAAAGAGAGCGACACTGAGCAGTACCTTAAAGTGGAGATCGCATACAAAAAAGCCCAGTCATCTCTAACTGGGCTTTTAGCTATCTCAATCAATTATTGAAAGTGAGTAGTTTCGCACTATGCAGCAGGTTGTTCTAGATTAACCTTGACAACTTTGTTCTTTTCTTGCTCGGTTTTAGGCAGTGTCAAATTCAAGATACCGTCTTTATAATCTGCGGTGACATTGGTATTTTGAACCCTAGCAGATAAAGGAATTACACGCTGGAACTTGCCGTAATAAAATTCACTCTTGGTAATACCCTTGTCTTGGGTTTTAGTTTCAGATTTGCGCTCACCGCTAATGTGAACAGCGTCTTGGGTGACTTGAATATCTAAATCTTTAGCTTCCAGTCCTGGCAGTTCTAGCTTGAGATGAATCGCATCATCAGTTTCGTGCAACTCAGCGGCCGGAACTCTGACAAAGCCTTTTTCAAGCCGTGCAGATGGGACTCTGGTATCTCCTAATAAGCCGTTGATGTGACGTTCTAAAGCGTTCAATTCTTGCCAGGGGTTGTAACGAACTAGTACCATAACTCTTTCTCGGAAAAATTCAGCTATTGTTTAATCGTTTTTGCACTTGGTTTTGTGCTTATGTATTCATAATAAGTATGGTTCCAACTCCTGTAAATTCGGTTATCATCACCTAATTAAATGATGATTACCGCACTTAATTAGACCTAAAAAAAGATTACGGTTTACTCTAATTTATTAGTTCGGTAAACCAGAATAAGAATTTTTAATATCAATAATCAACTACCTAATCTGCTGTTAAAGGAGATATGCAGTCAGGCGATCGCTTATATTTCTAAAACAACATCCAAGCTCTACTCGCCTCACCATCGCACTATTCAATCAGCATTTCGATTTAGTCATCGGGAAACTACCAAGATGAAATACTCTCTACATCTTTGCAACTGCATTGAATACAAGTAACATCAAATGCTGAATTCATCCACTCATAACCGCAAGCACGACAATGACAGAAAATATTATTGCGATTGGGGTGTGGTCATTGTGCAGGAACTCACGGGAGAATAAATAAACTATTGCGCCGTGGTATTCCTAAAACTTTAGACTAGAATCCCCTAATCTAAAGGCAAGGGTGTTGACAAAGGATTTATGATTTTTGGCTGATCTCACCTGATAATTCAGGTTTTATAATTAAAGTTAAAGGGCTTAGAGTATTAAGCATAAATGAGGTTAAAAGCTGTGAAGAAAATAGTTGTTGCTGCAATATTTAGCTTAATCGCTGGCTCAACGTCTTTACTTTTTCCCCAAGCCGCTAAAGCTGATAGGGTTGTTTACTGTCGTCCTGTTATTGATAATAGGGTACTCAACTCGTCGGCTAACCATCCCAATGCTTATACAAATGGTTTTCGAGAAGGACAACAAAGCGCTCGGAATAGAGAAACTTATAAACCTCGGACTGCGGGAGGCGAATTCGCTCGTGGTTTTCAGGATGGTTATTTGAATCTACCTTATGCTGGGCAAGAGAATGTTGTACCTAGAACAATTGTGCAACATACTACTCAGATTTGTGATGATGATTACACCGTAGCGCCTTCTCCTGTTTACATCTACAACCCTTATCCCATCTATGTGTCGCCCTATCCTACTTATGGCATCAACTTCGGATTTGGAAGAGGGTTCCACTTCGGATTTGGCGGAGGGTTCCACGGATGGGGGCACCATCGAAGATGGTAGGGGTGGGAAATTTCGTCAAAGAAAGTTTTCTGCGCTGAAGGATACTTTGTATTCACCCTCGGAAGTAATCAGGGAAAAATTGGAGAGTATATCTGAAATGCGATCGCCCTTAGTTTTTAAAGACAAGCGATCGCACTGACAGCAGCTTTTAAGCAAACGTGAGTAGCGTCTCGAAGATCGGAAAACTCAAGAGCGTAGTTTATCGCTCTCTGCATAACACTGCGCGGCAGTTGCTTCTCCCAAGGAGAGACGCTGCGCGAACAAGTTTCTTAACCGCAAGGGCGCACTGCCTTGTCTTTGTGGTTCGTTTATTTGGATAATTTATTTCTTGGAAATCCCTTATTTAATCCTCATTCCTTACCGCATAAAAGTTGAATTATCTAGATGAGATTAGTCAATGAGTTGTGGGGTGGGAATTTGCGTATCAATATCCGCTTGGGAAAAAGTAGGGAGCAACCAGCTACTCTCACCCGCCTTGAATACTTTGGCAGGTTCAACATTCAATTCAATTGCACCAGTAGCTGGATTGGTTCTAGCAAGAGACTGTGTGCCATCGACAAACTTAACGGCGATAGGTTGGGTCAGTTGTTGTGGTTGAGCGTTTGGCCCTAAAACCACTTGAGAACCTGCGGGTAAGTACATACCATCGCAATCCCAATCATCATCGGTGATTGTTCCTGCGCCCAGAAAGTAGAGTTGGGTTGGAATTTTTTTTGGTTTATTGGCATAGACAGCCAAAGTCTTTCCAGTTTCATTGCGGCACTGCGCCCGCTTTCTAGCTGTTTCTATGACATTTTTCTGAGATTGCAATTGTGCTAGTCGCTGCTGGAATTGCTCAGGTGTATAGCCAGCTTGCTCAGGTGTATTCTTGACAGTTAGAAGTTGATTGAGTGCCTGAGTTACCTCAGCATAGTCAGCCCCCTTAGTGAAATCCTTACCTGCCCAAGAGGGTTGAGCAATTAGCAGATTCACCATCAATACGAGAGCGACAAGAACAAGTTTGAGAAACTGCATAAATTTCTCCTTTTTTTGAAATTAGTGTTTAGTACCACTGAAACTTTACCAGATTTCAAATCCTTGAAAATTTCGATCGCGATCGCACCACATACCCATAAGATTAATTAATAGCCCTACAAGCTTTCCTGAATACCCACTAAAAGGTGGTAACAGTTAACTATTAACTGATGGCTGATATCAAACTCTTAACTGAGTGACGGCGATATTACCGGAAAAACATACATCTACATCGCTGCCAGGAGTGCGATCGCGTTTGCTATATTCTCCTACATAATAAAAATTATCGCCTTCAATTCGATAGTTCACGGGTAAAGGTTTGGTACAGGCTTGGCAAAATACCATCTCAGGATGTGGTTCTCCTGGTTGCAGATGGGGCAGATTCACATTCCAGAAGCTTCCTGGTTCTAGGGGACGCTTGAGTAAATCCGCTAAAACTTCAGCTGTGAATTTGGCAGCTAAATCCCAATCAAAATTCTGCTTGGCTTTGTGATAGTGGGAAATGGCAACTCCGGGAATACCGTGCATCGCGGCTTCTCGCACGGCGGCAACTGTGCCAGAAATATAGGCATCGACTCCCAAGTTTCCCCCAGCGTTGATACCTGAAAGTACAAAGTTGACATCTGCGTTAATTTGTGTTAACGCAATTCTCACACAATCAGCGGGAGTCCCTGCGATCGCATACTCAGTCTCAGAACGTCGCTGGAGGTTGATAGCACGAGTAGTAGTAACTTGATGTCCACAGCCAGACTGATGATCGGCAGGAGCAGCGATAATAGAGTTTTTGCCGTTTACAGCTTTGAGCAGCGCTTGGATACCAGGGGCATCAATGCCATCGTCATTAGTTAAAAGTATAGTCATGTATATATGATATTGATTTAGCTAAAATATCAGAAAAATGCAGATATAAACCATCACATAGACATCTCTAGAAACTAAATATGCATTGTCTACAACTCTTGTAGAGAGCTAGCAGGATAACGTGTTGACATTCTTTTTCACTCAGATATCTAAAGCTACTCGCAGATATGAAAAAATATGGCGTTGCTGAACCAAAATATAAATCATGCGATATGATTTCTAGATGGTTTGCAAATTCCGCCCTCAGTATTTGGGTTAATTCCCAAAATGGGCGGTATTTCTTGTGACTAGTAAGAGGTTTAGCGTCAGGTGAATGCTTGCAACCGCCCTCAGAAGTTTGTGTAATCAAAAATCCCGTACAATATACATATTTGCTGAGAATATCAGAAATTTTACACTGAAGAAAATCGGGAACGAGGTGATTTTTGCAGTGGTTCTGTAGTATTTTTGGTGCAAGTCTGTCTTAAGGATCACACGATGAAACAGCTCCTCAAACAAGTTTTTAGCAGTCAAAAACACCTCATCCGGCTAATTCTACCTTTGGTGACGGTTATTTTCGCAGCCTCGCTGTTTACCACACCTGCTTTAGCCACAGGTGTGTATCAAATACCCAGCCTGACAGCAGGGAATGACACTTGGGTTTTGGATCAAGGTGAAGTCATCAGCCGTCTGAATGAAGGCAAGATTAGCAGCGCTTTTAAAGATTTGGCAAAGCAAACAGATAAGGAAGTCAGAATTGTTACTGTTCGCCGACTCGACTATGGCGAAACACCAGAAAGCTTTACTAAAGAACTGTTTGAAAAATGGTTTCCAACAAAAGCAGCCCAAGCCAATCAAACTTTATTGGTTATTGATACAGTTACCAATGGTACTGCCATTATTACTGGGGATCAAGTCAAGCCTTTGCTTACTGACTCTATTGCCGAGAGTGTAGCTACTGAAACAGTAAGTGTGCCGTTACGCAATGGTGACAAATACAACCAGGCATTTCTCGATGCCAGCGATCGCCTTGTCGCCGTTCTCTCTGGTAAAACCGATCCAGGCCCACCCCAAATAACTGACAATGTGCAGGTTGAAGGCACTTACAAGAAAGCAGAAGAAACCAATCAAGGTAATGCTACTGCTTGGGTAGTAGGATTGTTAATTGCTGCCACCGTTATCCCAATGGCAACTTACTATATCTATCAGATAAATCAGCCCTCTTCTAATGGGTAATTGTAGAGTGGGGAGTTAGGAGTTAGGAGTTAGGAGTTTCTAACTCTTAACTTTTAACTCCTCACTCCTAACTTTAATCTTGAACATACTCTTGCCCTGTAACTAAAGCTACCTCAGCCCGGACAAATTCTCTACCTAGATAAGCTGCATGATCTAATTGAGTTACAGGAGGGGGCTGAGTTTCTTCAAAAATCTTCACGCAAAGTTCTTTCGCCGTTCTGGCGCTAAAAACTGTTGTATGAGTTCGTTCTACCTTTTCTCGCGCCGGAATTACCTTTCCCGTTTCGGGATCGACAGCTAAACCGCGATCGTCAATCACATTTGTAAAATGCTTGGCATAAATTAACCCTGCGTCTCGATCTAAGTAAATAATGAAATATCCACCAGGATCGAGGTCAATATGACGCTGGGAAAGTTTATCATCAATTGCGGTTAAATCTTCAACTATTAAATCCATAAGCATTAGAAAAAGAAATTTTCTTTTTTCAGGGTTTTTACACTCTATATCAAGTGTAATTCGTCGTTCACCCTCTGCCTTGGCAAACTTTTAAGAATCTCGGTTACTAAATGGCAACTCTGCATTAATTGCCTCAATCTGCTGCTGTTCGAGTTGATTCACTTCCTTAATATAGGGAAGTAAAATTTTTCCTAAACGATTATTGTAAAAGCGATGCAGACTGTGATTGGGCATAGCGGGGAAACCACGGCGTTTTTTGTGACGCCCACCCGCGCCAGGGTCAAAAATTTGGATATTGTTAGCGATCGCCCACTCAATCGGTGCATAATAGCAAGCATCAAAATGTAAGCAATCTATTTCTTGAAAACTTCCCCAATAGCGTCCGTAAAGTTTGTCATCTTTAAATAAACAAAAAGACATTCCTAAAGGATGAGAATTATCTTCCTCGCTATATGCGGCAACAAACAAGACTCGATGACGATAATCGGTGTGTAGCTGCTCAAAAAACCTCCGTGTGAGATACTTGCTACCCCACCAGCCAAACTTATCACACGTGTCAGCATAGAATTGGTGCATCAAAGGAAACAAAGACTGAGGAATTTCATCGCCACTCAACGGTTGCAATCGTAAACCTGCTTTCTCCACAGCTTTGCGTTCCCGCTTGATATTGCGGCGCTGATTGGCGTTAAACACCTTCAAGTAATCATCAAAAGTTTTAAAACCAGTATTTTCCCAGATATAGCTGTGGTGCAGCCAAGTTGTAAAGCCATGCCGTTCCAGCATCGGCCGCCATTGGGGATCGACGTAGAGAAAATGACACCCAGAAATCCGATTTTTGGAGCAAAAAGTGTCAATTTCATGCACTATCAGCGCTGTGATTTCATCCTCGTCTTCTCCTGGGGCGATTAAGAAGCGATAACCTTCTGCTGGGGTAAATGGTGTCATTCCCAGCAATTTTGGGTAATATTGGACTCCGATGCGATCGGCTAACTCTGCCCATTGGTGATCGAAAATAAATTCACCAGAGCTATGTCCTTTAAGATAAAGTGGCGCAGCAGCAATCAGTGTTCTATCTCGCCACAGTGTCAGGTGATTTGGCAACCAACCAGTTTTAGCCGTAACACTTTGGGAAGTTTCGAGATTATTCAGCCACTCCCATTCTAAAAATGGCGTTTTGAGTGGCATTGCCAAAGCATTCCAGGCATTTTGGGGTACTTCAGCGATTTTGTTCGTCCAAACGACAGAATAGCGAGGCTTAAGTTGTTCCACCATCTTACAGGAGTAGGGAGTAGGGAGTAAGGAGCGGGGGAGTAAGAATTTTAGATTTTAGATTTTGGATTTTAGATTGAAATTTAATCCAAAATCTAAAATCCAAAATCCAAAATTGAATTGCCCAATGCCCAATAAATAACTTAACTTAGCGTAATCTAATCTGCTGGTCGTTGCAGGCGATAGTGCAAAAACACCTCTTGCTCAACTGTATGAACTTCTATGAGTTGTAACTTAGGAGCCAAATCAGGTAAAAATCCTTTCCCTTCAACGGGTGTGGGTGCAGTATTACCACCTAAAATCAGCGGACAGACAGTTAGCCATAATTCATCAATTAAGTCTAATTCCACCAAAGAAGCGACTAATTCACCTCCACCCAAGATCGCCAAGCGTGTTATATGTAGAGTGGCTAGATACTTCAAAGCTGCGATAATGTCAATTTCTCGCGTTGGTGTTTCAAAAACCAGAATTTTCTCAAATTCTGGAGGGTACTCCTGTACTTTGATTCCCAGAGTTGAGTGAAGCGTCTGTAAGCGTTCTTTCCACGAAAATTCCCCTGCTGTTGTGGTGAGTAGCCAGCGTCTAACTGGTTGCTTAAAAAAGTGAATTTCCGGATTAAGCTTTGCAGAGTTTGTAATCACTATATGAACTGGTTGCTGAGGCTTCCCTCCTTGCGCCCGGAGTTGCACTAGAGTTGGATCGGTTACAGTAAGTGTTGTTCCATAAGCATCCAGAGTCCTAGCACCGAACAAAACGGCATCAGAGGCAGCAATTTGTTTTTCTAAGTGCGCTTTATCAACCCTTGAGCCAAACCGAGCAGGCGATCGCTTAAAATCTGCTATCTTGCCATCTGCACTCATTGCTAAAACAACTGTAGTATGAGGACGATGTTGCAACATTAAATTGATTTGATAGTTTTAATATTTACTTTAGTCGTATGTAGATTTTCAAAAAACCATACCTGCAAGCTACTGTTTGATATTTCACCACTGTATTGATATGCAACACAAATCGCTTCTACATCTAGCATATACGAGTTTTGGTATACCACGTTTCTTTTTGAATTATAGCAATTTGTTATTTTTAAACATTGAAAATAAAATTCTGATAATTTAATAAAATGTCTCATCTAGCTAGTTTAATTGCATATCTTTGGTGTTGTAGATTGCAGGTGCAAAGTGAGACACTTGATGACTAATTCCCGCCAATCTTCCTTCCGTCGAATTTTAGTAACGAGAATATTGTTGCTGTTTGTCCCAGTTTTACTAGTAGGGGAAATTGTTGCCTTGAATAAGGCACGTACTAGTATATTGAGAACTGCACGGCAAAACTTAACAGAAAGCGCCATCAGTAAAGGAGAGAGAATTGGTGATGCGATCGCAATCTTAAAAGCTAATTTGCAGAGTGTAAGCAAAACAACGGTGATTCCATCGGATTCGCCTATACAAGAGCAAGAAATTCTCACACAGTTAAGGCAACAACTTCCAGCTAGTATTGAGTGCATCCAATTAACAAATCTCCAAAGCCACAAAATAATTGCCAGTAGCTGTGGGGATCGAGAAATTGGCGAATTGAGATTACCTTTCCCTAGTGAGGGAATTGATGTCAAAGCAATCTTACCGCCAAAAGCAGGAATGACTGGAAAAAGAAACACACAAAATCAGCAACTGCAACTAGTTTTATCTGCACCAGTCTTTGATAGCCGAAAAAATTCAGTTTACAGCTTAAGTATTCAATCTGCATTATCCCAACAAACCAAAAATCCGCCGGGATCGCTCACGGGCGCTATGGTAGTAATTGCTGAAGATGGCACAATTTTGGCACACCCATTGACAGATTGGGTGGGAACTAACATCAATCAGCACCCTCATGCTTCCCAAATCAAAAGCATAATTAAAAATGCAATTACGGGACAAAACGATTCGATAAATTTATCTTTTACCGAAGGAAAAGAATTAGTCGCTGGTTATACAGCAATTCCAAATCCACTCACTCAACAGCAGCAGCAAAAATGGATAGTTTTAGCTGTTACTAGCGTCGATAATGCGCTTTTTGGTTTAGAGGAAATCAAATTAATTCTGATCGTTTTGACAGTTGGTTTGATTGGCGCAAGTTTGTTAGCATCCTTATATTTAGCTCCTTACTTGGCCCGTCCTGTAGAAGAATTGCGAGACTATGCTCTCAATATTCACTCTCACCATGCCGCACAACCAGTTCCGCACAATTTTCAAATTCGGGAATTCAATCAACTAGCTCAAGCATTAGACCAAATGGTAGAACGGCTGAAAGCGGGATCGGAAGAATTAGAAATAGCTTGGAAAGAAGCAAAAAGCGCTAACCAAATTAAAAGCCAGTTTTTGGCTACGACTTCCCATGAATTGAGAAACCCATTAAATATTATTATTAACTGTATTCGTCTGGTTGAAGACGGTTTATGTGATGACCGGGAAGAAGAAATGGAGTTTCTCAAACGTGCCGATGAAACAACGATTCACTTGTTAGGTATTATTAATGATTTACTCGACATTTCTAAAATTGAAGCAGGTAAGCTTTCAGTTGTTTCCACACCAATTGACCTCCGACAACTATTGTTAGAGGTAATTAATTTACAATCAGTTAATGTCCAGCAAAAGGGCTTGCAATTGAAATGTGAGTTAACTTCCAAAGCGATCCCAATTAAGGCAGATGCGGGAAAACTGAAGCAAGTGCTGATTAATGTTATCGGCAACGCCACCAAGTTCACCGACACCGGGAGCATCACCATTGCAACAGAAATCCAATCTACTAATGGTAAATCTCAGGTGGTAGTAGCTGTGAAAGATACAGGTATAGGTATCGATCCGACTCAACAGCACAAATTATTTCGCCCCTTTGTAATGGTGAATGGCACTACAACACGCCAGTTTGAAGGTACTGGACTGGGACTAGCGATTTCACGAAACTTAATCGAACTCATGGGAGGTAGCATTACTCTTGAGAGTGCGGGACTTCATCAAGGTACGACACTGAAAATTACCTTACCTTTGATTGATATCTCGCTGTTAGCTATTCCAAATAAAGAAGCAAATGTCGGGGATCTTGGATTCTCCTCTGGGAATGAGCCAGTAAAAGCAAGCCGCTATCCCAGCCTACAGGAGTCTGGAGGAAGTTCCTCTTTGGGGATCAACAAATCTGTAAAAGTAGAGCTAGACAAAGAAAAGCTCCCGAAGTCCCAGTTGCTCTTTGGAAATGAGACTTGCGAGATTCGTCTTTCGCCCTTACAAACTATCTTGGTAAGTCTTCCAAAAGGAGGAGTTTGTGCAAATGGGACTTTCAAGACGTAATTTAGTCAAAAGTCCATATTCATCACTACTCCTGAGACTTTTGCTCCTTGACGATGCGATCGCTCAAAAAAACAGGTTTACCGCCTTGATTAAGAGATAATGTTAGAGCAGCAAGAATTTCTACTAACTCAGTGCCTACCCACCCAGACGAAATCTCTGAGGGAGTATTGTTAAGAATTGAGACAACAAAGGAGGAGCAAACCCGCCCCAATGGTTCTCCTGGCTCTAATTCCAGCACTATCTGCCTTTGATTAACAGGAATAAATTGATTCCCCTGCTGTTCAAACTCACCATGTAGCAGGATTAAAGGTGATGATATTGACATTTCATCAAAAATCAAGCTGCCAAGACTACCTACAATCCCCAGCCGTCTCTGTTTATCAGAATTGAGCCAACACAAGTGAATATAAGCTTGAAAGCCATCTGGATATGTCAGTGTCAGCCATACTAAATCTGCCAAACCTTGAGACAGAGGAAAATTTATATCTTTCTTCCCCTCTGCTTCCCTGCTCCCCTGCTCCCCTGCTCCCTGTAGCCACACCGTACCCGTTGCTTGTACTTTCACAGGAATCTGCCCCAGCCAAGCGTTAAAGATAGCAATATCGTGAATAGCTAAGTCCCACAGCGCATCAACATCTTGCCTGACAGGCCCTAAATGGGTGCGCGTCGCGTAGCCATAGCGTAAATCACCTAATTTACCCGCTTGTACTACAGTTTTTCCTTGCTCAACTGCTGGGTGAAATAAATAAGTGTGGTCAACCGTTAGTATTAAATGATGCTGTTCTGCTAAATGGCAAAGTTCCCGGCATTCTGCTGGGTTGAGAGTTAGGGGTTTTTCTGCCAAAACATGGTATCCCTGTTGGAGAGCGTCTTTGATTAAAGCATAGTGGGTGGTAGCTGGAGTAGCGATCGCCACCCCTGTCAACCCTGGCACTGTCTTTAAATCCTGCCATTGGGTTGTTAAGAGTACATTTTCGTCTAAGTTAAACTGCTGCTTGACCGCCGCTAATCGTTCTGGATGGGGGTCTACTACAGCAACTACATTTACTTGAGGATGTGCTAAAAAATTCCGCAGCAGATGCACTCCCCAACGCCCAACTCCGATGACAGCAATATTAATTTTATTTGTCATTTGTCATTTGTCATTTGTCATTTGTCATTTGTCATTTGTCATT
>NZ_JAVRCC020000086.1:0-20952 GCF_034530975.2 Nostoc sp. DedQUE07 | reverse complement strand
TCATCAAGGTCTACTTCCAGTTTATGGCTTAACCGCCTTGGCGGTTGCTATATCTAATGGATTTTTGAAATTGAAGTATTTACAGTAAACAATAATTTTCACTTAGACAACCACCAATAATAATTCAAAATTCAAAATTCAAAATTCAAAATTTAAGAGTAAATGTAGGGTATGTTACGTTTTACTAACGCACCCTACGTTTATTTCAAAAATCTGAATTGGAAAATTGTGAATATTATAGTAAATTTTTAAAAAATATCTCTTAACTTATTTCCCTTGCCATAGCTGCCGCAATGACTGAAAAACCTTTACAAATCTTTCTTCTAGCCAGACCATAATATAATCAAGCCATTCCAAAAGTTGCTCTAAGGGGTGCTTTTCATAGCCAGTTGAAGTTGCTGTGGTTTCTATCCAGTCTGGCTGCGCCTCAACTTGACTGCTTTGGTGAAACTGCTGTTTCAACATTTCCCCTTTACGACTCTCGCTTTTAGTTTGGGAAATACGGGTTTTAATTTGTTTTACAGAGGCGACTTTTCCAGATGTTTTTTGACTTGAGGCGAGATTACTACTTGGTTGTTTTCTTTGTATCAAACCCGATCCAAATTTAGGTTGTTTTACACTCAAATTCTTTTGTGGAAAATGCTTTATTGATAAACTTGGGGCTAAAGCAGGATTTTTTTCTTCAGAAAGTGTAACTGGCTTGTCAGCAGTGGTTTCGGTGTCACCAAATAAATCATTCCACGTTAGCCAAGGATCGTTTGTGAAATCCTGGTTCTCTCCTAGAGGGCTTTTGGATAAGGCTTTTCTAAGGCGTGACGAAAAGAGTTTACCTGGCATCTCATTACTAATCGTTGTCTCAAGTGTTTTTCTATTACCAACACCAAAAAAGTAATTAAGCGCCGCCTCAATCAAAGCCTGAAAATTCTGTGAATGAGTTTCTAAAGCATCAGCGTTGGGGGCAATCTCTCCTTTGGCAGCTAATTGATCTTTGCCATAAAAAAATATGTTTAACTGGGTTTGGGCAACTTGGATAACTTCCTGGCTACGTTTTTGCGCTGGGACTAAAGCATTCGATTCCAACTTAGCAACGGCTATATCTAGAAATTCTAATAATCTATCTGTATTAAGTAAATTTTTTGGTATACTCTCGGCTAAAACTGGAATTTTAGCTGGATTTACGTCAGTGAGTTTTGCTAATAATCGGTCAATTTGTGGTAATAACTGCGTTTCTTTTTTAGCTATAATCAAACGCCAACATTGCCAGTAATTAGCAACTTCGTTAATAATTCGGTCTTCTAATTTTGCCTGTTGTTCCCGTGTTAAGATATCTAAAATTTCATTGTCGGCGGTAACAAGTACTAAATTTCGATTCATCAAATTTGTGGCGATTCCTTGGGCTATTGGAAGACGCTGTTGAAGGGCATTGTCTAATTGTGAAGGGTTGAGACTGAGAGCTTGATTAGCCGTAATATTTGATGATTGAGTAAGATTAGAGTTCTTTTCAACGAATTTCAGCCGAAAAATTCCCAATAAAGCCAAGGGATTGAAATGTTCAGATGCTTTCGTAGGAGTGGAGGCGGGTTCATCTGGTGACAGGTAATTGACTGCCTCTAGTACATTTTGAATGGGACTATCAGCATTGGGTAGAGTTTCAGGCTGGAAATCGGTATCATTTGGTTGTAACTTTAATCTAGTTTGTGGTTCTCTAGTATGTAGCGTTTTCCCAGATGATTCAGATGACTGAAACAGTAGATACACTGGGTAAAGTAGTACCTCGACACCCCACTTAGTGGCGACTTGCAAATGCCGAAAGGTATGTTCCCACTGTTGTGTCACCCGCCGAGATTGCTGGTGGACAAAGTTAAATAGTCTGCTTTGATAACGACCAGAGGAACCAGAAGACATAGTAGTAATTTTTTAGTTCAAGTCTTGTTAAGTTGTGAGACTCGCGCCAAACAATAAAAACGACCAACACCTCATCTTAGCGAATATATGACCCCGACTGTCTCTCAATCCCAGACCAAACTTATCTCACAAACAATTGAGCAACTGCGCTCTTTTTGTCAAGTTAATATCCAGTCTACGTGGCTGTATCAGGAATCTGACTTAGTTATTACTGATGTTGTAGCTGCTGATTTGTCTGATTGGCAACCTGCCCAGTTGAATGCTAAAGAACATATTGCTTGGACGGGCGGGAAAAAAGTGCTATGGCTAGTGCAAAGATTGGTGGTTCCCCAAGATTTACACGGTTATCTCTTAGCTGGGTTATCTTTGCGGCTGGCGCTGGTTTGGTGGGCGGATTCTGCTGAGATTTATGTAAATGGCGAGTTAGTGCTGGAGGGTGATTTATTTGATTGTTCGCCGAGAGTGCTTCTGTGTCAGGGGGTGACGCCAGGGGAAGAATTCACTGTGGCTTTGCGGTTAGTGAGTCCGGGACATTGTGATGGTGCTTTAGTGCGATCGCTCCTAGTTTATGAGTCTTATGTTGATAATAATCCCGATCCGGGTTTTGTGGCTGATGAGTTAGCTGTGGTGCAACTTTATTTGGAAAAATTTGCGCCGGAGAAGTTGGATGTTTTGGCAGCGATGGTGGGGGAGGTTACGAACCACAGAGGCACCAAGGCCGCCAAGGAAGAGTTAGTAAGATCGTTTTTGTCTCTACGTCAAAACCTAATTCAATCCGACATCTTAGCCCCCCTTTTCAAGGGGGGTTGGGGGGATCAAAAATCTAAAATTTTTTTACTGGGTCATGCTCACTTAGATTTAGCATGGTTATGGCCTGTAAGTGAAACTTGGAATGCGGCGCAAAATACTTTTGAGTCGGTTTTGAAGTTGCAAGCAGATTTTCCTGAGTTAATTTTCTGTCATTCAAGCCCCGCACTTTATGCTTGGATTGAAGAACATCGCCCGGATTTGTTTAAGGCAATTCAAGCACAGGTAGCCGCCGGACGTTGGGAAGTTGTCGGCGGAATGTGGGTGGAACCAGAACTCAACATCATTGCAGGTGAATCAATAGTCCGTCAGTTATTGTATGGTCAGCGCTATATCCAGGAGAAATTTGGCAAGTTCTCAACTGTGGAATGGGTTCCAGATTCTTTTGGTTTTTGTGCCACTTTACCGCAGTTTTTCGCTAATGCTGGAATTGAGTATTTTGTGACGCAGAAGTTGCGGTGGAATGATACTACTAAATTTGATTATGGGGCTTTTTGGTGGCGATCGCCTGATGGCAGCGAAGTCTTTAGTTTGATGTCTGCACCCATCGGTGAAGCTATAGACCCAGTTAAAATGGCAACTTATGCTCTTGAGTGGCAAACCCAAACTAGTTTATCAGAATCTCTCTGGCTTCCAGGTGTCGGCGACCACGGCGGCGGCCCCACCCGTGATATGTTAGAAACCGCCCAACGCTGGCAAAAGTCACCTTTCTTCCCAGACTTAGAATTTACGACGGCTGAAAAGTATTTACAGCAAGTTGTAGAGACGCGATTCATCGCGTCTGTTAATAATTATGATTCTTCCCCTGCTTCCCCATCCCCTTCATTCCCTACTTGGAATGACGAACTATACTTAGAATTTCATCGCGGTTGCTACACTACCCACGGAGATCAAAAACGCTGGAATCGTCGTTGTGAAAATTTATTATATCAAGCTGAACTATTTGCTACCTTGGCAACTGTAAGCTGTGGTGTGACATATCCAAAAGCAGAAATTGAAGCAGCTTGGAAATTAGTTTTATTTCAACAGTTTCACGATATTTTACCCGGTTCTTCAATTACCCAAGTTTACACAGATGCGTTGCCTCAATGGCAGCAAGTGGAACAAATGGGAACGAAAATATTACAGGAATCACTTTTAGCGATCGCATCTCACATTACCCTATCAGAACCACCAAAACCCGATAGTCTGCCTATTTTTGTTTTCAATTCTCTCAATTGGCAACGTTCTGAGGTAATCTCTGTAGCCTTACCTACACCACCAGCAACTACCCAAAAATGGCAGATTTACGATGCTTCTGGAAACCAGCTTGTCTCCCAATTATCTGAACCATCAACCCTACTATTTCTCGCCACCGAAATTCCACCCGTAGGCTACCGCATATTTTGGCTTTCCCCTTCACTCTCCAATCCAGACGAGATGAATCGCGTTTCTCCCTCATCTCCCGCACTCTTCCCAGACTGGATTTTAGAAAATGAATTCTTGCGAGTTGTTATAGATCCCGACACCGGAGATTTATCAAGTGTTTTTGACAAAACTTATCAGCGAGAAGTTTTAAGTGGGGCGGGGAATCAACTGCAAGCTTTTAAAGACAGTGGGCAATATTGGGATGCTTGGAATATAGACCCCAATTATGCTCAACATCCTTTACCCTCAACAAATCTTCAATTTATTCAGTGGTTAGAACAAGGCCCAGTGCAAAGTCGTGTGCGCGTAGTGCGTCAGTTGGGTGAATCGGAATTTTGCCAAGACTATATTTTGCAAGCTGGTTCACCTCTGCTGAACATTGCTACAACTGTCAATTGGCAAGAAAATCATGTATTAGTGAAAGCTGCTTTTCCTCTAAATATTGAAGCCGACTTTGCTACTTATGAAATTCCCTGTGGCGCGATTCGCCGCCCAACTAAACCGCAAACTCCCGCAGAACAAGCAAAATGGGAAGTTCCTGCTTTGCGTTGGGCTGATTTAACAGCAGAAAACACACAGACAGAAGATACCGCAATCCCAAATCGTTATGGTGTCAGTTTGCTCAATGATTGTAAATACGGTTATGACAGCAAACCAAATCAACTCCGTCTAACACTGCTACGCAGTTCTAATTGGCCAGACTCAAAAGCTGACCGAGGTTTTCACGAGTTCAAATATACCTTGTATCCTCATGCTGATAGTTGGGAATCAGCCCACACAGTACGGCGTGGCTATGAATTGAATATACCGTTGCAAGTGATATTCAATCGGCCACTGGCTAAACCCTCCGCTATCGGCACTATTGAAGGAGTAAGTTTCCTAGATTTATCAGCTGAAAATTTAATCTTAATGGCCTTGAAGCCATCTGAAGACGATCCACAGCAATTAATTCTGCGATGTTATGAATCTCACGGGGAAACAGCCGAGTTATCTTTGCAAAGTGATTTAGGGTTAAATCTTGGAAATACAGTAGATTTATTAGAGCGCTCCGCCAGTACTGAATTTTCATCTCAGCAACAAAATTTGATGATACAACCTTGGAAAATCGCCAATTTTAAGGTGATATCAGTGATTAATCCCAGTCTGAAGTGAGCCACCATAGTTAATGTTTAGTGGTTAATAGAACAACTACTAACGTGGCAAGGCTAAATTTGTGCATTAGCAAACTCTTGTGGGATGGGCTTCTAGCCCGTCCTAATTAGCGGGCAAGATGCCCGCCCCACAAGAAAATTTATTGCAACATTTTAGTCTTGTCACGCCATTACTAACCATTAGACATCTGGTGAACTAAATATGTGTTATCCGAAATATTTAGTAGGCAAAATTCATGTAGCTGGAGGCTTCCTATAGCACTTTCTGCAAGCAAGCTACGCGTAGCCTTTCCGTTAGGAGAAGGGTATTATGCCTACGTCATTTTCACTTCTATCTCTAATAGCGTCGGCGGATAATCTGATATCGTCCGTAGGGCTGCCGTCGTTCAATAATCTGGCGTTGTCCAAAGCCCTGCCGTCGTTGGATTATCTGCCGTCTTCCGTAGGGCTGCCATCGTTGGATTCTCTGGTATCGTCCGTAGGGCTGCCGTCCTCGGATTCTCTGGTATCGTCCATAGGGCTGCCGTCCGCGGATTCTCTGCCGTCCTCGGATTCTCTGGTATCGTCTTGACCACCGTTGAGCAAGCAAAAGCTCTCCGGTTTTATTTCCAACCAGGTTAGCATCTGGTGCAACGCTCTGTTCATTCAGAGTATTACTTAGAGAAATATCTTTCGCTTCAGCTAATGAGGGCGGAGACACAAAGGCAAATAGCAATACTGCTATTGAAGATAACTTCCTGAAACCTTTCATGTTTTTGCTTCTCTAAACTTTCGGTAATAACTTTATTAAAACACTTTAAAGTCTGAAAGTTACCGATCGCGCACTTTTTTAAACTTAATTTAGTATGAAATTTAATATTGCAATTTCACTCTTTTGTATAATTGCAATTTTTATAAGGTTATGTATATAAATAGCTAGTATCTAACAGGATGTAATTTTTTTCACCACATAGATAAAGTATACAGTTATTAATTAAACAAGCTAATTTTTTATTGTAAGATGAGTTTAAAAGGCTTGCTGGCCAAGGTAAATGCCCTCACAAATTTTGATTTATAAAATCTTTAAATCGGACTTATCTCGATTCCACAAGATGTATCAAATACAAAGGATAACTGCTAAATATTCTTAGCGGAAGCTGTAAATAATAATCTTTCACTAAGTTTCTAGTTTCAGGCAACTATCTTGTTAAGTGCTGCGTTTTTCCTATCTTCTGCCTGACTTCTCTACAAGAGTCTGCGGCAACGACTACGCTCACCGATCGCCTGCTTTCTGCCTCTTGTCTGATTGTTGAGCGTAGTCGAAACACTGCCTTACACCTCCTTTAAGGATATCTTCTGCTACCTCCACCCACTACACCAATTTTGTGGCGATAGGAGAGTTCAGCGCCGAACCAACCAGAAGCACTGGTTAGCGTACCGACAACAAGCGAGATTAACAGTCCCCAAGGTACGATTCGGGATTCAGCATCACCTAAACGTAGGAGAAAGTTAACGAGTGATAAAACCAGTATAGAAACGTTAAGTATCAAATGCGTCCAACCGGCGGTGCGCTTGCGGACTCGTTCAATTTTCACAAAGTCGCTCAGACCGATCGCAGATGCAAGAACGCCTCCAGCTAATCCAAGTCCGATTAACCATAGCGAAGCCCTAGCCCAAAAGAAATCGCCAGTTAACCAGTAACCAATGTCACTTCCCAAAGCGGCGGCTAAAAAGGCTATGGGAAAGATCACACTCAAGGGGTGTAGGGGATGTCCGGCGATCGCAACTGTACTGGGTACACCGGTATCACGATACTCACTGTCGTTACTTTCAATAACTGGTGGAATATTTGGAAAAGGTGTTGAACCTGTTTGCGTTGTTTCTGTAGTTTCCATTATTAGTATCCTGAATTTATGAACCTTGCTTTACTATTTTAAGCTGAAGGAATTTTTTCAACATAAGCTTCAGCCTGTAATATTAGTTTACCTACTTCTACTTTTAGTTGGTTGACTTGCAAACTTATGCCGTCTAAATCAAAGTTACTTAGATTCAAAATTTCGCTAGTTTGATCTACCAAAGCTTTGGTCAACTCTGGCGATATTTCCTCACTTTCGCCATACTCGACATTTTCCAAAGCAACACTTTTTCCATTGCTGCTAATCCTGGGGACTGCGGAAAAAGCAACTTGCTGATTTTCCCCAGTTTCTACTAATTTTATGCTGGCATTTAGTGCTACTTTTCCATCACCCGGTAATCGAAAATCTACATTTTGAGGTTCAATTGTTTTTAGTTGTCCGTTAATATGTATTTTCTGACTTTGCAGTTGCGATCGCACATATTCGGAGTTGAAAGCACGATTAATATCAGCTTCGGTTAACACAACCTGTGCATTAGCTTCTGTCGGTTTAGTTAGTTCAATTTTACCAAAAGCCACACTTAGAGGATTAATGGCAACATTAGTCATTTTCATATCCAATTCCTCCATACGGAGGTCTTTCTGCATAACTAAACCTTCACCTGCAATCGTGACTTCATCCACCTCTCCCTGAACCAGTTTCAGCGGGTCTGTTTTGATGTCTACATCTAAATTTTCTACTTCATCTAATTGACTAGATAATCCTATTTCTGCCGCTTTATTGAGAGCTTGCTCTCCTAATCCAGGATTGTCTGGCATTATGTAAATTAACTCCTAGTTAAAAGCACATCCTTGAGTAAATTTAATAAACTAACAGCAGAGTTTTATCTATCTGTCGATGGAATATAGATTTAAATGTTATCTATCTAATTTGAAATTTAAATTTTACTTATATACTACTTTTATCCTTTACTGCCTCTGCACTTGGAGCGATTTGTTATAAAATTGACACAAACCCAATATTTCAGTTGAGTTATTCTGACTGCTAAAACTTTTTTATTTATACAATGCTCTCAGAACGTTTTACCGCAGCCCTGATCTACGCCACCCAACTACACGCTAACCAAGTTCGTAAAGGTTCAGGTGTCCCTTATGTTGCCCATTTATTAGGTGTCACCAGTATTGCTTTAGAATACGGGGCAAATGAAGATGAAGCGATCGCAGCTCTGTTACACGATGCGATCGAAGATCAAGGTGGCGCTGCAACACGAGAAGAAATTCGCCGTCGCTTTGGTGACAATGTAACGGCAATTGTAGATGGTTGTACTGACGCTGATACAACTCCAAAACCCCCTTGGCAACAGCGTAAGGAGGCATACATTGCTCATATTCCTACAGCTTCCCCATCAGTACTGCTGGTGTCATCCGCTGATAAACTTTACAATGCCCAGTCTATTCTCAAAGATTATCGCATTTTAGGCGAATCACTTTGGGAACGTTTTCATGGGCGTAAAGAAGGTACTCTTTGGTATTATCGGGCGCTTTTAGAGGCTTTTAAAAAGACTGAAAGCACTGTAATAATTGAGGAATTAGAACGGGTGATTTCGGAAATTGAAGTCTTAGCATCTACATAAAAAATTTATTTACCCAGAAGTAAATAAAAGATTTATTAGAACTAGACAAAGGGATTTTTTATAAACACGATATAGTCATGTTTCTTACGAATAAGTTTTGGCTTTTAGGTTCTCTCTCTAGATAAAAAACCTTTCTCTCGGCAGATAGGTGTACTGATATTATTATGACTGGTATGTTACCAATATGACGATAGTAAGACAAAACACCCTAAATTCAACTGTAAATCCTTCAGTAAATCCTCCAGAAAACTTGCCAGAAAAGTATGCAGAAGCAGAGCGGATGCGTGATGTTCTGCTTTTGCTGCAAAACTTGATTAACAGTGAAGAAGCCACTGTCAAACTAATTCTGGATTGTCTTTATGATGTTGGTTCAGTCAATTTGATTAATCAAAAGCTTCGCCTGAAACCCTTAAACAGGGTGATGAAATTAATTGCCCGAATGTCTAAACCAGTTTTTAGAATCATAGCTTTAAATTGGTTTAAAAAGAACTGTCCGCAACTGATTACTAATTGGCTACACACGCAAGTCTCGTTTGAAAATCTCCAAAAGACACCCGAACAAGTAGCTATTGAAGTTGTACAACTAGAACCATATTCCATCCCACAAAGAGAAAGCCTGAGTCAAGAGATAAAAAATCTGCGCTATCAGGTTAGATGGCTAGCTGGAATTTCAATAATTGCGATCGCTGTTTTAGTAATAAAAGCCACTTGGTTAAACTGAAACCGATGAATTATGAATATCATGCCTCTGCCCAAACCGATCTTAGAGGACATAGAAATACACCTACTCTTGGAAGGTGTGTATCAATATTACGGTTATGACTTTCGCAATTATGCTCTTTCATCACTCAAGCGCCGTATTCAGGGCTTCATGCAATTAGAAGGGGTAGCAAATATTTCTGCATTGCAAGAGCGATTACTACATAATCGCGCTTATTTAGAAAGATTTTTGCTGGCTCTGACGGTGAATGTCACATCAATGTTTCGCGATCCCAGCTTTTATAATACCTTCAGAAATCAGGTTATTCCCTTCTTACAAACCTATCCGTTTATTCGGATCTGGCACGCTGGATGTTCAACTGGTGAAGAGGTCTATTCAATGGCAATTTTACTGCAAGAAGAAGGACTTTATCACCGTTGCCGTATATATGCCACTGATACGAATGAGAAGGTATTACAAAATGCCAAAAGTGGGATTTTCTCCCTGAAAATGATGCAGGAATATACTCACCTGTATTTAAAAGCAGGCGGCAAGAAATCTTTCTCAGAGTATTATACAGCAGCTTATGACAATGCTATTTTTCGAGCGTCCCTAAGAGAAAATGTTGTTTTTGCCCAGCACAATTTAGCCACTGATAGTTCTTTTAATGAGTTTAATGTGATTCTTTGTCGTAATGTCCTCATATATTTTAATCAGGCACTTCAAAAACGCGTACACGAACTGTTTTATAATAGCCTTTGCACCTTTGGCATCTTGGGTTTAGGAAGACAAGAATCTATCAGATTCACCTCTTATGAGCCTTACTATGAAGAGTTAGTCAAGGGAGAGAAAATATATAGGAAAATAGCAGGTAAGTGAAAAGAATGCTTTAAATGGATAATTGAATTATAAATTATGAATTATCCTAAAATAACTAATAACCAATACCCCGAAAATTAGGAATAAAATTGCGCTCGTTGTCAAAAGACAGTCTGTCAAACATTTTTTATTGTGTTCAAAAGATAGATTTAACGCTGTCTTAAGGTAAATTACACATTAAAGTATTTAAGGAGATTGTCGATGCAACTTCTCGAATGTCCTCATGTTGCAGTCATTGCTGGAGAAAATGCGGTTCATGTTTCTCAACTACCTTCTATATGGCAAGACATTGCTAGAGGAACCACGAGTGTCGGACTTTCCCAGCCCCAAAGCTATGTTGAGATGGCACAGCTATTTTTGTATAAATTAGAACGTGGTGATGTTGATTTATTTAGCGATCGCCCCCAACTAGCTCACCTAATACCATCATTTTCTCAGCTATTTGCACAACTGGCATGGGAAACCTTAGAGTTTTTTGGACAAGACTTTCTCAAACACAGCTATCCGAACTTTGCAAAAATTCTTTGCGATCTGGAGTCAAAAGGAATCGATTACGCTGATGAAGTAAAAGTGGCTCGCATCGGCATAGATTTATTTAATGAATTTGGTTATGAACTACCAGCAAGTTTTTATCACGTGCATTTAGCACCAATTTACCGCGATCATGTTTTTGAAGAACGTGCTTTGCGATTCGATAAACGTGATATTGAGCATAAACGTGCTTGGGATGCCATACTCCATGCAGGTAAGGTATTTGCTATTCAAATGAAGGTGCAAAGTATTGCTTCCAAATACGGTTTTACTTATCAGCATGGCTGCGGTTGCAACTCTCATCTATCTTCTATTGATGTATCTCGTGGCGCGTTTGAATATGAATTGAGTTTCGACAAGCGTCAGCGATGGATTCGCAGTTTCATCTGGACTGCTTGGTATGAGTATGCCTTCTTTGCGATCGTACCTAATACGAGTTATTTGGTTTAATATCATGTCCGCCAAATTACCCATAATAAAAGAACCCCACCCCCAACCCCTCCCGAAAAGCGGGGAGGGGAGACAAAGCATAGCTTTGGTGGGGTGGGGTTCTTCGGGTTTAATAAGCAATCAAGCGGACATGACATAACAGAAAGAATTCAGGAGTGAGGAGTCAGAATTCAGAATTGAATTCTGTGCGTCTGGTAGAAAGCGTCTCCGGCTCTGCTCCTGAATTCTTCTTCAAGAAATCGCCTCAAAAACCATTTGCGGAATCAACACTTCATCTTGTAATTGTCCAATACCTAAAAAGCGAGTCTCTTCTTGATAAACTCTTACTATCCCAGTAACTTCAGAATCTAAAGAAACTCGCTGACCTTGACACCATTTTTGAGCAGATATTGCTGGTAAAGTCACAGACAACAAATGTTGTAACGCTGCATCAGGGGCAAGAGGTTGAAATGTCCCGCCTTGCAATTTAGCTTCTAAGTCGGAAAAAGTGAGACTATTTGTTAAATCGAAACCACTGCTTTGAGTTCGGAGCAAAGCCGCAAGTGTGCCGCCAGTTTCTAAGATTGCACCTAAGTCACGAGCGATCGCTCTAATATATGTACCAGAACCACAGGCGATCGCCACATCCAATTCGGGAAAATCTCCTTCTCTCCAGTCCAAAATATCTATCTGAAAAATTTCCACTGTTCGCACTGGAACTTCCACCATTTTTCCTTGGCGCGCTAAGTCGTAGAGACGTTTCCCATTTACTTGAATTGCACTATAATTCGGTGGGATTTGCTCAATCTTGCCTTCAAATTGTGCCAGTGCAGTTTTCACCTCTGCCAAACTCAATCCAGCACAAGCTTGAGAACTAATGATTTCACCTTCTAAATCATCGGTTGTAGTCCGCACACCCAGACGAATTGTAGCCTTGTAAGCTTTGTTTTCTGGCAGATATTGCAATAATCTTGTGGCTTTACCAAGTGCGATCGGTAAAACTCCTGTAGCAGCTGGATCTAAGGTTCCTGCGTGTCCTACACGTTTGAGGCGCAACAACTTTCGCACCCGCGCTACGCAATCGTGGGAAGTCCAGTCAAATGGTTTGTTTAAATTGAGAAAACCTTGAAATAACAACACAAAATCATTAGTTACAGCTTCTAAAATTTTGCATTAAATTGGCAAAATATATATAAATTTATTTGCTCTGAAACCATGAAATGTGGAATGAGCGTATCTTTCTCCCCTGCTCCCCTGCCCCCTGCTCAAGAGCCTTTTGGTCACTGGGTACTACCAAAACAGTAAAAGGAAAATAATGTCAGCATTTCAGTTTCTCTTGCTCGAAGCCAATCTAACCGATGCAGAAGTCGTGCAAGCCACGCTGATCGAGGGCGGTATTAACTGTGAACTGTTGCGGGTAGAGACTCGCGCTGCTTTTATTAGGGCACTGGAGAGCAACGCCATCGACCTGATTTTGGCAGACTATGCCTTGTCTAATTTTGATGAGATGGCGGCACTAACGATCGCCCGTCGCCTACGTCCTGAAATACCGTTTATTTTCATCTCTGGCAGTTTGGGCGAAGAATTGGCGATCGCAGCTATCAAACAGGGCGCGACAGATTATGTACTCAAGCAACGCTTAGGGCGGTTAGTGCCATCGGTACAACGAGCATTGCAGGAAGTACCGGAACTTGACAAAGATACTACCAAGCGCAAACAAGCTTTATCAGCCATCGAGTCAGACCTGAAAGATACGCAACTACTGCACGAACTGAGCGCGAGGCTTGTAACCGAAGGCGACATTCAGACGCTCTACCAGGAGATTATAGCTGCCGCGATCGCTCTGACGCGGGCGGATGCCGGAACAGTACAAATTATCGACGAAGCGACACAAGAATTGGTGCTGCTTGCCACGCAGGGCTTTGAGCGGAATATGACCGAGTATTTCTACCGCGTGAATGCAAGTTCCAACACGCCCTGCGGCATCGCACTTAAGAACGGCGCTCGTATGTTTGTTGATTTCGACGTACCTGAGAGCGAAGACCCCGACGGTTCAATGCGAATACACGTTGATGCCGGATATCTCTCGGCGCAGTCAACCCCGCTGATCGCTCGATCGGGCAAATTGATCGGTATCGTTTCGACCCATTGGCGCAAACACCATCGACCGAGCGATCGCGAACTACGGTTTCTCGATTTACTCGTCCGCCAAGCCGCTGATTTGATTGAGCAACGGCAGGGCGAAGCTGCATTGCGTGAATCAGAAGCCCGGATGCAGCTTATCACCAACCTCGTCCCCGACCTGCTCTGGGATAGTGAACCTAACGGATTTACCAACTGGTATAACCAGCAGTGGCTGGAATATACGGGGCAAACCTTTGAGCAGGCGATCGGCTGGGGCTGGGTAGATACGATTCATCTGGACGATCGCGAAGGATCTGCCCAGCGTTACCGAGAAGCGACCGAACAGGGCGTACGGCTACGACACGAACACCGCATTCGCCGCTACGATGGAGAGTACCGCTGGTTCGTTGTCAATGCGTTTCCGCTCAAGGATGAGAGCGGCAAGGTCATCAAGATGTACGGCGCGGCGACCGATATTCACGAAGCGCGTGTCGCGATGGAAGCCCTGCGTGAGTCGGAAGCAAAATATCGATCGCTCTTTCAATCAATGGATCAGGGCTACGCAGTCGTCGAAGTTCTGGCAGACGACAACGGCGAATGGAACGACTTTCTCTTTTTGGAAGTGAACCCTGCATTTGAGCAACAAACGGCAGTGAGCAATGCAGTTGGACGCAAAGCCACCGAGATTTTGGGAACGCCAAACCCCGCCTGGGCGAAAATTTATGGTCGAGTCGCCCAAACAGGGGAACCTGTGCGCGTTGAGGAGAAGGAAAAAACGCTCGATCGGGTCTTTGATCTCTACGCCTTCCGTTTGGGTGAAGCCGAAAGCCGTTGTGTAGCGGTTCTGTTTACCGACATTACCGAACGCGTGGGCGTCGAAGACGAACGCAAACAGCACGATGCAAATCTCGACTTTTTAGCCGAAGTCAGCCAAGACCTTGCACGTCTGACGGACATTGACGAGACGATGAATGCGCTGGGCGAAAAAATCGGCAGACATTTCGGACTGTCAGCCTGCGCCTTTGCCGAACTTTATGGGTCGGCTGGAATTGCAGTCATCGACTACAACTGGCATCGCAGCGACGTGCCGAGCCTGCGTGGCACGTATCGTATGCAAGAGTTTTTAACACCCGAAGTTATGCAACTTTGTCTCGCAGGAGTTGATATCGTCATCCGCGACGTGTTCGACGACCCCCTGACCGATGGCGAACAGTTTGCGACTCTGAATATCGGCTCTTTCCTCAGCATACCGCTCATACGCAATGGCGAGTGGCAATTCCTGCTCGTTATCTATCGTAGCGAACCCCATGACTGGCGCGACGACGAAATCGAACTGACCCGCGAACTCGCCAACCGCATCTGGACGCGGCTTGAACGCGCCCGCGCCGAAGTAGGGTTGCGCCAATCAGAAGAAAAATATCGGCTGCTGTTCAATTCGATCAACGAAGGTTACGCCCTCTGCGAACTGCTGTATGACGACGATGAAAGGGCGATCGACTGGAAAATTTTGCAGGTCAACCCAGCATTCGAGTCCCTAACCGGACTGCGCGATGTCGCAGGTAAAAACGCCACTCAACTGAATCAACCGTTGAATCAGAACTGGCTGCAAACCTTTGGCACAGTGGCTCAAACAGGGGAATCGGCCCGGTTTGAACACTACATCGACAGTGTAGATTGCTGGTTCGATATTTTGGTGTCGCGCATCGACGAAGATAAATACCACATTGTCGTCGTATTCAACAACATTACCGATCGCAAACAGGCACAAGCCGATCAAATTCGCCTGATTCAGGAACAAGCTGCCCTTCAACAAGAACGCCAACGCGCCGAATCTCTGGCAGAACTCGATCGCGCCAAAACCCTCTTCTTTAGCAACGTCAGCCACGAATTTCGCACACCGCTAACGTTGATACTCGCTCCCCTGCAAGATGCCTTGAGCGATTCGGTAAATCCCCTAACTTCTTCACAACAGGAACAGCTAGAACTAGCACATCGCAATAGCTTGCGTTTGCTGAAACTGGTCAATACCCTGCTCGACTTCTCCCGCATCGAAGCCGATCGCCTGAAGGCAAACTACGAACCCACCGACTTATCTACCTACACGGCGGAACTGGCAAGTGTTTTCCGCTCGGCGATCGAGAATGCCAATTTGCAGTTAGTCGTCGATTGTCCTCCCCTGCCCGATCCCATTTACGTCGATCGCGAAATGTGGGAAAAGATTGTATTGAATCTGCTCTCCAATGCCTTAAAATTTACCTTCGAGGGTATCATTTCTGTCTCGCTCAAATCCAAAGCAAACACAGTTGAATTGATAGTCAGCGACACGGGCGTAGGTATTGCCGCTTCAGAACTGCCTCACCTGTTTGAGAGGTTCTATCAAGTCAAAGGCGCGAAGGGGCGCAGCTATGAAGGCTCAGGCATTGGCTTATCTCTGGTGCAGGAACTCGTCAAGCGGCACGGCGGCGCGATCGCGGTTACGAGCGCAGTAGACCAAGGCACAACCTTCACCGTCACCATCCCCACCGGAATCGCCCATCTACCCGCCGACCAAATTTGGGTTGCCTCTACACTGGTATCGTCGGCTGTAACTGCAAACGCTTTTGTTGAAGAAGCCTTACGTTGGCTACCTGAAGAAAGCACAGAATTTCAACTTCAAAGCTTGGCTGACTTTTCACGGGATCTGGAAAACCCCTCTCCAAACCTCTCCCCTACAAGGAGAGAGGCTTTGACTTCTCCCCCTTCCCTACAAGGGAAGGGGGCTGGGGGGTTAGGTTTTCCCTTGGTTTTTCCACATGACGTGAAAACTCAGCAAAGCTCTGAGGTTCAAGCACAAAGCTCTGAGGTTCAAGCTCAAAGCTCTGAGGTTCAAGCACAAAGCTCTGAGGTTCAAGCACAAAGCTCGGAGGTTCGCGCTCAAAGCTCGAAGGTTCAAGCACAAAGCTCGAAGGTTCAAGCACAAAGCTCGGAGGTTCAAGCACAAAGCTCGGAGGTTCACGCTCAAAGCTCCAAGAGGGCGCGTATTCTCCTAGTGGATGACAACGCCGATATGCGCGGCTATCTCAGGCGGTTGTTAAACCAGTACTACGAGGTGGAAGCTGTAAATGATGGGTTAGCCGCAATGACTGCGATCCGACGTGGTGGAGATGTCATCTATGACTTGGTGTTAGCAGATGTGATGATGCCTAGAATGGATGGATTTGAGTTACTGCGATCGCTACGGGCTTCACCAAATACCCAGACAATCCCGATTATTTTGCTCTCTGCTCGTGCTGGCGAAAAATCACGGGTGGAGGGTTTAGAAACTGGCGCAGATGACTACTTAATTAAACCCTTCTCGGCACGGGAATTGTTAGCGCGAGTCAATGCCAACCTTCAACTGGCACAACTGCGACGCGAAGCAGTCTACCGCGAACAGGTAATGCAGGCAGTACAAACACTCAACGATCGCTTGGAGCAACAGGTGAAAGCGCGGACTGCTCAACTAGAAGCCATCAACCAAGAACTGGAGGCGTTTTCTTCCTCGGTATCCCACGACTTACGAACGCCGCTACGCTACATCAGCAGCTTTGCCGAACGATTGCAAGGCAAGCTCAATGCAACCCTCGTCGATGCATCCAGTTTGCAAAGTCTCAACATTATCACCAAATCTGCTCTTGAGGCAGAAAAAATGGTAGACGACCTGCTGGAATTTTCTCGCCTGGGGCAGACAGAAATTCATTTGACTACTGTTAATATCAGTCAATTGGTGCAGCAGGTGCGAGAACAATTGCAGCCGGAACTAATCGGGCGATCGCTCCACTGGGAAATCGAGCCATTGGCAACGGTAGAGGCTGACCCAGTACTGCTGCGGTTAGTACTGCAAAATTTGCTGTCGAATGCCGTCAAGTACACGCGCAATAACACCGAAGCCGCCATCAAAATTGGTAGGATTGAACAGGAGCAAGAAGTGATTTTCTTTGTCAGAGATAATGGTGCAGGGTTCGACATGAAATACTGCGATCGACTATTTAGCATATTTCAACGGCTGCATCCCCAGGAAGAGTTTTCTGGCACGGGAGTCGGGCTTGCCACTGTCCGGCGGATCGTTCATCGACATGGCGGACGCATCTGGGCAGAAGGCGCAATCAACCAGGGCGCAACGTTCTACTTTTCGCTCCCGAAACATGAGGCATTATGACCGAATAATTACTAATTCGTAATTCGTAATTCGTAATTAAAGAAGCGTACAAGCCACTTGATTTATCTAATGGAGAAGTAAAATGCATAGCATCAATATTTCAAGCCCCCGACAAAGCCCGTGGTGTAACAATTACGAATTACGAATTATCAATTACGAATTATGTTGACAGCACTGCGCTTTCTTTTGCTGGAAGACAATCCCCTTGATGCAGAGGTGATAAATGTCACCCTGACCGATGGCGGTGCTAATTTTGAACTGCTCCGGGTAGAAACTCGCGCTGAGTTTGTGAGGGCATTAGAAACCAATGCATTTAACTTGATTTTGGCAGACTATGCCTTGCCCGGTTTTGATGGCATTTCCGCCTTGAAAATTGCCCAAAACCTGTGTCCTGACACGCCCTTTATTTTCGTCTCTGGCAGTATGGGCGAAGAATTAGCGATTGAAGCGCTGAAACTGGGAGCCACCGACTATGTGCTAAAGCGCAACTTACGGCGGTTGGTTCCTTGTGTCCAACGAGCGCTGCGAGAAGCCCAAGAAAAGCGCGATCGCCAACTTGCCGAAGCTCGCCTGCGTCAAGTTGCGGCCAAACTGCCTCATGGCGCTGTGTTCATTGTGGATCGAGATTTGCGCTACCAGCTGGCAGAAGGCGAAGCGCTGGAGTGGGTCGGTATGACTACTGAAAACTTTGTCGGCAAAACACTCTGGGAAGCCCTCGAACCCGCCCTAGCAGCCAGCTACGAACCCTACTACCACCAAGCTCTCAATGGCGAATCATTTACTTTAGAACACAACAGCCACGATCGCTACTATATCTCTCATGGCACACCCTTACGCAACGATCGCGGTGAAGTTGATGCTGTGCTGGCAATGTCCTACGACATTACCGCTCGCAAACAAATCGAAATTGCCCTCAAACAAAGTGAAGCTCGCTTTCGGTTAATGGTGGCAAGTGCAAAAGAATATGCCATTTTAACCCTTGATTCCAACGCTGCGATCGTGAGTTGGAGTGCTGGTGCCGAAAACTTATTGAAGTATTCAGAAGCAGAAATTATTGGCTGTGACAGTCGCTGCCTTTACACCCCCGAAGACAACGCCCAAAACCGCGCTGGAAGGGAATTGCAGACCGCCCAAACTCAAGGACAGGCAGAAAATGAGTGCTGGCATGTCCGAAAAGACGGTAGCCGCTTTTGGGGTAGTGGCTTGGTGATGCCCTTACGCGATGAAGCCGACGATGTGCAAGGATTTATCAAAATCATGCGCGATGTCACCTCACAGCGGCAAGCTGATGAACGCTTGCAGTTGCTCTATGAGATTACCAGCAATTTACTTGCGGTTGAGCAACCGATGACGCTGATGCACAATTTATTTAGCAAACTCTCACCCCCGCTAGGGTTGGACTATTACTACAGCTACATCGTCGAGTCAAAAGACAATCGCCCCAGACTGCATTTGCAAAACTATGAGGGCATTAGTCAAGAGATGGCAGAGACGATCGAGTGGCTTGAGTTCGGTGAAGACCTTTGTGGATGGGTAGCTCAAGAACGACAGCAACTCGTTCTCGATCGCGCCCAAATTGCCACTCATCCTCATGCCCAAACCCACCGCGACCTGGGTGCCACCGCTTATGTCGGTCAACCGTTAATTGTCCAAGAACGGTTATTGGGAACTATCTGCTTTGCTAGCTGCACCCGCACTCGCTTTACCTCAGAAGAAATTGATTTGCTGCAATTAATGTCTGAGCAGATAGCGATCGCCCTCGACCGAGCCAACCTAATTGTTTCGATTCAGCAACAGGCAGAACAGTTGCAACGAGCTAACCAAATTAAAGACGAGTTTTTAGCAGTGCTGTCTCATGAGTTGCGATCGCCCCTCAACCCGATCTTGGGCTGGGCACAACTGCTGCAAAAAGGCAAGCTCAACGCCGCCCGTCAAAGCGAAGCACTACTAACGATTGAGCGCAACGCCAAATTGCAATCACAATTAATTGAAGATTTACTCGACGTTTCGCGGATTATGCAGGGCAAGCTGTCCGTAAAGGTGGCTCCCCTTAATGTAATCCCTGTTATTTCTGCTGCCCTGGAAACGGTGCGTCTAGCAGCAGAAGCAAAAAATATTAACTTACAGATCGATCTCGAACCGACTGCACCTATCTCTGGTGACGCTGCCCGCTTGCAGCAAGTGGTGTGGAACTTGCTTACCAATGCCGTCAAATTTACACCAGATGAGGGAGAAGTAATCATTGAATTAAAACAAATTGCAGGGCAGGCTCAAATCCGGGTGATCGATACAGGCATTGGCATTCAACCGGAATTTCTACCGTATGTCTTTGATTATTTCCGGCAAGAGGATAGCTCAACAACACGCAGATTTGGTGGCTTGGGTTTAGGGCTAGCAATCGTCCGCCAAATTGTAGAACTGCACGGTGGCACAGTCAAAGCAGAAAGCTTGGGTGAGAATCAGGGCGCAACCTTTACAGTTGAAATACCGATCTTGAACCAATCAGCACAAATTGTACTTGACTCAGCCGACGCTGATGCAGAAATCGCAGAGACTCCCTTAAGCAACCTGCAAATTTTGCTCGTGGATGATGATAAGTTTTCATGCAAGTTTGAAGCATTTTTGCTAGAACAAAATGGCGCAAAAGTGACAGTCGCAGCATCTGGGCTAGAAGCATTGCAAGTACTTAATAGTTTCATTCCCGATGTAATTGTGAGTGATATAGGTATGGTTGATATGGATGGCTATATGCTGATTCAGCAGATTCGTTCGCGCCCACCGAATCAGGGAGGAACGATTCCGGCGATCGCACTTACCGGTTATGCCACAGATATTGACCAGCAAAAAGCCTTAACTGCTGGGTTTCAAGCTCATATTACCAAGCCATTAGAACCAGAGGAGTTAGTGAGGAAGATTGTCAACCTGCTAGAACACAACTAAGATGCTTAAAACGTCAAGTTGATGATGGAGATACTTGACCGAATAATTCGTAATTCGTAATTCGTAATTCGTAATTAATAATTAATAATTAATTCATTAAGGGTACAAGCCACTTAATTTATACCAATTTAATTAATGATTGCAACACATCCTTCGGTAGAGACGCGACGCCAGTCGCTACAACGGGGGGAACCCCCGCAACGCGCTGGCTCATGAATCGCGTTTCTACAAATGGTCTATTTGTCGCATTCTTTTTTCAAATTGGTATTATTAATGAAAAAAATAAATTTATTCATTATTTAAGCCCCCACCTTTAGAGGTTGTTTGAAAAGTCATGATTGATGTATCAGATATTTTTTACCCCACCCTAACCCTCCCCGTATGTATTGGGGAGGGAACCGGATTTTTCTTGTTTCCCCCCAATACATCGGGGG